>NZ_JAMYUS010000004.1:0-331807 GCF_040323255.1 Mesorhizobium sp. M0052 | reverse complement strand
GTCTCACATCTCTGACACTCCTTGCCAACACTCTCTCGCAAGGGCCGATAAGCGATACCGTTGCCCACAACATGGCACGCAATGGTCTGCTGCAAGCAGCGCGTTGCAATGCCGAGGTCGTGCAAGCTCTCGGTCTTGGAAAGCGGATCGCTGCCCGATGGCAAAAGGCCAATGCCAAGTGTCTGGCCGCCAACCGGAAAGCTGGGGATGTGGCAGGTGGGCTGGGTGCCATTTCAAAGTCGCTGCGCGTGCTGCTGCAATCGGCCATTCTTGCCGTCGGTGCGTACCTTGTCGTCAGGGAAGAGGCTACGGCCGGGGTCATGATTGCCAGTTCGATCATGATGGGGCGTGCGCTGGCTCCGGTCGACCTCGCCATTTCAAGCTGGAAACCCTTCCTCATGGCGCGCCAGGGTTGGGCGCGGCTGGAGGACCTCTTGGAAAAGGTTCCTGAAACCGCTCCTGTTATGCTAATGCCTGCACCTGAACGCGAACTGCGCCTCGAAAGCGTGACAATCGTTCCGCCCGGCGAAAGCAAGCCGACCGTGACCGGCCTTGCGTTTGCCATTCAGGCGGGAAGCGCACTCGGGGTCATCGGCCCGTCGGGCTCGGGCAAGTCGACACTCTCGCGCGCCATCGTCGGCGCATGGACGCCGGTCGCCGGGAAGGTTCGCATCGACAGCGCAAGCCTCGATCAATGGGACCGGGAAGCACTAGGCCGTCACATCGGCTATCTGCCACAAGGTGTTGAATTGTTCGATGGCACCATTGCCGAAAACATCGCTCGTTTTGAAGATGATCCTGACCCTGAGGCTATTGTCGACGCGGCGAAAGCAGCGGGCACGCACGAACTGATCCTCCGATTTGAGCACGGATACGAAACTCCGATTGGTGAGGCCGGATCGGCACTTTCCGCCGGGCAGCGTCAGCTTATCGGTCTTGCCCGGGCCCTTTATCGAGACCCTTTCCTTGTCGTGCTGGATGAACCCAATGCCCATCTCGACGCGGAAGGCGAAGCTGCAGTCGTTAATGCGATCGCCTCCGTGCGCGAGCGCAAGGGCATTGCGGTTGTCGTCGCCCATCGGCCGAGCGCCATCCGCGCCGTCGATTTGGTGTTGGTGATGGAAGGTGGACGGCAGCGATCATTCGGTGCGCGTTCCAAAGTCCTGAAGGCCATCCAGTCTACACAGGATCACGTGGCAGAGCGCGCTGACATGGAGGATCCCGGTGTCCGGCATTCATCAGAACAATGACGTTTCGAGTCCATTCGCCGGCACCTTGTGGCGGGCCTTCTGGCGAGCGTGATCTTTGTGGGAGGAGCCGGAGCCTGGGCGACCGACCTTCACGAATCTCTCCGGTGCGGTTGTAGCGTCCGGACACTTTGTCGTCGTTTCCTAGTGAGAAGATACAGCACCCGACTGGCGGGGTGGTCGGAGAAATCCTGGTGAACCCGGCATTTCGTACTACCTGGTGCGCCTGTCGGTTCCGATCTCGGCTCGCGCGAACGCGCTCCCTAACGTTCCATTGCTCGCAATGGGCAGTGCCGGCGCGACTCGGCAACACAGCCCCATGCCCGTTCTTCCGAGGGCGGCCCAACCAGGACGACCGGTTGCCAAGTTTTCCTGGACCGTTCTTTGAGTGTGAATGTTCGGGCCGATTGCCTGGGGCGTGTCCCCGCCGCCTGCGAGCCCGCAACTGCTCAGCAGAAGGGCGAAGTGAACGAGAATGCATCCATTTCGTAAATGTATGCCTATCCAAGCAATCGATTTCTCCAATTGTCCGATGACGAATATGAACGACTCAGGCAGGGGCATCATTAGGAGTATTTTCAATGGCAAAGATTATCGAAGGTGGCCCGAGTTCCGAAACACTCCTCGGCACCGAGGGTGTTGACTGGATCGAGGGTTACCAGGGCGGTGACTGGCTTGACGGTCGTGGCGGCAACGACGAGATCTCGGGTGGCGCGGGCAGTGACCGAGCCATCGGCGGCAAGGGTAACGACCGCATCTTCGGCGGAGATGGCTGGGACGATCTCTCCGGCGACAACGGCCGCTTCAACGCGCGCGTCTCCGGTGAGGACAATGACAGGCTCAGCGGCGGACCCGGCCAGGATGTCCTCTACGTGGGTGACGGCCAGGACACGTTGACCGGGGGCAGCGACAGTGACACGTTCGTGTTCCAGTTCCACAATCCGGTGCCTGGGGTTGTCGGGTCGACGTCGGACATTACCACTATCACCGATTTCAACCCGGCGGAGGACAAGTTCGCCTTCGATGCGGTGGGCCTCTACAACGATGGTTTTGGCGCGAACTTCGTCAACAACGCCAGCATACAGTCCGGCTACCCGGTGAGCAGCTTCTACAGCGGTGCGGCCTCGGGTGCGAACGGCGAACACGTCGTGGTGATCACTGGCGAATCTTTCAACTCTGCTAATGAGGCGGCGAGTGCGATCTCCGGCGAGCACGCCGGCGACATCATTGTCTACCAAAGCAGCTACACCGACAGACTCGCAACTCTGGCCTATGTCACCGCCGACGGCAGCGCGCACGAGTTCGCCCACCTGGGCGGTGTGGTCACCGTGGCAGACCTGGGCCTGACCGCGTCCGACTTCACCTTCGTTTGATCCAGAAAACCCATACGGAACCGCGCCCGCCCCGCCCCCCTGGGCGGGCGCTTTCCCGTTTCCGCTACTTGCCATGGGCCGGGGCGCCCGAGAGCAGTCAGCGTGTACAGTGACGAAGCCCTGCGCGTCGCGCTGGTCGTGCACCGAAATCTCCCTGAAGGTGTGGAGGCGGATTCGCCTGTTCGGGCCCTTGCGGCCGACCACGATGAATCCCTTCCAAACTTTCAGCCGGACGGTGTTGTTGACCCGCTCCATTAAATGCTGGGACCAAACATATTCGGCGGGAGCACTGATCCTGAACCAGGTAGCGGATGCAGTCGGTTGCCGGTCGGGGAGCAATATAGGGAGCTGGGTCGCCAGCCTCCGGAGACTTACGTGACAACCATTCCTTAAAGGATTCAGCTTTGAGACCCTTCCCTCTGACTTCCGCGATTTGGGGCATTGTGTTGATCAGCGGCGTGGTCAACGTGCTTGCGCTCATCTCGCCGCTGTTCATGCTTCAGGTCTATGACCGCGTTCTGGCAAGTGGCAGCGTATCCACTCTAGTGGGGCTCGTCGTGCTTGCTGCGGGGCTTTATGCGTTCCAATGCCTGCTCGACATTTTGCGCGCCCGCGTGCTGCTGCGGATTGGCGAGCGTTTCGATGGACAGTTTTCCGGACGCGTTCACGATGCGATCGTTCGCCTTCCGCTTTCAACGCGCATGCCGGGCGACGGCTTGCAGCCGCTTCGCGATCTCGACAATGTTCGCGGCTTCTTAGGTGGAAACGGTCCGACAGCGTTCTTTGATCTGCCATGGATGCTGTTTTATCTTGGCATTTGCTTCCTCCTTCATTTCTGGATCGGCATGACGGCACTTATCGGGGCGGTCGGTCTCACATCTCTGACACTCCTTGCCAACACTCTCTCGCAAGGGCCGATAAGCGATACCGTTGCCCACAACATGGCACGCAATGGCCTGCTGCAAGCAGCGCGATGTAATGCCGACTTGCGCCTGCAGGTGCAATCGGCCATTCTTACCGTCGGTGCGTACCTTGTCGTCAGGGAAGAGGCTACGGCCGGGGTCATGATTGTCAGTTCGATCATGATGGGGCGTGCGCTGGCTCCGGTCGATCTGGTCATTTCAAGCTGGAAACCCTTCCTCATTGCGCGCCAGAGTTGGGCGCGGCTGGAGGACCTCTTGGAAAGGGTTCCTGAAATCGCTCCTGTTGTGCCTATGCCTGCACCTGAACGCGAACTGCGCTTGGAAGGCGTGACAATCGTTCCGCCCGGCGAAAGCAAGCCGACCGTGACCGGCATTGCGTTTGCCATTCAGGCGGGAAGCGCACTCGGGGTCATCGGTCCATCGGGTTCGGGCAAGTCGACACTCTCGCGCGCCATCGTCGGCGCATGGACGCCGGTCGCCGGGAAGGTTCGCATTGACAGCGCAAGCCTCGAACAATGGGACCGGGAAGCACTAGGCCGTCATATCGGCTATCTACCACAAGGTGTTGAACTGTTCGACGGCACCATTGCCGAAAACATTGCTCGTTTTGAACATGATCCTGACCCTGAGGCTATGGTCGCCGCGGCGAAAGCAGCGGGCACGCACGAACTGATCCTCCGATTTGAGCACGGATACGAAACTCCGATTGGTGAGGTCGGATCGGCACTTTCCGCCGGGCAGCGCCAGCTTATCGGTCTTGCCCGTGCCCTTTATCGAGACCCTTTCCTTGTTGTGCTGGATGAACCCAATATCCATCTCGACGCGGAAGGCGAAGCTGCAGTCGCTAAGGCGATCGCCTCCGTGCGCGAGCGCAAGGGCATTGCGGTTGTTGTCTGCCATCAGCCGAGCGTCATCCGCGCCGTGGATTTGGTGTTGGTGATGGAAGGTGGACGGCAGCGATCATTCGGTGCGCCTTCCAAAGTCCTGAAGGCCATCGAGTCTACGCAGGATAACGTGGCAGAGCGCGCTGACATGGAGGATACCGGTGTCCGGCATTGATCAGAACAATGACGTTTCAAGCTCCATTCGCCGCCACCTGGTGGCGGGCCTTCTGGCGAGCGTGATCTTTGTGGGAGGAGCCGGAGCCTGGGCGAACTTCACGAATCTCTCCGGTGCGGTTGTAGCGTCCGGACACTTTGTCGTCGTTTCCTATGTCAAGAAGGTGCAGCACCCGACTGGCGGGGTGGTGGGAGAAATCCTTGTGCGCGAAGGCGATAAAGTAAAAGCCGGCGACATCCTCATGCGGCTCGATGCCACCCAGACGCGCGCTAATCTCGCCATAGTCACCAAGCGGCTCGATGAGCTGGCCGCCTACCTGGCAAGACTCGATGCTGAGCGTGACGATCTCGCGGAAATCGCCTTCCCGGACTGGCTACTCGCCCGAAGAGATGTTCCGGACGTAGCTTCGGCAATAGATAGCGAGACGTTGCTGTTCGAATTCCGCAGGCAATCCCGCGACGGGAAGCAGGCGCAATTGGCGGAACGCATTACTCAATATCACCACCAGATCGAAGGACTCAAGGCGCAGGAAATTGCTTGTGAAAAAATGATCCAGGTTCTCCAAAAGGAAATTGCTGTTCTAAGTGGGCTGCGCAACCAAGGCATTGTCTCGGACCAACGGTTGAACAGCCTGAAGATCCAGGTTGCCACTTTCGGTGGCGAACGCGGTGAGAAGATCGCAGATCAGGCACAGACGGCAGCCCGCATAGCCGAAACGCGCCTGCAGATCCCGCAGATCGATCAGGATTTCAAGTCGGAAGTGGGCCAGGAGCTCAGAGAGGTTCAGGCGCAGGTCGGGGAGTATGTTGAGCGCAAGGTGGCGGTTGAACAGGAACTGCGGCGGATCGATATCGTCGCGCCGCAGTCAGGCACCATTCAACAACTCGCAGTTCATACGGTCGGCGGAGTGATTACGCCCGCCGATCCGATCATGCTAATCGTGCCGGAAGGCGACGATCTTGCGCTTGAAGTACGAATCACCCCGAAGGACATCGACCAAATCCAGCTTGGTCACAAGGCCGTGCTGCGGATGTCAGCCTTCAATCTGAGAACCACGCCGATATTGAACGGATATGTCAGCCGGATCGCAGCGGATCTGGCGACGGATGAAAAAAACGGCATTTCGTACTACCTGGTGCGCCTGTCGGTTCCGCAGGCGGAACTGACGAAGCTCAAGGGCCTGACGCTCGTGCCCGGTATGCCGGCCGAAGCAATGGTCCAGACGGGCGAGCGTACGGCGCTTTCCTATTTCGTGAAGCCGCTGTCGGACCAAATCAGTCGGACATTCCGGGAGGAATGAAATAACCCACCAGAATATATTGTTGGTATTTCTGTTGGTTGTCCGCAGGCCATGTGCGTGGTAAGATCTGAAAGCACAGACATTTCCTACTTGCCCCTGGGCACCACTTGTTTCTGTAATATTCAGCTCATGTTACACCATGTAGCAACTGAGTATCCTTGGTTTCCGACGGTTTTTACTGATGCGCGGCTGATGGACGCGACATGAAACGCGACATGAAAAACCCGCCACCAGCAGCAGCGGGCTGTTCGTTTCTCTTCTGCGGAATGAAAGTCAGTCAGTGCCGCGTGGCTGACATCGCCTCGAACATATCCCAAGCCGCATCTCGGTTTCGGTGCTTGCCGGGAATGGGGACCCAGCACTGCTTCGCAAAGATCCGAGCTTCTAGATCGTCGTCAGGATGCGTATCGGTGACAAGCGCCGCCCAGTCCCACTTCCGGGCTTCGCGGCGCATCACGTCGACCACAAACCAGCCGGAAGGCGGTCGATCACGTTCGGTCGTTCGCATGGCAGTTTCCTTCTGAACGAAAGATCATTGCCGTTCACTCAGCGGCCTGAAGTCAACGCCGACAGTCTGCAAGACGAGCAGCGCACGCGTGGCTGGCGAGGGCACCGTTTCCCATGTCGGGCTATAACTCTCGGTCATCGTAGCGGGAAATGGTAATGCGCCGCAAGAGTGTTGCAGGGCACGAGGGCTGTTTGGCGGTAGGGGTTGCGCTCGCCAGGGTAGATGTCGCGCATAAGCAGCAGACGTTCGAAGAACAGCCACTCACTGTAGGCTTGCAGCAGTTCCTCCTGGGAGGGCAGAGGCGCCGGTTGCGGCGAGACATGCGCCGCGGCCGCGCCTCTTATGCCCGGAATAGAGGCGATGGCACCGAGCAGGGCGCGGGAAAATCTTCTAAGGGAAGGCAGCGGCCATAGCTTCGCCGGCCTCCAGAAGAGGGGTGTTAGGCATTTGGGTCTGCATTTGCGATAACGTTGCACTAATGGTATAAGGCTGCACGTATCGTACAGTCGCACTTTAATGTAAGGTTTAACTAAAATGACAATTTCGCCATCTCAATGCCGGGCAGCCCGGGCGCTTGTTGGATGGTCGCAGGATCAGCTGGCAGCGGCCTCCCAGGTGGCCAAGACGACCATTGCCAATTTCGAAGCTGGCAAGCGGACGCCATACGACCGCACGTTGGTCGACCTGCAGGCCGCTCTGGAGGCTGCCGGGGTTGAGCTCATTCCGCAGAATGGAGGAGGCGCCGGCGTGAGGCTCGCAAAGCCGTAGCCGGGCCGGCGCTTGCGTTCGCGCTCAACCGGCGCGAAGCTGCCTTTTGAGGAACGGGAGGGCATACGTATGGCAATCAGCTATCGGGCGACGACAACGATCCGGCTCAACACGGATGGCATATGGGGTGCTTGGATGTTGATCGTGTCTCCGCTGGTGCAGGCGATTAGCTGGTACTACTATTTTGCGAAGCCGGACTATGGATGGCTCGGCCTTATTGCCCTCACCAGCGTGACAGTGCCCTGCGGCTTCGTGCTGCTACTGATCGGCCGCGACTATGACAGTATCGTCGGCGAGACGAACTGACGCCTCGCCGATGGATCGGCGCGATGCCCAAGGACAATACGTCTGGCATGCAGCGGGGGGAGGAAGACCTAGGCTGGCGCGTCCCGATGGGCTTTGCCGCGTCGCTCTGGCTGCATTCCTGCTTGGAAGGCATTGGCCCGACTACTCGACGATCTGCCGAGATGGCCAAGGCGGCGCCATTTGCGCCCGAGAATGGATCGGCGCGGATGTGGCCTGGATCGGCCAGCTGAGCACGGAGGGGCGTTGGATCGTCATCTCTGGCGATCGACGCATTACCCGGAACAAGGTCGAATATGCTGCATTTCGAAGCTCTCGGCTCGTCGGGTTTTTTCTTTCGAAGGGCCTCTACAAGGCTCCGGTCCTCAAGCAAATGGAGCGGCTACTCGCCCTTTGGAGCACGATCGAAAAGCAATCGGAAATTGTCGCGGGCGGCGCGATGTTCGAACTTCCAATAAAGAGCACGCGCATCGAGCAACTGAAGGTGTAGTCTAAAGGCAATCGCTACACTTTCGCTTTCCGCCAGCCCGCCCACCACGCTTCCCATTGTGAGCAGAACCAGCGCTCTCCTCGAGCTGGGTTGACGCGCGTAGCAGAGTAATATTCCTGCCCCGGCATATGGTAGATATGCTCGCCGCGCTCGTTAATGTTGCCCTTGATATCGCAGCCCGCCTCGCGGACAGCCGCGTTGCTGGCCGACGAATCGCCGCCATGGTGAACGCGCGGCAGCTCGTGCCGATCGTCGCCGACTGCAAGATAGCCCGCGGAAGTCGCCCCGAGCATCACCAGAACGGCGGCGAGACGATAGCGGAAAAGCGAGCGCCACCAAGGCCGTCGCCTCTGCAACCTCCTGGCATGAACAGAATTGCCCATGATCCCTTCCCCGAGGCGAGAATGCATCGTCTGAAGCCGGGAGTCCAGTATCAGGCCGCAGCGCTGTAGCCCGCTTCCTTGATGCGGCGCCCGCGACGCTACAGGCGCGAGACATGGTCGGCATGACCGCTTCCCTCCTGATGGTGGCGCTTGGCGCCTGGCCCTATCGCTCCTGTGAGAGTAGGCCAGGAGCTGCACTTGTCAGGCAGCGTGGCATGTAGGACTATGGTCCGCGTTGCGGCGAACCCCATCAAGCGGAGATCGCCAATGGCCCAGAACCAAACCTTCCGAACAGCTTTCTCGGGCTGAAATCCGAGCGCTTCCTGGCGGCAGCCGAAGCGGCTGCACAAGAGCATCGTCGGGCCGCTTCTGCGATCGATTGGGCTCAGAAGACGGAAACCCGTCAACTCCACAATACAAGTATTTGGCCCGGAACATTAGTGGTCCCTTAAGCATTTCTCCACAATCGGTACTTGTCCGGCTTGGCGCGTTTTGCTAATGATTCTGTACAAACGGGGGTTTGAATAATGTCGAAACGCAATTTCCTGTCACCAATGGCCTTGTCGGCCACGATGATTCTCGGCGGCCAAGTTCAGGCTGCAGTCCTTGTCGAATCGGCAAATCAGCCTTCGACCAAGCTCGCTGAAGCTGGCACTGTCCCGGCGGACCTCGGCTACGGTGAGGTGCTAGACCGCTCAAATGGTACGGACGTTATCATGGCGTACCACACCAGCCATTCGAGCCATGCTAGTCACGGGTCTCACTGCTCTGGCTACAGCTATTGTTGATGGCGGACACCTCTCGCGAGAGCGAGCTCGTCCAGACTGCCCAAGTCAAGTTTGATCTGTCAGTCTTCAGCCTCGACTGTGTAAAGCGCGCAGCGTATCGGGTAACCGGAAACGCTGCGGTTGAGATCACGATCGAGGGCGGCTTCGCAGTATGCACGATCAACTTCAGCAAGGCGGCCGCGCGAACTTCGGCCGACGCAGCGGTAGAAAGACTGCGGCTAGAGGTCTTGGATCAGGACCTGCGTAGCAGCATCGCCGCCGAAACCGCCACTGTTAGAAACGCGATACTGGCGCTTGCGTTTTCCAGATCGGGCCTGCAGTCCGATGACTAAGTTTGCTCCGGCAACTGAGTTCCAACGACCGTTGGACGACATTTATCAGCTCGCGTACTTCCGTTTTTCCCAGTTGGACGACGAGCGGTATGTGCTGACCAACCAAGCGGGCGAATATCTGGTATTGCCGCGCGCCGTGCTGGCCTCGTTTGTCAGGCACGAGCTTCCCAGCACACACCCCGCCTACTCCCGCCTGCGCAGCAGGCAATTCCTCTTTGATGCATCCTCCAATATCGGCAAGGAGCTGCTGGCGCTGAAGGTTCGGACTAAAGCAAAAAGGCTGGAGAACTTCACATCGCTTCACATAATGGTCGTGTCTTTGCGGTGCGAGCACTCTTGCCCTTACTGTCAGGTATCTCGTCAAAGCGAAGATCGATCAGCCTTCGATATGACCGAGGAGACAGCCGAGAAGGCCTTGGGACTCATTTTTCAATCTCCAAGCCCGGCTATCAAGATCGAGTTCCAGGGTGGCGAGCCGCTTTTGAACTTCCCATTGATCCAACACGTCGTGCATCGGGCTGAAGCGATCAACAAAGTCGCCGGGCGGTCGCTGCAGTTCGTTATTACGACGAACCTCGCTGTCGTTACGGACGAAATCTTGGAGTTTTGCCGCGAGCACAGCGTCCTAATTTCTACGTCGCTTGATGGTCCGGCCACTCTTCACAATGCCAATCGACCGCGCCCGGGAAAAAACAGCTATGAATTGGCTGTGGCAGGTATCCACAAGGCCAGACTGGCCCTCGGCCATGAACGCGTCAGCGCACTTATGACGACGACCAAAGCCAGCCTTCCACTGGTACGCGAGATCATTGACGAATATGTCCGGCTAGATTTCCCCGGAACATTTCTTCGGCCACTTTCTCCGTACGGTTTTGCGGTCAAGACGAAGTCATACGCCGCCTATGATGTGGACCGCTGGCTCGACTTCTATTTTGATGGGCTGAACTACATCCTGGAACTGAATCGGAACGGCATTCCTTTCAAGGAATTTTACGCAGCCACCATCCTCACAAAGATGCTCACGCCTTTCGAGCCGGGATATGTGGACCTGATGAGCCCGGCAGGCATTGGCATCTCCGCCGTTGTCTACAACTATGACGCCAGCGTCTACGCGTCCGACGAAGCGCGAATGTTGGCCGAAATGGGCGACAAGACATTTCTGCTCGGGAATGTCCACGAAAACAACTACGCTGAGATTTTCGGGTCCGACGCTCTCCTCGATCCTATCGAGCAGTCTTTTGCAGGCTCCGTACCGATGTGCGCCGACTGCGCTTATGAACCGTTCTGTGGCTCCGATCCGGTGTTCCATACCGCAACGCAGGGCGACTTTGTTGGCCTCAAAACGCGCTCGGGATTCTGCAATCGCAATATGTCGATCTTCAAGAGGCTGATCGACCTCATGGAGAAGGACGTTACCGCCCGAGAACTCTTTCTAAGTTGGGCGAATTAGGATGTTGCGACTGAGTGGCTTCGCTGCGTCAGCAAGCGTCGGTGATTTTTCACAGCGAGTGGCTCTTAGGCTCGTGACGGGTCAAGCTGATCAAGCGTCCAACCCGGAGCATGATGCGTATCTTTTCAAGGGGCAGGCGTTTCATCCTGAATGCCAGTGGGTTGTCACCTTTGAGGAGCATCGGCCGGAGGCTGAGCGACTGTTTTCAGACCGACGACTAGTCGTTCTGCCCCACGAGTTCGACTACCTCAGCGAGGGAGACGTTATCCGCTTTGTGCCGGATCGGAAGGCAGTGCGTGTCCTGTTCAGAAAGGATGCCAACGCGAACTATTTCCTCGTAACGGAGCGGTGCAACCACCTGTGCTTGATGTGCTCCCAGCCACCCAAAGACGTTGACGATCGCTGGTTGGCGCGGGAGATTTTGGATGTGCTGCCCCTGCTGCCCGCAACGACCCCGTTTCTCGGGATCACTGGCGGTGAGCCAACGCTGGTGGGTGAGGACTTTTTTGACATTTTGTCCTCGGCTCGTGACCACCTTCCTACGACGCCAATTCATATTCTTTCCAACGGCCGGACATTTAAGGACAAGGCGTTTGCTGAGCGGTATCAAGCAATTGGACATCGCCGCCTTTCGGTCGGCATACCGATCTATTCCGCCGACCCGGAAGTTCACGATTACGTGGTTCAGTCCAAGGGCGCTTTTGACGAAACAATCCGCGGAATCATGAACCTTAAGTCCGTTGGTGCTGAGGTCGAGATACGAGTTGTCGTTCACAAGCAGACCTATCAAGGTCTCGCCGACCTGTCGGATTTCATCTTCAGAAACCTGACTTTTGTTGATCACGTGACGTTTATGGGGCTTGAGATCACCGGGTACACGAGAGCAAACATGGATAAGCTCTGGATGGACCCGTACGACTATCGGAGTCAGCTGCGGGCGGCCGTGCAATATCTGGCTGCGGCCAGGATCAACGTTTCAGTTTACAACCACCAGCTCTGCCTCCTCGACGGATCGATACATAAGTACGCAAAGCGGTCGATCAGCGATTGGAAAAACGAGTACGTCGATGAGTGCAAAGGCTGCTCCAGACGGAGCGAGTGTGGCGGGTTCTTTTCATCAAGCAATCTCGCGCGAAGTTCTCATATCTCGGCGTTTCGGTAACTATTTAGATCCTAGTGGAGGGGGTGGATGGCACGAACAGGCTGCGAGAGCCGGGCATTTGTATTCCGGCAGTCGTGCCATGTCCTGCTACGACAGCCCTTGTCGGCTTACGTCACGTATAGTGTGGATGACATCCAAATCAGGAGCGGCATTTGAGTTTCAACCTCGTCAGGCTAACGCTCTATGGACTCATCACAGCGATCGATGCTGACTTGCGCGCGCTTGTGAGGTTTCAGTTGGGTTCATCAACGGCCATCGAGGCGATTTTCCCTGCAGATACCTTGGCCAAGTTGCGAGATCGGGCCGCTCGAGACGGCGCGGCCGACGACGACGACATTTATGAGTATCTGGACTTCGCCGATTCGGCGCAAATTCTGCGTGCGCACAAAGCATCACTGGACCCGGCGATCGCCAAATTTGTCAATGTAAATTCAACTGAACTCGACCGTCTGATCCCGATTCGGAATCGCGTTATGCACGCTCGACCACTTCAATTTGCTGATTACTCTACCGTTGATATATTTGTTAAGCAACTACACTCTTACCCGAAGGCCTTATTCCCTCGCGTCATCGAATTTGAGGAGCGTGTTAGAGAAAATCCTAACTTTGTTTACTCGGTCGACATCTCGCAGGCCGATCAACAGGTCGATCGTATCCCGCATAATTTGCCATTGCCTGACTATGATGAAACGGGTTTTCTGGGGCGAGAGCAGGAGACAAGCGAGCTTCTCGCGGCCTGCAAGAGCAATTGGCCTGTGGTGACTGTGGTTGGAGAGGGCGGCTTCGGCAAGACTGCCCTCGCTTTGAGAGTGGCTTACGATCTATTAGACGACGAAACCGCAGGCTTCGAAGCGATCGTGTGGACCACCGCCAAGCGCACGGTTCTCACGCTCAATGATATTCAGACCATTGATGGCGCTATTCAAAACTCGCTTGGGTTGATTAGATCGGCGTCTGATGTCTTGGGGGGCGTCGGATCCGATGAGGCAATACTCGACGAAGTGGCCTCCTATCTCAACACCTTCAAGATTCTGCTGGTTCTCGACAATTTGGAGACCGTGCTTGATCCGCTCCTCACGCGTTTCATCAGAAAATCTAGCGGCAACAGCAAGATCTTGGCGACGTCACGTGTCGGGATCGGTGAGATGAGCTATCCATTTAAATTGGGCGGACTCAATAGCCAAGAGGCCGTGCAACTCCTCAGGTTAACGGCCAAGGTTCGCCGGGTTCCGGATATCTATAAGGCGAAAAATGAAAGCCTGAAGAAATACGTGCAACAGATGAAATTGAACCCGGGCTTCATAAAATGGTTCGTGTCTAGCGTCCAATGTGGGAAGCGGCCGGAACAAGCGCTGGCCAATCCGAAGATCTTCTTGGATTTTTGCCTTTCCAACGTCTACGAATTCCTGACAGCTGACGGAAAGACGGTCTGCAAAGCTATGATTGCGGTTCCGGGAAAGCAATCACTTCCGCTCATATCTTATTTGACCGAGATTTCTGGAGATCGCCTGCAAGAGGCGCTCGCGGGACTTCAATCGGCGAATATTCTTCAAATGTCCAGCACGTTAACGGAGGCTGGATCTGAAACGGTCTTTCAACTGAATGAGCTTCCCCGTTTGTTCATACTCCGCAACCATCCGCCGAACGCGGTGGAGGATGCTATTTTCAAGCAGCGAATGCGTGACGTCTCGACGCAGTACGAAAGGCTGCAAGCAGAACGAGGAGCCAATAAATACAATCCCCGTGTGATTGCGTGTCGCAATCAAGCTGACGCGATAACTGCCAAGCTACTATCGGAAGCGCTAGGGAGTGTTTACTCCAACGACAGGGAGAAGGCGCTGAACCTAGTGGAGCGAGCAAAAGAACTCGACCCTGCCTTTTATGAGGTGTACCGGGTTGAGGCATGGGTGCACGCGCACACAGATAATCCTGCTGCTGCCGCCGACGCGTATCAGAGTGCGATAGTGTTCGAGCCCCGATCCGCTCCGACACGCTACTGGTATGCTGGCTTCCTGCTGAGAGCCGCACATGATCCAGATGGAGCCCGCGAGCAGCTTTTGGTGGCCGAGGGGCTTGACCCGGATTCCGCCGCCGTCCTCGTGGAACTGGCACGCGTGGAGATGTTTCTTGGGCACAATGCAGAGGCCGACGGCCGCCTGCAGCGCGTGTTCCATAATCCAGACGTCTCGACTAGGCAACAGCGTGTCGCTTACGACACTTGGTGTCAGGTGGCACTCAGGAAAGCTTCCGCATTCTTTGACGAAGGGCGCTATTCGGACAGTCTATCTGCTTGCCAAGATGTTCTGACGCGATTTCGTAGCGTACCTGACGAATTGTTAGATGAGCGAATTGTTTCGACCGGGAAGCGTACTCTTGGCGTACTTTCCCAACTGGCCGATCAACTCTCTCTAAGCAGCCTGCTGCCGGAAGTGCAGCGATGCTATGCTGATATAGAGGATATTAGGTTCAATCCCGTTGCAAATATCAAGCTTCCGTTTTCATCTCGCGGTGACGCGACTGGGGACCTCGCCCTATTGCAGCGAATCGGGACGATCTGCACAGGCTCTATCGACAGGGTGAACGTCCCCAAACGCTACGGGTTCATTCGCTTCGAGGGCGACAAGAGGGTTTTCTTCCACTTCTCGGCCTTTCCTCACGCCCTCACCTTTGCGATACCTGGGAATGAGGTCCGTTTCACGATAGTCGAACGAGAGGGGCGGCCAGCCGCCGGTGAAATTGCGATGGTGGGCAGTCAATTGGCTGCCGAGGAACCGAGCCAGCCGGGTTGGATAAAGAGTGTATTTCCCGATAAATCGTTCGCTTTCCTTACTGACTCTGCCGGTCATGACTATTTCTTTCACCGAAGTAATTTGGCAGCTAGGGTGGAGCTGGAATCTCTAAATGTAGGTGACCGTGTGACATTCCGGATTGGCCAGAACCACAAGGGTCCTGTCGCGGACGATGTTCGCCCACATCCAAGCGAGTTGATCGTTGTCGGACCGTCTTCACCCGCCGGTGCAGACGTCTAGCGATCATGTGGGTATACCCCTGGGTGACGTAACCAGCCGGCGATGCGTCAGCGTAACATCTGGGTTGACATCGACTATTTGTGACAAGGTAGCGTTGAGCCTAAACCTTGAGGTGACAGGCTATGGCTCGCATTGGTTACGCTCGCGTCAGCACAATTGATCAAGATCTCGAAAGCCAGCATGCAAAGCTGAAGGCTGAGGGCTGCGAAATTGTCCGTTCCGAGAAGGTGTCGGGTGGCAGTCGCGACGGGCGTACCGAGTTGGCGACTGTTTTGGACTTCCTACGGCCAGGTGATGAACTTGTGGTCACAAGGCTGGATCGCCTCGGCCGCGATACACGCGACGTCCTAAATCTAATCTACGAGTGTGAACAGAAGGGAGCGTTCGTCACTGTCCTTGACCCGCACGTTTCTGACCTGCCACTGAACTGTCATCCAGCTGCGATTAGAGCCTCGACCGTTTTTGATCCGATACCATTCTTTGGACCGCCGGAAGGTGGAGTTTTCCGGCTGTTTCACGATGGCGGGCTGACGGCGCCATCGGGATTGATCAACGAGATCGGAACCTTGTGCCCGATTGCGCCATGTGGGCGCACCTCGTTGTAGTATCTGCGCCAATCCTCCAACTTTTCGGCCGCGTCGGCAAGCGTCAGGAACCAGTGGGCGTTCAAACATTCCGCCCTGAAGCGGCCGTTGAAGCCTTCGATGTAAGCGTTGTCCGTTGGCTTTCCCGGTCGCGAGAAGTCGAGCGTGACGCCCCTGGTGTAGGCCCACAGGTCGAGGTCGCGGGAGACGAACTCCGAGCCTTGATCGACCCGGATCGTCTTTGGATAGCCGATCTTGGGGCAGACCTGTTCCAGCATCCTGACCACATCCTCGGCGCGGTAACTGAAGCGTGGGTCGAGCACCGGCACGTAGCGTGAGAACGTATCTACGACCGTCAGGACCCGGATCTTCTTGCCCGTCGCGAGCTGGTCGTGAACGAAGTCCATCGCCCAGACGTCGTTGGGTTCGACGGCTGGCTGGCGATCGTCTCGCAGCTTCGCCTTCACCCGGCGCTTCGGCGTCTTGTTCCTCAGTTGAAGGCCCAAGTCCCTGTAAATGCGATAGGTCCGCTTCATGTTGATGTCCCAGCCCTCCCGCGTGAGCATCACGTGCACGCGCCGGTAGCCATAGCGAACCCGCGTCGCGCAGATGTCTTTGATCCGAGCTTCGAGGCCGGCCTGGTCACGGCGGCGGGACTTGTAGTGATAGGTCGAGGTGTCGAACTCCAGAACACGGCACGCTCGCCGGATCGACACGTTCCAATCAGCACAGGTATCGGCCACCAGCTCGCGTTTGCGACCAGGCCTCACAGTTTTCGGCGGATCACGTCCTGCAGCATCTCCTTGTCCAGCGACAGGTCGCGACCAGCTTTCTGAGCTTGCCGTTCTCGTCCTCGAGTTGCTTCAGCCGCTTCATCTCTGTCGGCAGCAGCCCGTCATATTTCTTCTTCCAGTTGAAATAGGTCGCCTGGCTGATCCCGGCCCTCCGGCAGATCTCCGCCACAGGAAACCCATCCGCTCCCTGCTTCAGAATGAACGCCTTCTGCGCGTCCGAAAACTTCGATGCTTTCATCGCTTCCGCTCCTCTCCCAGCCGGGAAACTACAGCGGAAAACTCCAATTCTGAACGGTCCAGTTTCTGGGGATCAGATCATTTCGACAAGAGGTGAGATGGGCCACATTGTGCTTCGGTTCTTGGGATGGTCGCCCAAATGGAGCGCCGGCTCATTAAAGAGCGGCAGCGTGACGGCATCGAGCAGGCTAAACGTAATGGCATCTACAAGGGTGGTCAGCAGCGCTTAGATTACCACCGAGTGATCCAACTCCACGGCGACGGGGTCAAACCCACCGAAATAGCGAAAGCTGTTGGCTGTTCTCGGATGCAGGTTTACCGCATTTTGGACGGGAGAGCTAAGAAGTGAACCGATCGTCCTAAGGCAGCAACGCTGGGCGGTCATTGAATGACCAGAATGGGGCCGGCAGCGGTCTGTCCGGTCTTCGGAGCGATGTGCGAGCAAATTGCCATTCGAGACGGTGGGGCCCGGACGAACTTGAGCTGCTTGCACTCTGCCTCACTCGACTGCGTTGGAGCTGCTTGGACGGAAGCCCGAAATCAACGTGCAGTTGCCGACACATCGCTCACGTGTCAAAAAAGGAGGTGCAACTGAGCTGGGGCGTGCCAACATTGCAACGGCCATTCAGATCGAAGTCGCCATCCTACTTGTCCTTGCCAATACAGGGCGATAGCCTTGTGACGCACGTGAAAATCTAGCCCCGAAGAGGCGTGCTTGTGCGTTGAGTGAAACACCAGGGCATTTCCGGTCGAGGAGTCCGTGGTCTTCACAGCCCGGCGCAAGGCTGCCGGGCTTGCAATTACTTGTTACAAGACCGCCCTCGGTCTATGTCTTGCTATAGGCTCGTCCATAAATGGCTTCGGCCACTTTCTGGCCGGCCTCCTTGCCGCCCTCTGCGTCGAATTGCCAGTGAACACCTAACAAGACTCTGCTGCGGTTGTTATCATCAATTGCCTTCTCGATGTCACGAAAATCATCGGTACGACGCCCACGAAGCTCCGGCTTGAAATTGTCCACAGCAATGCCATCGAGTTCATTGGACGGAAACCGATCGACTCCAATCCAATCTGGATCCTTCAATCTCTCCGCTCTGACCTTGCGCAGCATCACTAGACACGCTGTTCCAAACGTTGCGTGTCCAGATGGATAAGCTGGAAAGTTCGGCGTGAACGCGGCAGCTTTGTAGTTATCGTCGGGGACCGGCTCGGCAGCTTTGCTAGATCCAGCTAAAAGGCTCTGGGCAGACTCTTGGCCCTCAAGTGCCACCGATACCAAGCTCTGCAGTTCCGCATCGGCCGCAAAGGGCATATTGAAGGCAAAGTCAGACCGATTTGTTTTTGGCGAACCATGTGGCACCCACTTGATATCCTCCTTCTTAGGCTGCTTCGGCAGATCAGGATTCAACCCTCTGACGGGACGCCACACTTTATGCAAATATTTTGCGTGCCATGCCACGTTGCCCGCATCTGACATCGCCAAGTTGCACAGAGCGAGAAGTCGGGCCAGTCGACGCGGACCCAATTTATCCTGCCGTGCAACTTGGCGAACGAACTGATTATAAAGTCTCGGCGGCGTACCAATAAACGGCGGGGCATCGTACGCCCAGAATAAGCCTGGGACAATTTGCTCCGGTGTTCGCTGTGGGTTCTCAATCCCTCCTCGCAATTCGCCGACGAGCCGAACGTCATTTGAATCTCTTTTGTAATCTGGAGTTCCGATCGCCGGAGGATCAGACGGAGCGCAGCCACCTTGCGCAATCTTCTTCGTTACTTCATCCGGCGTCAGAGCTAGCGGTTTCGGTTCGACACCCCAACTGTGACCGTAGTAACCTTGGTCCGGATTAAATGGGTCGACTGTATGTTGTTGAGGCCCAGGAGTGTAGGTGAATTTCTGGTTGTCTATGCGCGCCCATATATCAGTCCAGTCCCATTTGTCTTTAAAAACAGAATCGCTCCCAAAAACCTGGCCAAGCTGCCACGAACTCCGGTTGCCAAGACCGATTCGCCTAAGAAACTCGGCCCTCTTCATCCTTAAGAACGTCTCGTGTTCGGGCCCTTGGTATATATGGGACATAATCGCCGCGCACGCACCTCCCACGAACGCTGCTGGTGATGACGGTTTCTCCTTAAGGGCGACGGTGTATAGAAACGGCTTGTAAAGTGGATCGGGATATGAGCGAGCCACAGCGTCTGCGAGCACCGTGTGGATCAATCCCAAAGCTCTAGCCGAAGCGACTGGTCCTGGCGCACGGGCTTGACCGACCTTAATCGTATGGTCATTTGCATTCAGCTCAAGGGCTACATCATTCCAGTATTCGACAGCGTTTCGGTTATCACCACCGAACACATCCGCTTCCGCTTCTGACAATTTACTTGGTTCGACGTCATCATTTTGCGATTGCGTGGCCGCCGCGCGCGACATGGCAGCCCCGGCTGTGGCAGACAAACCCAAGAAGATCGCACTGCGCCGGCTCAAATTAGACATGGATATTTCCTCTAACAGTGTGTTTTAAGTTACAGGTAGAGCGCATCAACAAAGCGCATAACGCTAAGAATTGAGTTTTACCGCCTGCAACTCGTCGCCTTTGGTCCACAGACTCACAGTAATGGCCTTGTCTTTGGGGGGATGGAAATTAGACTGGTGCTCTCATTCCCGATTTTCGGGTGCCGCATCGGGGATGGATCCATTGCTATAAATGAGCGAAACTGAGTTCCGCGACGAACCAGAAGCGAGTGGTCGATACTGAGAATCTCGCGGACACTTGCCAGCGCCGCGTCATTCACCTCGATATACGCCACGATGTACCATTCGCCGTTTTCTTCCCTCGCCATCCCCATCGGCTCGGCGCGCCATTTGAGGGCGCCGTGGTGCGGCATGAAGTAGGTTTCCTGGATGCCGCCGACGGCGCTGAGGCCCTCCTCGAGAGCAAATTCCATCACGGCGCAGCACAGTTGCGTGAGCGTGCCCCGCAGCCCGGTTGAGCGTTTGTCGGGGACAACGAAAGTGCGTGTCCATTCGGCCCAGTCAGGGCGCCTCGGAACACCCGATTTTTCACACATATGCGGAAAGACTTCGGAGACCATATGCGGTTCGCTGGTCGGAATCAGCCGAGCCGACGTCACCACGCGACCGTCTTCGATACCCAGCAGGTAAGTCGCCGCGTCCGTATCGAATTGGTCGAGCTCGCGACCATCCGGGCTTGGAGGGCGCCAATGTTTCTGGTGCACGAAGAAGTCGTGCCGACGGCGCAAAAACTCGTCGAATTCGTTTTGATAGAGATGCTTGTTATGCGAATTGACCACGTGAGCCGTTATCATGGCGCAATACCCCGACCGTTCTCGGATGGGATAGTCGCAGCCGCGCTAATATACGTCACCTGTCCGATCGGACAGTTGACGCAGTTATGGATGGATCAGCCGCCTGCGCACCGCCTCTACGACGGCTTGCGTGGTCGTCGCGACGCCAAATGCCTCGCGGGCGCGCGTTGCGTGCCATTTGACAGTGCGCTCTGTCAGGCCGAGGATTTGCGAGGTTTCCGAAGAAGTCTTGCCACCGGCGGCCCATAGCAGGACTTCTTTTTCCCGGTCGGTCAGCGGGCCCTCACCATCTTCGTCATCATTGGAAAGAGCCTGGATGGTCATGCCGGCGTAAACGGCCATGGTGACCAGTTGCACTTGCTGGCGCGGCGACAGCTTGCAGGACTTCGCGGAAGAGGCAAACGACAGCACGGATTGCCAATGATGGACGCTTAACATCGGCACGGCAAAGCCACTCCAGATGCCGAACTCCGTCGCTTCGCCGGCAACGCGCCGCGAAGCCTCCGTTCCAGACCACTTGATAGGGACTTCGGACCAAAGGAACGGCTTCAAAGTCTTTGCCGAATAGATGCAGACGCCATCCACCTCGGCGTGCTCGGCTTCGACATAGCGCTCGAACCAGCCGTTGGGCCAACCGTTCAGCTCCACCATTGGCGCGAGCTTCTGCCCACCCAGAGGGACGCCGCTCAAGATAAGATGTTCGAAACCAAGGTTTTTTACAGTGTCAAGGAGATCGCTCAAAAGCGCGCCGGTTGCCGTATGCTTCCTGCAACGTTCGACAAAGTCGAATACGTCCGAGTCAATCATGTTAGAGATCCCCATCCCCACACAATCGATTATAGCATATTTTAGCAGTTCCGAATACTGCAAACGCGGGATACAGAGGTTAGCCTGAAGTAAGCCGCGACATCACGCCCAGCGGCGAGAGTGCGTCGGATCGTCGATCGCCGTCATCTCTCCATAGCGCCGCGCGCGCCGACACCATGGCTCCCAAGTCTCCTCCGTTATTGCGGAGGATCCGTGGGTTGATTTGTGGCCCCATTCGACCAGCTTTTCCCGTCTCATTTTCAAGGCGAACACGGTTGGCGTGGCATCCAGAGGGACGATGGGGGACGACAACAACACCGCAGGAACATCCGCTGATGGCAAAGCCGCGAGCGACAAGTTCACCAGTCGCTGACAGCTCTGTCCAGGCCGAAGGTGGAGCCTGAGCCCGAGCTCGTCCCGGCGGTGCCGATCAAAAAGTCCGTGACGCGGGACTATAAGCGCCCGCAATAGCATCAAGTCGCAGGCAAGATCGCAGACAAGATCGACGTGGAGTTCGTACTGGGCGCTCCACCGCTGGTACAACGGCGGGTCCCAATCCTCAATCTTATAGAACTTCATAGTGAATAGCAGCTCGCCGCGCCGCGGCGATCGAGATGGTTACGAAGCGTTTCATGAAAGTCTTGGGGTACCCGCTGAAAATTCCGGAACGCGGTCTCGAGACTGACGTACCTACCCGGCCAGATTCGTCCTAGTAGCCATTGCCGGAGTGTTTCCAGATCATCATCGTTTCGGCGCGGATGCGGGGTTGGCCGCTGCCGAGAATGTAGCTGCTACAGCCGGTCCAGGTGTCGACGTGCGAAAGGCGGGCAGACTAGTCGATATAATCGGCGTATGTCGTGTCCTCGCGCAGTTTGATCCGGTCGAGCCCAAGCGATTGCTCGATCCACGCTTCGTGCGCCTGCTTAAGCTGCTTAAGCGCCTCGACCGTCCACGTCTTCTCGTTATCGTCGACGATCTTGTGATGAATATTGCATAGAAGGACAAGTTTCCATATCGATTGCGGTCTTCTACGGGCAAACTCGGATCGCCGCGCGGGCCGTCATCCTTCTCGGCAACGATGTGGCAGTTTCGCCGACGAGCGTGGGATCATCGGTTTCGGCGATGTCTTCCACCAGGTGTCGCCAACGTTAAGGAAAGGCGCGGCGCGCGGCCGCGCGACCCCATAGCACCTTTTGCACGGGTTCGATACTCCAGAGAATTGAACCGGCCTTTTCGATGAATGTTCGCTTTATGGCAATAAGGATCGATCGACCCAACGGCGAGCACCTGCATTTACTTGCGAAGCTGTTCCATAGGACCCAACGGCAAAAGGCCGGCTGTGTTCCCAAAACGGAAAAGGCCGGCGCACACAAGCGGTCGACGGGCATTAAGTTCCATTGCTAGATCACCAGCAAGCGCGCTTACCTGCAGCGGAACCTGATGGCCACTACGACCGTTGTTCGAAAGGACAACGAAAGGAGATCGCCATCATGGACTGGAACCGCGTCGAAGGAAATTGGAAGCAATTCAAAGGCAAGGTCAAGGAGCAGTGGGGCAAGCTCACTGATGATGATCTCGACCGCATAGCCGGCAACCGCGATCAGCTCGAAGGTACGATCCAGGAACGCTACGGCATTGAGAAGGATCGCGTGCGGCGAGACGTCGACGACTGGTATGGTCGACAAGACTCGTAGGCAGGACAGTTGAACCTAGTCAAATAAAGGGCGCGGTCATGAACCGCGCCCTTTTCGCGTTTTTGGCATCCGTGCGCCGTTCGGCCCGGCCTTGAACAAGCGATTTATGGGAACGTGTCGGCTTCCAGCCGCGTTGATTTCTACATGGAGATTGTAGCAATGTCCATCCACAAAGAAGACTATCGAACGAACAAGGCTGACTACCTGATAGCGAAAAGGCCAGATCTGGTTGAGAAGACCAAGCCGAAAAAGAAGACATTGCGGCGTACAGATCAGCGTTCCGCAAAGTTATTGGAAAACCCCGCCGCGTTATCCGAGAAGCCGGCCTCACGCCGTTAGAAATCGCAGAAGGTCAAGAGGAACATTTTAGCGATATTGAATGTTCGACTGTCTATGAACAGCCGAACCGTACTCTCAGCAGACCAATCCAGAGCAGCACGAGCCCTACTGAACTGGTCGCGTGTGCGACTTGCCGCTAAGGCCAATCTTAGCGAAATGGTGATCAGCGATCTTGAGAACGGATTCAGCAAATCGCGTCCCCACAACATCGCAGCCATCCGCAAAGCGTTTGAAGACGCCGGAATTGTCTTCACAGTCGAAGGCACTCCATCGCTCGCCCGCTCAGAAGGTGATAGCGGCCTCGCCGCCGATAATAGACAGTGGCGCCGCCGGGAGAAAAAAGGATAAGGGGAAAAGCCTGTGTACCCTCCTCTGCAACCCGATCTCTAAAGCGGCCGCTGACAAGGGCGGTTGTTCACTGACTTTGTTCCGACTTCAGTCAGGCGAACCCTCCGGGGAACCTCCCTTGAGATAGCCTCTGCTTCAGGTCGTTGGCATTCAGGATGGCGGCCAGCTCTTCGGCATACTCCATGTCGGGAAGGTCGACAGATGGGTGGCCCGCTACAATAGCCGGCAGCCCGGTGAACACGTCGAACACCGTCCACGTCGCATCCGGTTCCCGCCTTACGCCGTACCGCAGAGTTGCCATGAGGGGATGCTAATGGAAGTCGGGAATATGTTGTACAAAAATGCGAGCGGGCGATCGGTGCCGGAACCCGGAACTTTTCCCGCTGCAACGGGTTAGGCCGGGCATAACCAGAATAGCCGACCTCGGACCGCCCATGCCCGGCAAGCCATATGACCCTGACTGGGAATTCTATGCGCGCCCCATCTGCGGCCAGCGGGTCGACCGGCGTGACTTCCGCCAGGTCATGGGGCACGAGCAACCGGCCCATGAGCCGCTCGAACTGGATCAGTGAGGCAGGAAAAACTGGGCAGCCTTCATTTTTCAGTATCGAACCAGCGTTTGCGCGCCACCGCTTCTAAGCGCATGGTGCATAGATGAGCTCCATCGATCGGAAGCTGGCGGAATTGAATCACATTCAGGAGGCCTTGACTGAAGAGGCTATAATCCTGCGCTATCTCTCCGAGATTTCGCGCCAAGACGCGAGAGAGATATGCGAAGAGCTCCGCCAAATGGTAGGTGTGGCTCGCAGCAGCAACAAATTCGCGTCCGTCATCACCGGCTCGTGCAAAGGCTAGGCGACGGCGGCCCGCGCCACCCCAGGAAGGAAAGCACGGGCCCGACTGTTGCTGTCTTCCATCTTCCGGAGGGCGAAGACGATGGCGTCATCGGGCAAAAACTTGGCACCACTCCACGCATGATGAGACAAGGTGCAGGTGCAAGGCATTGAGAGAAATAGGAACCGAACCAATCCACAGGAATATTTTGTTGGTATTTATGTTGGTAGCAGATGCGGCTAACATTCCCCTAAGTATCTGAAAGCAAAGCGGGATTTTCTTCACTTGAATTCCGCCTCTGGGCACCAGTTTTCTCTGAACATCAAGGGCTTGACTTCCTGGCGCCGCACCGACGGATTCCTGATTTCGGCCTGCCGGCTGTGCCGGCAAGCCTGCGCAACCGAGTTATGAACTTTCGGGGCGCACGGTCTCCACGCGCAGCGAGCCGGCTGGAAGCGGCTGCAGCAGTTCGGCTTCCGGCTTCGTCAGACTGAGCCAAGCCGCCCAATCGCCGGGCCGAAGCACCACGACCTGCCGACTGTGATAGGGCGCAATATCCGGTCCAAGCTCGGTTGTCAGCATGGTGAAGGTTGGCGGCTTGTTGCCGGCAGCTTCACGCCAAAGCCCTGCGATGGCCATGAACGGCGAGCCGTTGAGCGTGAAGCGATGCTTTGCCTTCGGATACTTCGTGCCCGTGAACTCGAAGAAGGCGGATGCCGGCACGAGGCAGCGTTTGCTGCCGGCGAATTGCCGGCCTTCGGAGCGGAAGTTGAACACTGGTCCGCCTTTCGGGCCGGCCGGCGGAAATCCAAACGTCATCGACGTCAGTTCAACAACGCCAGTGTCGCCGGCGGCGCGCATGATCGGGGCTGGATCGTTGATATGGATGTCATCAACCCGCGGCAGGTCAAGTTCGGTCTGATGGGTCGGGATCTCGAGTGCCAGCGACTCCAGCATCCGGCAATATTCAGCCCAGAGAATATGCTGCTCATAGTCGTTGCACATGGACGGCTCCCGACCGGTCTGCCAGTTTACCTCACGCCAAAGAAAGAGGCGATGGACCGCTCAACTCTCGCGGTCGCGCTCGAGCAGTATATCGGCCTCGATCGCCGCGTTGACGAAGGCGGCGCGGGCATAGCGCGCCTCTTGAAGGCCTTCCAGAACGCCAAGGCAGGCTTTGCGGGCGGCGACGTGATAGCCGCCTGTCTTCACGGGCCATCGGTTCATGAGGATGTCAGCGGCCTGCGCGACACGCTCCACCTTGTAGATCGTGTTTCTGGACCTGCCGAGCGCCACGCGAACCGGCTCATCGAAATGCTGATCTTGCATGCTTCCCCTCCCGAACGCGATCGCGAGTCAATTCGGGGGAGGCAAGTTCGGTTCCACGGGAGCGATTTGCCAACGCAATAAACCCGCCTTCTGAAATCACTTTGCGCGCATCGGCCAAATGGCGGATTTGATTTGCTTGGTGATCCCCTCTCCCTGGGGCAAACTGCCTGCCGGGGCTGCAGGAGGAGAAATGCGAGCACGCGCAGCTACGATCGGCGATCTCGAAAGTGTCTTCCGTGATCTGTCCACGCGGATGTCGGACGAGTATGTGGCCGCCGGCAAGGACAGCAAGGTCGCCTACGACAATCTGATGATGAATTTGAAGGAAGGCCGAGCGCACGCGCTGGTCGAGGGCGACAAGACGGTGGCGATCGTCGCCTGGCACGAGAACAGCGACGCCGCCGACACGCTGTTTGCCGCGCAGGAGGGTTTCTTCAGCGCCGCGACGGTCCGCTTCTGCAGGCGCCACATCCGCCACATTCAGGCGCTGGCCGGCAACCTTCCCATCCACTCGCGCAGCTGGCTGCAGCGGGCCGACGTCGGCAAATGGTTCCGTGTCATCGGTTATGTCGAACGCGGCCGAGAGAACGGCGCCACTGTGTTCGAATTGCCGCCGGCACGGGGAGCGTCAGCTGCGCGGGCTGCCTAGGGCTGCGCACCCACGGATGCCATCACGGAAAAGCCCCCCGCCAAGATGGCGATGGGCCAATATCGCCTGCAATGGCCTCATATCGGGGGCTCAGATGTCGGGGCTCAGATATCGGGCTGATCCAGCGCCTCGAAAATCACCCGTTCCAGCGGACCGAGATCCTCTTCGATCTCGCTGACCTCAAGGCCTAAATGCCGAGCATCCAGGGCAGCTCGCGTGGTTAGGGTTCGAGCCGTTGCCTTGTCGGCAGGCAGTTCGCCCGGCAGGTGCTCGTGGATCCAGCCCTGCAGGAAATCAACGCCGCGCTCGCTCATCGATTTATCCCTTCCGTTATCTGGGGGATCATTCCCCCAGAATGACCCCAGAAGCGACGATCTGAGCCGTCAGGCTGGTGAGCCTGCCTCGCTTCACGAGCGTCGGCTTTTGGTAGATTTTCTTCATGGCGGTGCCTTTCGCGACAAATCGCTCGTCGGCAACAACGTCCGTCGCGGGGCAGCGTTCCATGGCGGGCTGTTGAGCCCGACCCCCTGACACATCGTATTTGAGAACAGCCCCGCTCCCGCGACCCGTGATGTTGGTGCCGCGGCAGGTTGCGAAGCCGATGCAGGGCGTGGCAATTGTCGATGCCGATCATTGGGATGGCAAGCAGGACATGGGACGGCCACCAGACATCGCCCGACACCAGGCCGCGAGCGCAGGCGTCAGCCTGAACCGGGCGCTTTCCAAACTCGGCCTGTGTTCGCGCAAGCAGGCCGAGCTGCTGATCGCCGAAGGGCGCGTGCGGGTTGGCGGCAAGGTGGTGCGCGATCGGTCGCTGCGCGTCGATCTCGGCCGCGACCGCATCGCTGTCGACGGCGAGCAGATCGTCGGCGAGGCAAAAGTCTACCTGATGATCAATAAGCCGCGCGGACAGGTCACCACGCGCGATGACCCGCAGGATCGTGGCACCGTCTATGACTGCCTGGTGGATCTGGAGTTGCCTTTCGTGTCGCCGGTCGGCCGCCTCGACAAGGCCAGCGAAGGCCTGTTGCTGATGACCAACGACACGCGCTGGGCCAACGGCCTGCTCGATCCGGCCTCGCATGTCGCCAAGACCTATCATGTGCAGATCGGTACCGCGCCCGACGATGCGATGCTGGCGCGCTTTCGCGACGGAGCGATCGTCGACGGCGAACTGCTGATCGCAAGTTCGATCGAACTGCTGCGCAGCGGCGGCCGCACTGCCTGGCTGGAAATCGTGCTCGACGAGGGCCGCAACCGCCAGATCCGCCGCCTGCTCGGGGCATTCGATATCGAGGTGCTGAGGCTGGTTCGGGTGGCGATCGGCGGTTTGCAGCTCGGCGAACTCGCCAAGGGCAAGGCGCGGCATCTGACATCGGAGGAATTGGCGGTGCTCGCGCGTTAAGAGGCAGGCTTGCCGCGAAACCCTACTTCTGGTTCCACCTGCGTATCACCGGCTCGCTCAGATCGTGCTCATAGCCGAGGATGCTGAGGCTCGCGGTATCAAGTACGAAGTGCGCACCGCCTTCGGGTGGCAGACCGAGCCAGCGCGCGGCCAGCACGCGCAGGAAATGCGAGCTTGAAAACACCAGCACATTGCCCTCGATTGCCCGCAGCCCGGCGATGATCCTGTCGGCCCTGGCGCCAACATCCGCTACCGACTCGCCGTCGGGACAGCCGTCACGGAACAATTGCCAGCCGGGGCGCTGCACAAGAATCTCCTTGGTCTTAACGCCCTCATAGGCGCCATAGTCCCATTCCTGCAGGTCGTCCTTCTTGACGGCAGCAGCGCCGAAGCCGGCAAGCGTGCAGGTGCTGTAGGCGCGCTGCGACGGGCTCGACCACACCGCCTGGAAGGACAGATCCTTGAGCCGGTCTGCCACGCCGCGAGCTGCCGCCTCGCCCTTTGCCGTCAACGGTATGTCGGTGCGGCCGGTGTGTTTTCCCGAAGCGCTCCACTCCGTCTCGCCGTGACGGACCAGATAGATCTCGGGGTATGCACTGCTCATTCGCCGGCCTTTCGGTTGAAAACCGCCGACATCCTAGCCGGGAAGCTTTGGCCAACACCAGCCGCCATGCGCGCCAAAACAAAAGGCCGCAACGGGCGAACCGGCTGCGGCCTTGTGGCGAACGTCTGCGTTCAGTAATCAGGCGGGCTGCAGATCGCCCGACAGCGCCAGGTCGGCTTCCTCGGACAATGTGCCGGCCATGGCGGCGGCGAACTTGGTCTGGTCGAGTTCGCCTTCCCAGCGCGCCACAACGATCGTAGCCACTGCATTGCCGACGAAGTTGGTCAGCGCCCGGCATTCCGACATGAAGCGGTCGACCCCTAGGATCAGCGCCATGCCGGCAACGGGTACCGTAGGCACGACAGAGAGCGTGGCGGCCAGCGTGATAAAGCCGGCGCCGGTGATGCCGGCGGCACCCTTGGAGCTCAGCATGGCAACCAGCAGCAGCAGAATCTGGTCGCCATAGGTGAGCGGCGTATCGGTCGCCTGGGCGATGAACAGCGCCGCCAGCGTCATGTAGATGTTGGTGCCGTCGAGGTTGAAGGAATAGCCGGTCGGGATGACCAGGCCGACCACCGAGCGGTTGCAGCCGGCGCGCTCCATCTTGGCCATCAGGCCGGGAAGAGCGGCTTCCGAGGACGAGGTGCCGAGCACCAGCAGCAGCTCTTCCTTGATGTAGCGGATCAAGGCGAGGATCGAGAAGCCGTTGTACCAAGCGACAGCGCCGAGCACGACCAGCACGAAGAGCAGCGACGTCAGGTAGAAGGTGCCGATCAGAAAGGCGAGGTTGGCAATCGCGCCGATGCCGTATTTGCCGACGGTGAAGGCCATGGCGCCGAAGGCGCCGATGGGGGCGGCCTTCATCAGGATGGCGACCAGGCGGAAGATAGGCGAGGTCAGCGCCTGCAGGAAATCGACGACCGGGCGGCCGCGCTCGCCGACCAGAGCGAGAGAGATGCCGAACAGTACCGAGAAGAACAGCACTTGCAGAATGTCGCCTTGCGCGAAGGCGCCAGTGATGGTGTCGGGGATGATGTTGAGCAGGAAGCCGACGATGGTCGTGTCATGCGCCTTCTCGGTGAAGGTGGCGACCTTCGAGGGGTCGAGCGTCGCCGCATTGATGTGCATGCCGGCGCCCGGTTGGACGACGTTGGAGACGACCATGCCGACGACCAGCGCCAGGGTCGAAAAGACCAGGAAATAGATCATCGCCTTGCCGGCGACGCGGCCAACCTTTTTCAGGTCGGAGACGCCGGCAATGCCGGTGGTCACCGTCAGGAAGATGACCGGCGCGATCACCATCTTGACCAGCTTGATGAAGGCATCGCCGAGCGGCTTCAGCGAAGCACCGAGTTCGGGATAGAAATGACCGAGCAGCACGCCGGCGGCGATCGCCGTCAGGACCTGCACGTAGAGATGACGGTAAAAGGGTAGCTTGCCGCGCGGTTCGGCGGCAGCGAATGCTGGCTGCATGACGTCCTCCATGGCGCCCCGATCGAAAGCTCGACCTCCCGGGGCAGTTGTTTCCGCAGCCTTGCGACTGCTGTATCGGTGATTGCAACTGCCGTGCCAGACTGTGCGGCATTACCGCAGCCATTGATTTTGTTGGGTATTCGACCGATGGAGGCTGATGCCGCTTAACCGCAAGTGCGGACATCCGCATGATTGAATTGTGCTTTGTGCGAAATTATGCACAAATAGGGAATGCTGCAACGCCCTGCCGCGGTCCTGTCGCCGACGTCCGAGCAACTCGGCAAAAGCGCGCGTCGCGCCTGGCTGCTGTTTGCGGCGATCGCGCTGGTGATCGTTGCCACGGCGCTCACCGGCGCCGGCTTCTACGCGCGCCGCGCCGAGGTCGCGGCACTGGCGGCGCAAGGCCGCACCGATGCCAATCTGAAGGTAGCGTTGCTGCGCGCCGTGCTGGAAAGCCCGCGGGCGCTGCCGCTGCTCTTGTCCGAGGACCAGCAGGTGCACGACGCCCTGCAGAACAAGGGCGCTGTCACGATCGACGTGCTCAACCGCAAGCTCGAAGGGCTGGTCTCCGGCACCAAGGCTTCGGTGCTTTACGTCACCGGCGTCGACGGGTTTGCGATCGCCTCCAGCAACTGGCGCGAAACAACCAGCTTCGTCGGCAACGACTATGGCTTCCGCGCCTATTTCTCCGGCGCCATGCAATCGGGAACGGCCGAATATTTTGCGCTGGGCAACACCAGCAAGCGCCCCGGCCTCTACATTTCGCGTCGCGTCGGCAATGCGGCGGCACCGCTCGGCGTCGTCGTCGTCAAGATGGAATTCGACCAGCTTGAAGCCGACTGGCATGAGGCCAACCGGCCGGCCTATGTCAGCGACGACCACGGCGTCGTGCTGATCACCAGCGTGCCGTCCTGGCGCTTCATGACCACCGCGCCGCTGGCCGGCCCGGTGGCTGCCGCCATCCGGAGCAGCCAGCAATTCGGCAACGCGCCGCTGATCCCCTTGCCGATCACACGCCCCGAGGCATTGAGCCCTGACGTGTCGATGGTGCATGCGATAACACCGGGCGGCAGCGATGCCGAATATCTCAGGCTTTCGACACTGGTCCAATCGACGCCATGGCGGCTCGATTATCTCGTGCCGGTCGAAGCGCCGATCGCGGCTGCGGTGCGTGAGATGCGGCTGCTGGCGCTGGGCGTCGTGGTGCCGTTGCTGGCGCTGGCCGGCTACCTCCTGTGGCGCCGTCAGTCGGCGCAGATGCGCATCGCCGCCGAACAGGCAGCGCGCATCGAGCTCGAGCGCCGCGTCGTCGAGCGTACGCATGACCTCAGCCTGGCTCGCGACCGGCTGCAGGCCGAGATCACCGATCACCGCAGCACCGAAGCCAAGCTGCAGGTCATGCAGCAGGAATTGGTGCAGGCCAACCGTCTTGCTACCCTCGGCCAGGTTGCCGCCGGCGTCGCGCATGAGATCAACCAGCCGGTGGCGACCATCCGCGCCTATGCCGACAATGCGCGTGTGTTCCTGGAGCGCAAGCAGACCGCCTCGGCCGAGGAGAACCTTGGAGCGATTGCCGCGCTGACCGAGCGCATCGGCGGCATCACCGAAGAGTTGAAGGTCTTTGCCCGCAAGGGGCGCACGGCAGCCGAACCGGTCGAACTGCGCGGCGTCATCGAGGGCGCCGTGGTGCTGCTCAGAAGCCGCTTTGCCGGCCGGCTGGACGCGCTCGATATCACGCTGCCGCCGGTAACGCTCAAGGTGATGGGCAACCGGCTGCGGCTCGAACAGGTGCTGATCAACCTGTTCCAGAATGCGCTGGAAGCGCTGGACGGGCGCGACGGCGCCAGGGTGCAGGTGTCGGCCCAGGAGACGGCCGACGGCGTGGCGCTTGCCGTCGCCGACAATGGGCCGGGCATTTCGCCTGCCATCCTCAAGTCATTGTTCACGCCGTTCAACACCTCGAAGGAAAAAGGCCTCGGGCTCGGCCTCGTCATCTCGCAGGACATCGTCGCCGACTATGGCGGACGCATCGAGGTGGCGAGCGGCCAGGCCGGCACGCGCTTTACCATTCACCTCGCCAGGGCAGCATGATGGACACCGCACCGGTCGTATTGATCGACGACGACAGCGAATTGCTGAGGGCCACGCGGCAGACGCTGGAACTCGCTGGTTTTTCTGTCTCGGCCTTTGCGGTGGCGGCCGAGGCGCTGGCCGGGCTCGACGCCAATTTTCCCGGCGTGGTGGTGTCCGACATCCGCATGCCCGGCATTGACGGCCTGCAGCTCTTCGACCGCGTCTTGCAGCTTGATGCCGACATTCCGGTAATCCTGGTCACCGGACATGGCGACATCGCGGTTGCGGTCAAGGCGATCAAGGACGGCGCCTACGACTTCATCACCAAGCCGTTCGCCGCCGACCGGCTGGCGCAAAGTGTGGCGCGGGCGGCGGAAAAACGCCGACTGGTGATGGAGAACCGCGCGCTGCGCGAAAGCGCCGAACAGGCGCAGGACGGCCTGCCGCTGATCGGCCAGACGCCGGCGATGGAGCGGCTGCGCCGCACGCTGCGGCAGATCGCCGACACCGATGTCGACGTGCTGGTGACTGGCGAGACCGGCTCCGGCAAGGAGGTGGTGGCGAGCCTGCTGCACCGCTGGAGCCGCCGCGCCAAGGGCAATTTCGTGGCGCTGAATTGCGGCACGCTGCCGGATACGGTGATCGAAAGCGAACTGTTCGGCCATGAGGCCGGCGCGTTCACCGGCGCACAGAAGAAGCGCATCGGCCGCATCGAGCATTCGAGCGGCGGCACGCTGTTTCTCGACGAGATCGAAAGCATGCCGGCCTCGACCCAGGTGCAGATGCTGCGGGTGCTGGAAATGCGCGAGGTGACGCCGCTCGGCACCAATGAAATCCGGCCGGTCGACCTGCGCGTCGTCGCCGCCGCCAAGGTCGATCTCGGCGATGCCAGCCGGCGCGGCGCCTTCCGCGAGGATCTCTACTACCGGCTCAATGTGGTGACGATCTCGATCCCGCCGCTGCGCGAACGCCGCGACGACGTCGCCCTGCTGTTCTTCTACTTCGCAGAGCGTGCAGCCGCCCGCTTCCGCCGGCAAATGCCAGCCGTGCCTGCCTCAGTGCACCGCCATCTGAGCCAGCACGACTGGCCGGGCAATGTGCGTGAACTCGCGCATTTCGCCGAGCGTTTCGTGCTGGGACTCGAGGAAGCGGCGCAAGCGCCACCTTCCGCCCCGGCGGAGCCGGATGACGCCAGCTCACTGCCGGAACGGCTGGAACGCTATGAAGCCAATGTCATCCGCGAGGCGCTTGGCCGCAATGACGGCGATGTCCGGCGCACGATCGAAGCGCTCGGCATTCCGCGCAAGACCTTCTACGACAAGCTGCAGCGGCACGGCATCGTGCGCAGCGATTTTTCCAGGTAATTCATTTTCCAGGCAATTCAGGCGTGTGGACCCGAAAGCAGGGTAGATTTTGTGAACCGGCGCAAAAAAACCGTGGCAAGTCGGCATCAGAAAGTGTTGAAGACCGCATCGGCGGCCTTCGGCACGGCGCGATCCGGTTGCGCTCGGCAGATGTTGATGATTTGTTGCCGGTCAGCGGAGAATGAATGATGCGAGAACCTGTCGGTCAAGATGAATATGGATCGACCAATCCGTTCGATCCGGACGATCTGACGAATTTGAACGCGATCGGCCCGGCCATGGGCGGCGGCAACGACTTCGAGAAATACGCCGTTGCCGTGATCATCGTCTTCGGCGCGCTGATCATTGGCGGGCTGATGGCCGCTTCCATGACCTTTGGTCACCGGAACGGCTTCCTGTTTGCGCTTGGCGGCGCAACCGCGGCCTGGATATCGGGCAATGCGCTGCTCCTCGACCGTCCCCGCATCTACGCGGCGTTCGTCGTGATCGCCGCGCTGATGCTCGTCGGGTCGACGCTTACGCTCGTCCTCTGATCAATCTCTTGTTTTGATCAGTAGCCAATCGCCTCGCCGGATGCGGCGCGGCTGTCGATGGCGCCGTTGTAGCGGGAGCCGCCGCCCTTCTCGATTTCCGCCAGGCTCTTGCCGCCGACAAGAATGCCGGCCGCCTGCCCCCAAGTAGAATCCGCGAGATCGAGGTGGTAGCCCATGCCGGCCAGCAGTTTTTCAGTGTCGGGCGACAGGCCGAAGGGTTCGACATAGATCGTGTCGGGCAGCCATTGATGGTGGATGCGCGATGCGTCGATCGCCTCCTGGATGTTCATGCCGTGGTCGATGACGTTGACGATGGCTTCCAGCGTGATGGTGATGATGCGCGAGCCGCCGGGGCTGCCGATAACCATGAACGGCTTGCCGTCCCTGGCGACGATAGTCGGGCTCATCGATGACAGCGGCGTCTTCTTCGGCTGGATAGCATTGGCCTCTCCCTGCACGAGACCGTAGAGGTTGGGCACGCCAGGCTTCTGGGTGAAATCATCCATCTCGTTGTTGAGCAGGATGCCGGTGCCGTCCGCGACCACGCCGGCGCCGAACGAGCCGTTCAGCGTATAAGTGACCGCGACCGCATTGCCGTCATCGTCGATGATCGAATAGTGCGTCGTTTCCTTCGACTCGCCGAAGCCCTTCGGCATCAAATCCTGCGAGACGCCGGCGCGGAACGGGTCGATCTTGTCGCGGATCTCCTTGGCGTAACCCTTGTCGAGCAGTTTCGAGACCGGATTGTCGACGAAATCTGGATCGCCGAGCGCCGAGTTGCGGTCCACATAGGCGTAACGCATCGCCTCGACCATGACATGCACCGTCTCGGCCGAGCCGGCGCCGAGATAGGACAGCGGGTAGCCCTCCAGCACGTTGAGGATTTCGCAGATGATAACGCCGCCGGAGCTTGGCGGCGGCGAGGACGTGATCTCATAGCCGCGATAGGTGCAGCTCACCGGTTGCAGCTCGCGTACCTTATATTGCTCGAAGTCTGCCTTGGCCAGAATGCCGCCCCTGGCGCCGCTCGCCTTGACGATGGCGCCGGCGATGGCGCCTTTGTAGAAGGCGTCGGCGCCTTTTTCGGAGATGGCGGCGAGCGAGGCTGCAAGATCGGGCTGGAGGAGACGCTCGCCGGCGCCATAGGGTTTGCCGTCCGGCTTCAGGAAGATGGCGGCGGCGGCAGGGTCCTTCGCCAGCCGTGCGGCATTGCTTGCGAATGAAGCAGCGTCGCCCTGGTCGAGGATGAAGCCATCCTTGGCATAGGCAATTGCCGGCGCCATCAAATCCTGGCGTGGCAGCGTGCCATATTTTTCACGAGCCATCTCGAACCCTGCCACGGAACCCGGTACGCCGACCGCAAGGTAGCCATCAAGGCTGGCGCCCTTCACCGGATTGCCGTCCTTGTCGAGATACATGATCTTGGTTGCCGCCAGCGGCGCGCGCTCGCGGAAATCGAGGAAGGTCGATTTGCCGTCCTTGAAGCGGATGGTCATGAACCCGCCACCGCCGATATTGCCGGCATTAGGGTAGACGACGGCGAGCGCATAGCCGACGGCGACCGCCGCATCGACGGCATTGCCGCCCTTCTTCAGCACCTCGACGCCGGCTTCCGACGCCAGATGCTGGGCAGTGACGACCATGCCGTGCTCGCCCTTCGCCGGTTGAGGCGAGGCGGCATGGAGCGCGCCGGATGGCGCGAGCGCAATTGCGAGCGAAAGGGTGACGCCAATCAGCGTCCGGCGGGTCAAGGGCATGGCGGTGCTCCAAGTGCGGTGTGCCTAGAAGAGCTACATGGAGCGGCCGAGTCCATCATCAATATGAGCGAACACATATTGGTGTTCGCCTGCCGGCAGAGGCAAGCTGATCTCCCCCCTGTGGTGGAGATTAGCCAATCTCAAACAATCCCGCCTGAACCGCCCACAACCGCCGGCCGTTCCGCCGCGACCTTCGCCCGGTAGCCCGCCGCGCGATATGCGGCGACTGGATCGATGGCGCCGCCTGTGTTCAGCCGCGCCATGGCAAGGATCGGCTCGACATCGGTGCGGTAGGCAGCTTTCAGAGTCTGCGTCGCCATCAGCGCATCATTGCCGTCTTGGAAACCCTCGAGCGCCTTGCGGTCGACCAGCAGCGCCTGCGCATAGGCGCGCTGCACCTCGACTGCCGACAGCATCAGGCTTTCGATCGGGTCGGTGACGTTGTGGCTCTGGTCGAGCATGTGGGCGGGATCGAAACCCTCGGCGCCGGAAAGCTCTGCATCAACCAGTTCGTTGAAGACCAGGAACAGCCGATAGGGATCGATCGAGCCGGCATCGAGATCGTCGTCGCCATACTTCGAATCGTTGAAATGGAAGCCGCCCAGTTTTTTGAACTGGATCAGCCGCGACACGATCATCTCGATGTTGACATTGGGCGCATGGTGGCCCAGGTCGACCAGGCAGAACGCCTTGTCGCCCAGCTCCTTGGCGATCATGTAATTGGTGCCCCAGTCCTGCACGACCGTGGAGTAGAAAGCCGGCTCGTACATTTTGTGTTCGGTGAACAGTTTCCAGTCGGCGGGCAGTCCGGCATAGATCTCCTTCATGGCGTCGAGATAGCGCTCGAAGGCTTTGGCGAAATTGACCTGGCCGGGGAAATTCGAGCCGTCGCCGATCCACACTGTCAGCGCCCTGGACCCCAGCGTCTTGCCGATCTCGATGCATTCGAGATTATGCTCGACGGCCTGGCGGCGCGTGCCGGCATCGGCATGCGAAAGCGAGCCGAATTTGTAGGAGAGCGTCTGATCCCTGGCATCCGAAAAGGTGTTGGAGTTCATGGCGTCGAAGCCGAGGCCGAAGCGCGAGGCGGCCTGCTTCAGCCGGTTCGGATCGGCCTTGTCCCACGGGATGTGCAACGAGACGGTCGGTGTCGCCTGCGTCAGCTGGCTGATGACGGCGCAGTCCTCGATCTTGTCGAAAATGTCGCGCGGCTCGCCGGCGCCGGGAAAGCGGGCAAAGCGTGTGCCGCCGGTGCCGACGCCCCAGGACGGAATGGCGACGGCGAATTTCTCGACCTTGCCGCGGATGGCGTCGATGGCGATGCCGCGACGGTCGAGGCGTTCCCCGAGCGAGGCGTAGTCGCGTTCGAGGTCGGGTTTGCGCTGGGCGTTGTGGCTGGAGACGAGATCGGCGGCGATGATGGTTTCGGACAAGTGCTATTCCTCCCAATGCGTTCAGTCAGCGCTGCCCCTCATCCGGCCCTTCGGGCCACCTTCTCCCCGTATAGTGACGGGGAGAAGAGAAGCGCTCCGCCCTTAACTCAGCGCGTAAAGCTCTGCGCGTTGCCGGCGTCGACGTTGATGATGTTGCCGGTGGATTTGGCCGACATGTCGGACGCCAGGAAATAAATCGCTTCGGCAATGTCTTCCGGAAGCACCGAGCGCTTCAGCATCGAGCGCGAGCGGTAGTGCTCTTCGAGGTCGTCGGTCGACATCTTGTAGGCGGCGGCGCGCTGTTCCTTCCACTCGCCGGTCCAGATCTTCGAACCGCGCAACACGGCGTCCGGATTGACGACGTTGACGCGGATCTGGGCTTCCGCGCCTTCCAGCGCCAGGCAGCGGGCGAGATGGATTTCGGCCGCCTTGGCGGTGCAATAGGCGGCGGCGTTGGGTGACGCGGCAAGACCGTTCTTGGAGGCGACGAAGACGACATTGCCGCCGATCTTCTGGGCGCGAAACAGCCGGAAGGCTTCGCGCGAGACCAGGAAATAGCCGGTCGACAATATGTCCATGTTCTTGTTCCACAGCGCCAGCGTCGTCTCCTCGATCGGCGCCGAGGAGGCGAGGCCTGCGTTGGAGACGAGAATATCAATGCCGCCGAACTCGACGGCTGTCTGGGCGAAGCCGGAAATCACCTGCTCCTCCGCGGTGACGTTGATCAGCACCGGCCGGACGAAGTCCTTGCCATAGGCTTTCGCCAGTTCGTCATTGGCGCTGGCAAGTGCGGCCTCGTCGATATCGGCCAGCACCACGCAGGCGCCTTCGCGCAGCAGCCGGCTGGCGGTGGCGCGGCCGATGCCGCCGGCGCCGCCGGTGACCAGCGCGATTTGGCCGGCGAGCGACTTCGGCTTCGGCATGCGCTGCAGCTTCAAATCCTCGAGCAGCCAGTATTCGATGTCGAAGGCCTCCTGCGCCGGCAGGCCGACATAGGACGAGACGGTCGAGGCTCCGCGCATGACGTTGATGGCGTTGACGTAGAATTCGCCAGAGATGCGGGCGGTGGCCTTGTCGCCGGCGAAGGTGAACATGCCGACGCCGGGCATCAGGTAGACCACGGCATTGGGGTCGCGGATCGGGGGCGAGTCCGGATGCTTGCAGCTGTCGTAATAGGCCTGGTAGCCGACACGGTACTCAGCAATATCGTCGGCGAGGCGCGCAATCACGGCTTCGACGTCGGGCTTCGCTGGGTCGAACTCGATAACCAGCGGGCGGATTTTTGTGCGCAGGAAATGATCCGGGCATGAGGTACCGAGTGCCGCCAGCGGGCGCAAATCCCTGGAGTTGACGAATTCGAGCACAGCGGCGGAATCGTCGAAATGGCCGAGCTTGTGGCTCTTCTCCGAAATCAGGCCGCGGATCCTCGGCATCAGTCTCGCCGCGATGGCGCGGCGCTCAGCGGCGTCTAGCGATTTGACGACTTCGCCGCCGAAGATGGCGAGACCCTCGGAGCGGCGCTCGAACCATTCGATCCCCTGGTTGATGACCGAGATCGTCGTCTCATAGCACTCCTTGGGTGTGTCGCCCCAGGTGAACAAGCCGTGGCTTTCGAGGATGACGCCCTTGGCCTCGGGGTGTTCGACGCAGAATTTCTCCAGCCAGAGGCCAAGTTCGAAGCCCGGCCGCTTCCACGGCAGCCAGCCGATGGCGTCACCGAATATCTCCTTGGTCAACGCCTTGGAATCCTTGGCCGCGGCAATCGCGATAATGGCATCGGGATGCATGTGATCGACGAACGGCTTCGGCACATAGGCGTGCAGCGGCGTGTCGATCGAGGCCGCGCGCGGGTTGAGATTGAAGGTGCAGTGGGGAAGATAGCCCACCATCTCGTCCTCATGCGCGACGCCGCGATAAAGGCCTTTCAGCGCCTGCAGTTTGTCCATGTAAAGCGTGGCGAAACCGTCCAGCTTGATCGAGGCGCTGTCGCCGCCCGAGCCCTTGACCCATAGCACTTCGACTTCGGCGCCGGAGAGCGGGTCCTTCTGCCGGATCTTGGACGAGGTGTTGCCGCCGCCATAATTGGTGACACGCTTGTCGGAGCCGAGCGTGTTGGAGCGATAGACCAGAAGCTCAGGCTCGCTCAGCCCCTTGGCTTTAGCATCGTCCCAAAGGTTGGCAAGGCGCGAGCCGGAGCGCTTGTCGAGCATGATTATCCTCCCTGGACGCAAAAGGCGCGGTCCATTTTGCCGGAAATGTCTACGCAAGCATCTCGGTTGTCAATCATAAACGATCAAGATCGATCATATTGCACTGCACAATGAAATTATATGAGCGGAAATGATTGACACTGGTGGTTTTCTAGTGCCTCATGACCATGCAGGGAGGAACCATGCACGAAAAAGAGCGCCACAGGATCATTCTGTCCGCCGTCCAGGAAAAGCCTGTGGTGACGGTGCAGGAGATGGTCGACCTGACGGACTCCTCCGAGGCGACGATCCGGCGCGATATCGCGGCTCTTCATGTGCAAAAGCGCCTGCGTCGCGTGCGTGGCGGCGCCGAGGCGATCTCGCCACCGCAGTTCATCGGCCTCGCCGGCCGGCCCTTTTCCGTCAACGAAACGCTTAACGCTTCGCAGAAGCGCGCGATTGCGCGCGAAGCGGTGGAGCTGTGCAAGGACGGCGAACCGATCATCATCAATGGCGGCACCACCACCTTCCAGATGGTGCATTTCCTGACCGGACGCCGCATGCCGATCTTCACCAATTCGTTCCCCATCGCCGAGCACCTGCTCAAGCATTCGAAGAACACCGTCATGCTGTCGGGCGGCACCATCTACCGCGAGCAGAACATCATCCTCTCGCCCTTCGACAATGACGTGACGCGTAATTTCTACGCGCGCCGCATGTTCATGGGCGCTCAAGGGCTCGGGCCGCTTGGCCTGATGGAAGGCGACCCGCTGCTGATCCAGGCGGAGCAGAAACTGATCGACCAGGCCGACGAACTGGTGGTGCTGGTCGACTCATCGAAATTCCGCCAGCGCTCGAGCCTGATCCTGTGCGGGCTCAAGCGCATCGCCACCGTCATCACCGATGACGGCATCGAGGATCGCGAAGCCAACATGCTGGAGGCCGCGGGTGTGACGCTGATCGTCGCCCGCAAGTCGGCAAAGGAAGAATCCTCGCTGCAGGCCTGAGGCCAACCGCAGCGACGATGGAATGCAACGCTCAAGGGAGGAAATACGATGAGCTTTCTGAAGAAATTGATGGTGACGGCCGCGTTCTCGGCCGCCATGTTCGTGAATGCCGCCTATGCCGAGAACGTCAAGATCGCGCTGGTGGCGAAGTCGCTCGGCAACGGCTTCTTCGACGCCGCCAATAAGGGCGCCGAAGAGGCGGCCAAGGAACTCGGCGATGTCGACATCATCTACACCGGCCCGACCAAGGCGACCGCCGAAGCGCAGATCGAAGTGGTCAATTCGCTGATCGCGCAGAAGGTCAACGCCATTGCGATTTCGGCCAATGACGCCGACGCGCTGGTGCCGGTGCTGAAGAAGGCCATGGAGCGCGGCATCACCGTCATCTCGTGGGATTCGGGCGTCGCCAAGGAAGGCCGCCAGCTGCATCTCAACCCGTCCGACACCGGCCTGATCGGCGAGACCATCATCAAGCTGGCCGCCGACTATCTGCCGGAAGGCGGCGAAGTCGCCATTCTGTCGGCTTCGTCGACCGCGACCAACCAGAACGCCTGGATCGACGCGGCCAAGAAGATCCTGCCGGAGAAATTCCCCAAGATCAAACTCGTCGCCACCGTCTACGGCGATGACGATTCGGCCAAGAGCACCGACGAAGCCAAGGGCCTGCTGAAATCCTATCCGAACCTCAAGGCGATCATCGCGCCGACCACCGTCGGCGTCGTTGCCGCTGCCCAGGTCGTCACCGACGCGAACCTGATCGGCAAGGTCAATGTCACGGGTCTGGCGCTGCCGTCGGAGTTCAAGAAGTTCATCGACAACGGTTCCAGCCAGGCGGTTGCCCTCTGGAATCCGATCGACCTCGGCTACTCCGCCGTCTACCTCGCTCATGATCTGGCGGTGAAGAAGGAAGAGGCAAAGCCGGGCGCAACGCTGTCGATCGGCCGCGTCGGCAAGGTCACGCTCGATGACAGCAACTCGGCTGCGATGGCTCCGCCCTTCCAGTTCGACAAGTCCAACATCGAAAAGTTCTCCAAGATCTATTGATCTCGGACGTCTCGGACCAAGCGCGGCGGGACCAAAATCCCGCCGCGACTTTAAACGGACCTTGTTTCAGGGCTTGATACGGATATGGACACGACAGCCCAGCACGGCATTGCGAAGGAGGAGCCCACGGGTCCTGCCCCGCGCCTGACGCTGTCCGGCGTCTCCAAAAGCTTTCCCGGCGTGCGCGCGCTGCACAATGTCAGCCTGTCGCTTTACCCCGGCCAGGTTACGGCGCTGATCGGTGAAAACGGTGCCGGCAAGTCGACGCTGGTCAAGATCATGACCGGCATCTACCAGCCCGACGCCGGCACGATCAGCATTGACGGCCAGGCCGTCACCCTGCCCAGCGCGCATGCCGCCTTCGGCCACGGCGTCACCGCCATTCATCAGGAAACCGTGCTGTTCGACGATCTGAGCGTCGCCGAAAACATTTTTCTCGGCCATGCGCCGCGCACGCGGCTAGGCACCATCGACTGGCGCACCATGCGAAAACACGCGCGCGAAGTGCTCGACACCATGCATGCCGGCCATATCAACGCCGATGCGCGGCTGAAAGACCTCGGCATCGCCAACAAGCATCTGGTAGCGGTTGCTCGCGCGATGTCGATCGATGCGCAGATCGTCATCATGGATGAGCCGACCGCAGCCCTTTCGATGAAGGAGATCGAGGAGCTTTTCCTGCTGATCGAATTCCTCAAGGAGGAAGGCAAGGCGATCCTGTTCATCAGCCACAAGTTCGACGAGATCTATCGGATCGCCGATCGCTACACCGTGTTCCGCGACGGCGAGATGGTTGGCGAGGGCCTTATAAAGGATGCCGGCCAGAGCCAGATCGTGCGCATGATGGTCGGCCGCTCGGTCGACCACATCTTCCCGCAACGCAAGGCCGAGATCGGCGCGCCGGTGCTGTCTGTATCCGGCCTGTCGCACCCGACCGAATTCAGCGATATCGGCTTCGAGCTGCACGAGGGCGAGATCCTCGGTTTCTATGGCCTGGTCGGCGCCGGGCGGTCAGAGGTGATGCAGGCGATTTCAGGCATCACCCGCATATCGGGCGGCACGATCACGCTGGAAGGCAAGGTGATCACGCCGAAATCGGCGGCGGATTCCATCGAAGCCGGCATCGTCTACGTGCCGGAGGAGCGCGGCAAGCAGGGCGTGGTGATCGGCCTGCCGATCTTCCAAAACGTCTCGCTTCCCTCGCTCAAGCGCACCTCCAAATCCGGCCTGCTGCGATTGTCGGACGAATTCGCGCTCGCCCGCTCCTACACCGAGCGGCTAGACCTGCGCGCCTCGTCGCTGAGCCAGGATGTCGGCACGCTGTCGGGCGGCAACCAACAGAAGATCGTCATCGCCAAATGGCTGGCGACAGCGCCCAAGGTGATCATCCTGGATGAGCCGACCAAGGGCATCGACATCGGCTCCAAGGCCGCCGTGCACGGCTTCATGGCGGAGCTCGTCGCGCAGGGCCTGTCGGTGATCATGGTGTCGTCGGAACTGCCGGAGATTCTGGGCATGTCCGACCGCGTCGTCGTCATGCGCGAAGGGCTGGTTGCGGCGGTCTACGATAATAAGGGGCTGGACGCCGAAACGCTGGTCCGGACGGCAGCGGGGATCGCGGCATGAAGGCTCTCCTTAAATACCGCGAGATCTGGCTGGCAGCGGCGATCGTCGTTTTGATTGCTGTGATCTCGACGCGTTTCCCGGCCTTTGCCGACCCCGGCAATCTCGCCCAGGTGTTCAACGACACCTCGATCCTGATGATCCTGGCGCTGGGACAGATGGTCGTCATCCTGACCCGCTCGATCGACCTGTCGATGGCCTCCAACCTGTGCTTCACCGGCATGGTGGTGGCGATGCTGAACGCCGCGCATCCGGCGATCCCGATCCCGCTGCTGATCGTCATTGCGCTGGCCGTCGGACTGGTGCTCGGCGCCATCAACGGCCTGCTGGTGTGGCGGCTGAACATCCCTTCGATCGTGGTGACATTGGGCACGCTCACCATCTATCGCGGCGCCACCTTCGTCCTGTCCGGCGGCGCATGGGTCAATGCCGACAAGATGAGTCCTGAGTTCATCGGCTTCCAGCGCGCAGCTTTCCTGGGCATTCCGGTTCTGTCCTGGATCGCCATACTGGTCATCGCGCTGTTCTTCGTGGTGATGACGCGAACCGCGCTTGGCCGTTCGATCTATGCCATCGGCGTCAACCCGACGGCGTCGGTCTATGCCGGCATCGATGTCGGCCGAACCAAATTCATCGTCTTCTGCATTTCCGGCATGATCGGCGGGCTCGCCGGTTATCTCTGGATTTCTCGTTATGTCATCGCCTCGGTCGAGGTCGCCAACGGCTATGAACTCAACATCATCGCCGCCTGCGTCATCGGCGGCATTTCGATTGCCGGCGGCATCGGCTCGGTCGGGGGCGCGGTGTTAGGGGCGCTGTTCCTCGGCATCATTTCCAACGCGCTGCCCGTCATCAACATCTCGCCCTTCTGGCAGATGGCGATTTCAGGCAGCGCCATCATCCTGGCCGTCGTGCTCAACGCGCGTGGCGAACGTCAGCAGGGGCGGATCATTCTGAGGAAGGCGGAGGCGGCATGACCGACACCCCCGCCCCGCGCCACATTCCCGACCGGCTCGACAAGCCGCTCTCCTCGGCGATCTTTTCCTGGGAAGCGCTGCTGGTCGTCGTGGCGGTCGCCATCTTCGCCATCAACAGCTTCGCATCGCCCTATTTCCTCGATGCCTATTCGCTGTCGGACCTGACCTTCAATTTCACCGAGAAAGGCCTGATCGCCTTCGCCATGGCGCTGCTGATCATTTCGGGCGAGATCGACCTGTCGGTCGCCGCCATCATCGCGCTCGCCTCGACCATGATGGGCATGGCGGTACAGGCCGGCGCCGACACGCCGGTGCTGGTGGCTATCGGCATCGTCGTCGGGCTCGGTTGCGGCGCCTTCAACGGCCTGTTGGTGACGAGGCTCGGCCTGCCGTCCATCGTCGTTACCATCGGCACGATGAGCCTGTTTCGCGGCATTGCCTTCATCATCCTCGGTGACCAGGCCTACAAGGGCTATCCCGAGAGTTTTGCTTTCTTCGGCCAGGGCTATGTCTGGTGGGTGGTGTCGTTCGAACTGGTGCTCTTCCTCATCGCGGCCGTCGCCTACTGGTTCCTGCTGCATCGCACCAGCTTCGGCCGCCGTGTCTTTGCCATCGGCAACAATCCGGTCGCGGCACAGTTTTCCGGCGTTCGTGTCGGCCGCATCAAATTCATCCTGTTTTGCCTGACCGGGCTGATGGCCGGCATGGCCTCGGTGCTGATCACCTCGCGGCTCGGCTCGACGCGGCCGTCGATCGCGCAGGGCTATGAGCTTGAGGTCATCACCATGGTGGTGCTGGGCGGCGTCAGCATTCTGGGCGGCTCCGGCAGCATTGTTGGCGTCGTGCTCGCCGCCTTTATCATGGGGCTGGTGACCTTCGGCCTCGGCCTGCTCAACGTGCCCGGCATCGTCATGTCGATCTTCATCGGCCTGCTCTTGATCGTCGTCATCGCGCTGCCGATCGTCTGGCGGCGGCTGCGTGGTAACGGCTGATGCCTGAGAAATACGCCTTCAAGATGCAGCTCAAACCCGGCATGAAAGCCGAGTACAAAAAGCGCCACGATGAGATCTGGCCGTCGCTGGTGGCGCTGCTGAGAGAGGCCGGCGTCGCCGATTATTCGATCCATCTCGATGAAGACACCAACATCCTGTTCGGCGTGCTGTGGCGGCGCGACGACCATGGCATGGCCGACCTGCCGAAGCACCCGGTGATGCAGCGCTGGTGGGCGCACATGGCCGACATCATGGAGACCAGGCCGGACAACCAACCGGTGGCCATCCCCCTGGAAACAATGTTCCATTTGGCATGAGTGGGCTGCGCCATATCGCCGTCATCGACATCGGCAAGACCAACGCCAAGGTCGCGCTGGTCGATCTCGTCACGTTGAGCGAAGTGGGGTTGCGCCGCATGGCGAACGCGCCGCTGCGGCAAGCGCCCTACCCGCATCACGATGTCGAGGCGCTGTGGACGTTCATCCTCAACAGCCTTGCCAGCCTCAACCGCGAACAGCGTATCGAAGCGATTTCGATCACCACGCATGGTGCGACCGGCGTGCTGGTCGACGCAGCGGGCGAACTGGTGCTGCCTGTCCTCGACTATGAGTTCGACGGCCCCGACAGGCTGGCTACAGAGTATAGTGCGATCCGTCCGCCCTTCATTGAGACTGGGACGCCGCGCCTGCCGCTCGGCCTCAATCTCGGTGCGCAATTCTTCTGGCTTGAGAAGCGTTTTCCCACCGAATTCGCCAGGGCCGCCGCGATGCTGATGTATCCGCAATACTGGGCGCTGCGCCTGACCGGCGTTGCCGCCAACGAGGTGACCTCGCTCGGCTGCCACACCGATCTGTGGAGCCCTTGGGAGGCGGACTTTTCCTCGATGGTCGACAGGCTGGATTGGCGCAGGCTGATGGCATCGGTGCGGCCGGCCAGGGACCAGCTCGGCCCGATCCTGCCGGCGCTTGCCGCGCGCACCGGGCTCGATCCGCAGACGCCGGTATTCTGTGGCCTGCACGATTCCAACGCCTCCCTATTGCCGCATCTTCTGTCCGACGAGCCGCCCTTCTCGGTCGTCTCGACCGGCACCTGGGTGGTATCGATGGCGGTCGGCGGCAGAGAGATTGCGCTCGATGCTGCGCGCGACACGCTGGTCAATGTCAGCGCGCTTGGCGCTCCCGTCCCCTCGGCGCGGTTCATGGGTGGCCGCGAGTTTTCCCAGCTGACCAAGGACAAGCCGCAGGACTGCAGCGGCAGCGAGGTGCTGGCCGTTCTGACAAAAAAGATGCTGCTTTTGCCTTCTACCCAGCAGGGATCAGGACCGTTCCCGCACCATGCCGCGGCATGGCTTGGTGCCGAGGGCATCAGCAAAGGCGAGCGGTTCGCCGCCATTTCCTTCTATCTGGCACTGATGACGGCGACCTGCCTCGAGCTGATCGGCGCCGACGGCCCGACCACCGTGGAAGGACCGTTTGCTCGCAACCGGCTCTTTGTCGGCATGCTGGCGGCAGCGACCGCGCGCATCGTCATCGCCTCCGAGGCGGCCACCGGCACCAGCATCGGCGCGGCACTGCTCGCATTCGATCAGCCAGTGACGCACGGCAAGGGCGAAAGAATTGAGCCGCAGACCGACCCGGTCTGGGCGGCCTATGTCACCGCGTGGCGCGGCAGTCGACGCGCAAGGCTGATCACAAAATCCGCTTCCCAAAGGCCGACATGACGAAGTTGACGGCGTCGGCGCCGATCCGCGGCTCCAGACCGGCGGTCAGCCCGGAAACATCCATCGACAGCAGACCGCCGGACAGCGAGATCGCCTCCATTGCCTGATGCGTCTCGCGCACCGTCAGCCCGCCCGAGCCCGCAGCCCAGCCGGTAAATTCGGTCGCCGTCGGCGAATAGCTGACGTGAAAGCCCTGCGTGCCCGACGTCGCGATGCGGATCGCCTCATGCATGAGGTCGCGCATGCCCATGGCGTCGATGTCGGTCATGGTGAAGGCCGAGACACGCGAATCCTTGAGCACCCTTGCCTCCGCCGGATCGGCATGGCGCAGGCCCACGATGACGACATTTTCCGGCGACAGCTGCGGCTGCAGCGCGCCGGGCTTGTGATCGAGACCGAGCGCGCGGGCCAGCACCGAGACTTCAGGCATGTCTTCGGCCTCCTCGTCCTCGGGCATCAGGGCGGCGAGGGAATCGATCCAGATCAGGCCAAAGGAATGCGTCGCCCGCGCCGTTGCGGTCAGCGCCTTGTGGGCGATACGGCGATCTGCGCCGGCGGCGAGACGGACGAGGCCCGAGGGCGGCCGCTCGACGTCGGCGAGTTCGACCACGTCGAAATTCATTGCCTCCAGACGCGCGCCGGTTCCCTCGCGGGCGATAATCCCGCCGGCTTCCGGTTCGGCCGAGATCGACACCATCTTGCGGCCGGAGAAATCCGCGACGTCGTGCATCGGCGCCTTCTCGACATATTCCGAGGTCATCGCCAGAAGCATGGCGCCATAATTCATTCGGAAGGCGACACGGTCGCCGACGGTAGGTCGCGGATCGGCATCCTGCACATCGAGCAGCAGATGGTCGCTGGAAGCGCCGAGCACCCTCACCCCCTTGGCGATCGGCGTCAGCCCTTCGACCAGCACGTCCTCGCGGCCTATATTGGCGATGGCGCGCAGCCGGTCGCCCTCGTCGGCGAAGACCGGCTGGTTGCCGAAGGCGTCGTAGCCGGATGTGCCGATCGGCCGCGAAGGCTTGAGTTTGACCTCGATGATGTCGCTGGTCAGCCGGCAGGCATCGGGTTCGAGTTCGGGCCACGGCACGTCGCGAAAGGTTTCGACACCGCCTTGCAGGATCGCCTCGCCCACGCGCAGATTGTTGATGCCGGGCGGCAGCTTGCCTTCGAGCAGCAGCGTCAGCGATGACGAGGCGCCGCCGGAAATGAAGTCGAGGCTTTTGCCGGACAGGCGCTCGGTTTTGTAGGCATGGGCGACGAGTTGGCCAAGGTTCTCCGGCGTCGGCATTATGGCGCCGAAGCAGCCGAGATTGGTGCCGATGCCGGCGATGCGCACGCCCTTGAATTGTAGGATCTGCTCGACGGTGGGGATCAGGTCGCTTGGCCAGATGCCTTCGCGGAGATCGCCGAGATCGATCATCAGCATGATATCGTGGACGCGGCCCATGCGCTCGGCAATGCGCGATATCTCGCGGATGGTGGTCAGTTCCGACTGCAGGCTGATGTCGACGGTGCGCACGACCTCCTCTACGCGCGCCATGGGCGGGCTGCGCAGCAGCATGACCGGCGCATTGATGCCGCTGTCGCGCAGCCGGCGGATGTTTTCGAAGCGCGATTCCGCGATGCCGGCAACACCGCCGCGCAGCATGGCCCGCGCCACTTGCGGCATGCCGCATGTGCCCTTCGTAACTCCGAACACCTTGATGCCGGACAGCGCGCAGCGCTCGACGATGGTGCGGGCGTTGCGCTCGATGCGGCCAAGGTCGATAGCGACTTGCGGTCCCGACATTTCGTCACTCAGGGTTTGTAGAATCTGTCAGCCAGATGCATCTTCCAGATCGTCGTACGATATTTGTCAAACTTTGCGCAGTGACGGCCTCAATGTTGGAAACCAGAGCAATTGTATGTGGGCACGTCTTTCGATCGGAGAGGCCGGTGACGCTGGTCGTTCATCATTTCGATGGTGAGTGGCAACTGACCTGCGGCGAACATGATCATCCCGCGGACTGTGGAGATTTCGAAGTTATCGGTCTCGGCCATTTGACCTCCAGGCAGGAAAACTTGGCACAGATTGGCCAGCTTGAGCGCGGATGGCTTGCCGAATGGGTGCACGACGAATGGACTCGATGCCAACACGACGATTAGAGCTCCCTCAGTTCCCGTAGACCAGCCCTTGCGGGTCGATCTCCGGCTTGCGGCCGGCGACGAGGTCGGCCAGGAACTTGCCCGAGCCGCAGGCCATGGTCCAGCCGACATGGCCGTGGCCGGTGTCGAGGTAAAGGTTCTTGTATTTCGCCTTGCCGATGACCGGCACCGAGTTGGGCATCATAGGTCGCAGACCTGCCCACAACAGCGCCTTCTTCTCGTCGAAAGCGCCGGGGAAAAGGTCTTTGCCGGTGCTCAGCATGGACTTGAAGTCGCTGAGCTTGAAGCTGCGGTCGAAGCCGGTGAACTCGGCTGTCGAGGACATGCGCAGGCGGTTTCCGAGCCTGGAGTAACCAACCAGCCGGTCCTCGTCGGCGCCGCCCATGGTCGGTCCCTTGCTCTCGTCCTCCAGCGGGATGGTCGCGCTATAGCCTTTAACCGGATAGACGGGCAGGTCGATACCGTAGCGGCGACCGATCAGGCCGCTCTCGGGGCCCATGGCGATGACGACGGCGTCGCCCGTCACCGGGCCGGCCGATGTCATGACCGCACGCACCCAGTCGCCCTCTATGTCGAGCCCCTCGATCGTGGTGTCGAACAGGAATCTGACGCCAAGCTTTTCGGCCGCATAGGCGGCGAGCCCGTCGACGAATATCCTGGAATCCCCGGTCTGGTCGATCGGCGAATAAACGCCGCCGGCGATCTTTTCCTTCACGCCCGCGAGCCCGGGCTCAAGTTCGACCAGCCGGTCGCGGCCCACTATCTCGATCGGCAGGCCATGCTTCGCCAGAAACTGGTAGTTGTCGGTGCCGGTGTCGAGGCTGTGCTGCGAGCGGAAGAAATAAAGAATGCCCTTCTTGCGCTCGTCATAGTGGATGCCGGTGGCGTCGGAGAGCGCGTTGATGCAGTCGCGCGAATAGAGCGCCAGGCGCAGTTTGACCTGGCTGTTGGCGCGCAGCCGGGCCACGGTGCACTGGCGCAGGAAACGCAGGCTCCAGGCGAGGAAATAAGGATCGAAGCGCAGCCTGACCTTGATGCCGAGATCATGGTTCCAGAGCGCGCGCAGGAAGGTCTTCAGCGCCGCCGGCGAGGCCCAGGCGGTGGCGTCGCCCGGCGACACCAGACCGGCATTGGACTGGCTGGTGCCGCGCGCCGGCGCCGGATGGCGCTCGATCACGGTGACCTCATGGCCGTCGGCGGCCAGATAATAGGCGGCCGCGGTACCGACAACGCCGGCTCCAAGCACCGTTATCTTCATGCCACCCCCTCTTCGCGGCACAGCGCCTCCACGCCGCACCGCCATTGCTTCAATAGCGCTTCGCCGCGCGCCTTGCGAGCCCTCGGAAGTGCCCGGCTCAGCCCCGCGCGGAGTTCTTGCCGGTGAGGATACGCTCCCAGGCGAGTGCATCGGCGACGATCTGGTCGAGGTCGTCGCGTTGCGGGGTCCAGCCGAGTTCAGCGCGTGCAAGGTCCGAATTGGCAACCACGGCGGCGGCGTCGCCGGGGCGCCGGTCGCCCATCTTGACCTCGAAATCCCGGCCGAAGGCGCGCCGCACGCTGTCGATGACCTCGAGCACCGAATAGCCGTGGCTGTAGCCGCAATTGGCGACGAGGCTGCCGCCGCCGGCGCGCAGGCGCTGCAGCGCCAGCCGGTGCGCCGCAGCCAGGTCGCTGACATGGATATAATCGCGCATGCAGGTGCCGTCCGGCGTCGGATAATCGGTGCCGAACACCTGCATGAAGGGGCGTTTGCCGAGCGCGGTCTCGCAGGCGACCTTGATCAGATGCGTGGCGCCAGGCGTCGACTGCCCCGTCCGGCCCCTGGGATCGGCGCCGGCGACGTTGAAGTAGCGCAGCGCCGTGTAGCGCAAGGGATGCGCAAGCGCTGCGTCGCGCAGCATCCATTCGCTCATCAGCTTGGACAGGCCGTAGGGCGATTCCGGCGCCAGGCGGGCATCCTCGCGCACCGGCTCCAGGCCGGCGCCGCCATAGACGGCGGCGGTCGAGGAGAAGATGAAATGCGGCACGCCCTCGTGCACCGCGGTTTCGATCAGCGTGCGGGTCTTGGAGGTGTTATTCTCGTAATAGGCGAGCGGGTCGGCAACCGATTCCGGCACCACGATGGAACCGGCGAAGTGGATGATCGCGTCGACCTCGTTATCCCGGATGATCTGGCCGACCAATTCCCTATCGGCGACATCGCCGACGACAAGCTTGGCTTCCGGCGCTACCGCCCATTCGAAGCCCGTGGAAAGGCGGTCGAGAACGACGACGCTCTCGCCGGCATCCAGCAGTTCCCAGACCATGTGGCTGCCGATATAGCCGGCGCCGCCCGTTACCAAAACCGTCATCCGCGTCCTCTTTTACTCATGATTTATCGGAAACTGTCTCAATCACCGCCTTACTGGAAAGCCTGCGGCAAGGCCATTAGAAACGCCTGAATGTTAAATCCGTAACAGTCTCACCGGCCTGTGGCATCGTACGGAAACAAAATTGATCCACATCAAGGGAATAGGCCACGATCCGGGGTCGTTAGGAACAGGCTTGGGGCGTGGCATTTTGACCAAAACGGCCCGGTGGACGACGAATGGCCCAACGATTATGATCCCGCGCAAAACTGGGAAGGCGACATGAACTATCAGCGGTTCTTCGAGGAAGCGATCGACCAGCTCCACGCCGAGCGGCGCTACCGGGTTTTCGCCGATCTCGAGCGCATTGTCGGCAAGTTTCCGCGCGCCATCTGGCGTTCAAACGGCCGCGCCGAGGAAATCACCGTCTGGTGCTCCAACGACTATCTCGGCATGGGCCAGAACCCCGATGTCATTGCCGCGTTCCAGAATGCAGCCGGCAAGATGGGTTCGGGCGCCGGCGGCACCCGCAACATTTCCGGCACCTCGAACCCGCTCGTCGAGCTCGAGCTGGAACTGGCCGACCTGCACGACAAGGAAGCGGCGCTGGTCTTCACCTCCGGCTTCGTCTCCAACGAGGCCTCGATCTCGACCATTGCGCGGCTTTTGCCCAATTGCCTGATCATTTCGGACGAGTTGAACCATGCCTCGATGATCGAAGGCGTACGGCGCTCGGGCGCCGAAAAGAAGATTTTCCGCCACAACGACGTCGCGCATCTCGAAAGCCTGCTGCAGGTGGCGGGCCGCGAACGCGCCAAGCTGATCGTGTTCGAGAGCGTCTATTCGATGGATGGCGACATCGCGCCGATCAAGCAGATCGTCGAACTGGCCGAACGCTACAACGCCATGACCTATATTGACGAGGTCCATGCCGTCGGCATGTACGGACCGCGCGGCGGCGGCATCACCGAGCGCGAGGGGCTGGCCGACCGTATCGACATCATCGAAGGCACGCTGGCCAAGGCGTTCGGCACGCTGGGCGGCTATATCGCCGGCAACAGCGCCGTCATCGACGCGGTGCGCTCCTATGCGCCGGGCTTCATCTTCACCACGGCGCTGCCGCCGGCGATCGCTGCCGCCGCCACCACCTCCATCCGTCACCTCAAGCGCTCGCAAGCCGAGCGCGATGCGCAGCAACAGCAGGCATCGCGGACCAAGGAGGTTCTGTCTGCAGCCGGCCTGCCGGTGATGGAATCGCCGACACACATCGTGCCGGTGCTGGTCGGTGACCCCGAACTCTGCAAGATGGCCAGCGACCGTCTGCTCGGCGTGCACGGCATCTACATCCAGCCGATCAACTATCCGACCGTGCCGCGCGGCACCGAGCGGCTGCGCATCACCCCGACGCCGTTCCATACCGATGCGCTGATTGCGGGACTTCAGGGCGCGCTGATCGAGACATGGGATGCGCTCGGCATTCCTTACGGCTCCGCCGGACGGCCCACTGTCGCCAAGAGCGACCGGATTGTGCCGCTGCTTGTGCCGAAGTCGGGCGGCTGAAGCCGCCGCCCATTCACCTCAAACCGTCCTCATCCATCCCGCCAGCCGGTGTGCCGCTTCCTCGAGTTGGTCGAGGCGGCGGTGGAAGCACAGGCGCAAAAACGCCTCTCCGCCAGGGCCGAAGGCGGTGCCCGGCGCCAGGCCGACATTGGCCTTGTCGACGATGTCGAAAGCAGCCCGGCGCGGATCGGTGATGCCGTCGACCGTGAAAAACAAATAGAACGCGCCTTGCGGCACGGTGAAGCGCGCTTTGCCGGTTGCGCCGAGAATATCGCAGACCAGGTCGCGCGCCTTTCGCGCCCGCTCAACCTGTTCGACGATGAACGCATCACCGTGGTCCAGCGCCGCGACGGCGCCGCGCTGCATGAACTGGGCGACGCCTGAGGTCGAATACTGGATCAGGTTCTCGAACACCTGCTGCAGCTCGGGATGGGTCTTGATCCAGCCGACGCGCCAGCCGGTCATCGCCCAGTTCTTGGAAAAGGAGTTGACGAACAGGATGCGGTCTTCCGAGGTCGAAATGTCGAGGAAGGACGGCGCACGGCCGTGGCCGTAGTGGAACAGCGAATAGATCTCGTCGGCGATGATCCACAGGCCCTTTTGGCGGGCGAGATTCAGGATCGCCTGCAGCGTTTCCTTATCGGCCGTCCAGCCGGTGGGGTTCGATGGCGTGTTGACGAACAGCGCCTTGGTGCGCGGCGTCACCGCAGCCGCAATCTTGTCGACATCGCAGGACCAGCCATTGCCCGACTGGTCGAGCGTGACCGCAACCGGGGTAGCGCCGGAAATACCGGCGGCGGCGGCGAAATTCGGCCAGGCCGGGGAGAGATAGACCACCTCGTCGCCGCTGCCGGCGACCGCGGCTAACGCCAACTGAATGGCATGCATGCCGGAACCGGTGGCGATGAATTCCTCTTCGGCGAAGCTCTTGCCGAAATGCCTGGCATAGTAGCGGGAAAGCGCTTGCCTCAGCTCCGGAATGCCTTTCTGCCAGGTATAGAATGTCTCGCCATTGGCGAGCCCCTTGGCGGCGGCTTCCGAAATGAAGGCAGGCGTCGGCAAATCGCCTTCACCGGCCCAGAGCGGGATCATGCCCTCGCGCGTACGGCCGTAATTGACGACGGCGACAATGCCGCTTTCGGGGGCGGCCACCGCTTCGGCGCGCAAGCTATCGATCAGGGTCATGAACAGGTCCGTTTTGATGTCTGCTTTGATGCATGTCATTATCCAGAACCGCTGCGCACTTGTGGGCGACATGCATTGGCGGATGCTCTTAGCAGATGCGGCAACAGAAAACCCCGGCCGCGAACGACCGGGGTTTTGGTCCAGAAATCTGGCCTTGTCTATTTCCTGGCGAGGAGATCGCGAATTTCGGTGAGCAAAGCGACGTCGGCCGGTGGCGGAGCCGCAGGTGCGGCCGGCTTCTCCCGCTCGAGCCGCTTGCGCATGTTGTTCACGGCCTTGACCATCAGGAAGATGATGAAAGCCAGGATGACGAAATTCAGCGCCACGGTGATAAAATTGCCGTAGGCGAACACCGCGCCTTCCTTACGCGCGTCGGCAAGATTGGTCGAATGCACTGTTGATGAGAGGCCTATGAAGTAGTTGGAAAAGTCGACGCCACCAAGTGCGCCGATGAAAGGCATGATGATGTCGTTGACAAGAGAATCGACGATCTTGCTGAAGGCCGCGCCGATGATGACGCCGACCGCAAGGTCCATCACATTTCCTTTGGAAATGAATTCCTGGAATTCTTTCAGCATTCGACCCTCCTTGTCATGACGGACCGCGCTGCCGCCGTCCCTCCGGCGTCGGCCCGTGCGCACCATAACAAAAACCTGCGGTTGCAACAGAAGCAAAAGCTGGAAAACACCGCTTTCTCCTTACCTTGGTTCACGGTTCGACAGGGCGGCGTCGCGACCATGCGCCGAAAGCCGCGATGGACTTGACCTTAGAGCTGTGATTGCCTCTGGGCAGGCCGGGGTGAAAACTGGCCGAGGAGGATTTTCGGGCCGTGCAGGGCTGGTTCATCGTCATCATTGCCGTCGCCTATGTGACGCTGCTGTTCGCCATCGCTAGCCTCGGCGACCGGCGGTCGACGGCGTCGGGACCCGGCCGCGCCCGGCCCTTCATCTATGCACTCAGCCTCGCCATCTACTGCACCTCCTGGACCTTTTTCGGCTCGGTCGGCCTGTCCTCCGAGCGCGGCCTCGAATTTCTCGGCATCTATACCGGCCCGGTGCTGGTGTTCGTGTTCGGCTTTCCGCTGCTCAATCGCATCGTGCGGCTGGCCAAGAGCGAGAAGATCACCTCGATCGCCGACTTCCTGGGCGCCCGCTATGGCAAGAGCTTTGCCGTCTCGGCGATCGCCACGCTGATCGCCACCATCGGCGCGGTGCCCTATATCGCACTGCAATTGAAGGCGATCTCCGGTTCGGTCGGCCTGATGGTCGAGCATTATACGGGATCGCCGCCCTCCTTCGATCCCTTCGTCAGCGACATCTCGCTGGTGGTGGCCATGCTCTTGGCGCTGTTTGCGGTGCTGTTCGGCACCCGCCATGCCGACGCCACCGAGCACCAGGACGGGCTGGTGCTGGCGGTGGCGGTCGAAACCGTGGTCAAGCTCGCCGCCTTCCTGGCGATCGGCCTTATGGTCACCTTCCTGATCTTCGGCGGCCCGGGCGACATGATCGACAAGCTGGCCGAAAACAGCCAGGTGCGGCAGGCCATGGGCTACGACACCTCGCTCGCCACCTGGCTGGTGCTGACTTGCCTGAGCGGCTTTGCCATCATCATGCTGCCGCGCCAGTTCTACGTCACCATCGTCGAGAACCGCGGCGAGGCCGAACTGCGCACCGCGACCTGGGTGTTCCCGCTCTATCTCGTAGCGATAAACCTGTTCGTGCTGCCGATCGCCTTCGCCGGCCTGGCGCTGGTCGGCACCAAAACCACCAGTGACCTCTATGTGCTGGCGCTGCCCTTGTTCGGCGGCCATGACTTCCTCGCCATGGCCGCCTTCATCGGTGGGCTGTCGGCGGCGACCGCCATGGTGATCGTCGAAAGCGTGGCGCTGTCGATCATGATCTCCAACGACCTCGTCATCCCGCTGTTCGTGCGCCGCCTGCTCAAGACCACGACCTCGGAGAATGAGGATTGGTCGACGCTGATCCTCAACGTGCGGCGCGGCGCCATCTTCATCCTGTTGTTCATTGCCTTCCTCTACTACCGCGAAAGCACCAACTCGGCGCGGCTGTCGTCGATCGGCCTGATGTCGTTCGCGGCAATCGCCCAATTCGCGCCGGCGCTGATCGGCGGGCTGATCTGGCGGGGCGCCAATGGCCGCGGCGCGGCCCTTGGCATGGTCGCCGGCATCCTCGTCTGGGGCTATACGCTGCTTTTGCCGTCGCTCTCGGCAGCCGACGCGGACATCGTCGTGCAGGGGTTGTTCGGTTTCGAGGCGCTGCGGCCGCAGGCTCTGTTCGGCACCGTCGCCGAGCCGTTGAACCACGGCGTGCTCTGGAGCCTGTCGGTCAACACGCTGTTCTTCGTGCTCGGCTCGCTGTCGCGCGCGTCAGTGCCGCTGGAGCGGATCCAGGCGTCGATCTTCGTGCCGCGCGAATCCGGCCCGATGCCCAGCCTGCGCCGCTTCCGCACCGCCATCACCGTCAACGTGCTGAAGGACACCATCTCGCGCTACCTCGGCGTCGAGCGCACCGAGCGCTCCTTCCAATCCTTCGAGAAAAGCAATGGCGTCTCGCTGCACGGCAATGAGCAGGCCAGCATGGATGTCATCCGCTTTTCCGAGCAGCTGCTGGCGAGCGCGGTCGGCTCGTCTTCGGCGCGGCTGATCCTGTCGCTGCTGTTTCGCCGCAACGACCGCGAGTCCAAGGACGCCTTTCGCCTGCTCGACGACGCCACCGAAGCGCTGCAGCACAATCGCGACCTGCTGCAGATCGCGCTCGACCAGATGGAGCAGGGCATCACCGTATTCGACCGCGATTTTCGTCTGATATGCTGGAACAGACAATATCGCGCGCTGTTCGACCTGCCCGACGAGATGGGCCAGGTCGGCGTCTCGCTCGACCGCATCCTGCGCCACCTCGCCGAGCGCGGCGATATTCCGGCCGACCAGCGCGTGGCGATGCTCAACCGGCTGACCAGCTTCGTCAGCCCATGGCAGATGGAGTTGAAGACCAGTGGCCGTATCCTCGAACTGCGCTCCAACCCGATGCCGGACGGCGGAATCGTCGCCACCTATGCCGACATATCAGGACGCGTCGAACAGGATTTGGCGCTGAAGCGGGCCAATGAATCGCTGGAGCAGCGGGTCAAGACGCGGACCATCGAACTGACTAGGGTCAACGAGGAGCTGGCGCAGGCGCAGATGCTGGCCGAGGAGGCTAATCTGGGCAAGACGCGCTTCCTCGCCGCCGCCGGCCACGACATCCTGCAGCCTTTGAACGCCGCCCGGCTCTACTGCTCGTCGCTGATCGAAAAAGCCGGCAAGGGGCCGGCGGGCAAGGCTGCCGTCAACATCGAATCCTCGCTGGAATCGGTCGAGACGATCCTGGGCGCCGTGCTCGACATTTCGCGCCTCGACGCCGGTGCAATGAAGCCGGACGACAGCGCCTTCCGCCTGGACGGGCTGCTGCGCCAGATCGGCAACGACTTCCAGCCGCTCGCCGCCGAAAAGAAACTCGATCTGACGATCATGGCCTCGTCGCTCAGCGTGATGACGGACCGCAACTTGCTGCGCCGGCTGATCCAGAATCTGGTCTCCAACGCCATCAAATACACCCCCCATGGCCGCATCCTGGTCGGCGTGCGACGGCACGGCGAACTCGCCGAGATCCAGGTGATCGACACTGGTATCGGCATTGCCGGCGACAAGCTGAACACGGTCTTCAACGAGTTCACCCGGCTGGACGAAGGCGTGCGCGAGGCCGAAGGTCTCGGCCTTGGCCTGTCCATCGTCGACCGCATCGCGCGGGTGCTGCGGCTCGAGATCCAGATCTTTTCCAACCCGGGCAAGGGTACGCGCTTTTCCGTTATCCTGCCGGTTGCGGCGGTTGAGGCGCCGCGGCGCGAGGTCGAGCCGAAGGCGCCTGCCCGCACCGCGAATTCGCTGGCCGGCCTGCGCGTCATGTGCATCGACAACGACGCGCGCATTCTCGATGGCATGCGGCTTCTGCTCGAAGGCTGGGGCTGCAGCGTCGGCACGTTTTCGGGCTTGGAGGATTTTGACAGAGCCGATCGTCCCGACATCGTGCTGGCCGACTATCATCTCGATGGCAGAACAGGCCTCGACATGATCGCGCGGCTGCGTGACGTCCACGGCCGTGACCTGTCAGCCGTGCTGGTCACCGCCGACCGTTCCACCGAGGTCCGCACTGCCGCCGCTGCGCTGGACGTGCCTGTGATCAACAAGCCGCTGAAGCCGGCCGTGCTGCGCTCGATGATGGCCAGGGTCAGGCCGCTGGCCTCGGCGGCCGAGTAGGGTTCAATGCATGTCGCCCAGAAGTGTGCCGCGGTTCTGGGACCACGACATGAATCAAACAAAGAGCTAAAGCGGGTCGCATGAATCCGTTTCAGCGCGACGCGCTTTAGCCTGCTGGCTGCAACGGATCGCTGCCGATCTTGGACAACTGGATCACCGCCTGGGTGCGGCTGTCGACGCCGAGCTTTTGCAGGATGGCCGAGACATGCGCCTTGACAGTCGCTTCGGAGACGCTGAGCTCGTAGGCGATCTGCTTGTTGAGCAGGCCTTCGGCCAGCATGCCGAGGACACGCGTCTGCTGCGGCGTCAGCGCCTGCAGCCGCTTGATCAGGTCGGATATTTCGGGGTCGCGCTCGATGCCGAGGTCGATGCCGACGGGCGCGGCGATGTCGCCGGCCAGCACCGTCTGCACGGCGCCGCGGATCTCTTCCATACTGGCCGATTTGGAGATGAAGCCGGACGCGCCAAGCTCGAGCGCGCGCCGGATGGTCACCGGGTCGTCGTGGGCCGACACCACCACCAGCGGCACCGCCGGGTGGATGCCGCGCAGCGCGATCAAGCCGGACAGGCCGCTGGCGCCCGGCATCGACAGATCGAGCAGCACGAGGTCGACATCCTCATGGGCCACGACCAGCGCCTTGGCGCTTTCGAAATCGCCGGCCTCGTGAATGGCGGCGACATCGCCGACGCCGGCAAGCGCCTCTTTCAAGGCGCCGCGGAACAGCGGATGGTCGTCGGCAATGACGAAGGTGTAGCCCGACGGCAAATGTTCCTCCCCAAATCCCGTTGTTGCCCAAACTTCGTTATCGATTGACGGCTTTTACGGGATCGGACGATTATGCGGCGAAGCGCTTTGTTTTCAAGCGGCAATGGCCGGACGGCACTTTGCGCCGGGCAGCTCAGGTCTTTTGCGAGTTGAGCTTGGCGCCGTCGCCATTGTCCTTGTCCATCTCCTTGACGATGCCCATGAAGCCGCGCAGCATGCGCTCCATATAGCTCATCGTCTTGTCGAAATCCTCTTCGCTCGGCAATTTCGACTCGAGACGGGCCGACAGCGAATTCTCCAACCTGGTGACGCGTTCGTTCATGGCCTTCATCGAGGCCTGCAAACGATCGATCTCATCCTGGAAGGCGGCGCGTTCGTCGGCCGCTATCTTGCAGACGAGCTGGCCGGAGCGCTCCTCGCAGATCGACATGGCGCCGGTCTGGGTGTCCATGCGGACATAGCCGTTGGCCGATTTTTCCAGCCGGTAGTGGTCGGTCTCCTCCGACCAGGCCGATGCCGCGACCAGCGAGACCAGTGCGGCGGGGATCAGTATGTGCTGCAGACGCATGTTCCATCCTCCACGAGCCAGTGTGCGCAACCTATCACAGCTTTGCGCCGTAAATGCGGACGAGTTGCCCTTCCGTGCATGAGCCATCTGGACCAGAGCGGGTCGCCGTTCCACGGCGCTCCGCTCTATCTCCTTGTTTTAACGCAATTCCGGCGGAAAACCGCTTCACACTTTTCCTGGAATTGCTTTATAGCGCAACAATGTCTCAGATCATCTACAAGATCGCGCCCGAAGCCCTTTGGCGCGAGGCCGAGAAAAACGGCCGCTTCACCGGCGCTCCGATCGACGTCGCCGACGGCTTCATCCATTTCTCCACTGCTGATCAGGCCAGGGAGACGGCGGCGAAGCATTTCGCCGGCCAGACGGATTTGCTGCTGATCGCCATCGACGGGGCGCTGCTCGGTGACGCGCTGAAATACGAGGTCTCGCGCGGCGGCGCGCTGTTTCCGCATCTCTATGGCGTGCTCGACATGAACGCCGTGCTGTGGGTGCGGCCACTGCCGCTCGGGGCCGACGGCGCCCATCAATTCCCGGCGCTGGAGGCCGAATGATCGTGTTCGATCGCATCGGCCAGAAACTGCTGTTCACCTTCGATCCGGAAACGGCGCATGGCATGTCGATCGCGGCGCTGCGATGCGGTCTGCCGGTCGGCGCGCGGACGGTGCGCGACGATAGGTTGAAGCTCAGCCTCTGTGGCATCGCCTTCCCCAATCCGCTCGGCATGGCCGCAGGCTACGACAAGAACGCCGAGGTGCCCGACGCGCTGCTTGGCCTCGGCTTCGGCTTTGCCGAAGTCGGCACCGTGACGCCGCTGCCGCAGGCCGGCAATCCGAAGCCGCGCATTTTCCGGCTGACTGAGGATGATGCGGTGATCAACCGCCTGGGCTTCAACAATGAGGGCCACGAGGCGGCGGAAAAACGCCTTGCCGCGCGCCAGGGACGCGGCGGCATTGTCGGCGTCAACATCGGCGCCAACAAGGACAGCGCCGATCGTGTCCGTGACTATGAGTTGGGCGTTTCCCGCTTTGCAAAATACGCCAGCTATCTCACCGTCAACATCTCGTCGCCCAACACGCCCGGCCTGCGCACCATGCAGGCGCGCGAACAGCTCGGCGAACTGTTGTCTCGGGTCATGTCGGTGCGTGCAGCAGCTTCGGCGCAGCCGCCCCTCTTCCTCAAGATCGCGCCCGATCTGGTCGAGGCCGAGCTTGAAGACATCGCCGCCGAAGTCAGCGAGAAGCAGATCGACGGCGTCATCGTCTCCAACACGACGCTCTCGCGATCCGGATTGCGTAGCCCAAGCGGCGCCGGCGAGACCGGCGGTCTCTCGGGAAAACCGCTGTTCGAGCGCTCGACCATCGTGCTCGCCAAGATGCGTCGGCTGCTCGGGCCGGATCGCGCCATCATCGGGGTCGGCGGCGTCGATTCCACTGATGCCGCGCTGGAAAAGATCCGCGCCGGCGCCGATCTGGTGCAGCTCTACACCGGTATGATCTATGCCGGGCCGGCGCTGCCGGGGCGCATCCTTGCCGGGATGGTGCGATTTGCCGACAAGGAGCGGCTGAAATCATTGCGCGAACTGCGCGACAGCCGGCTCGATCAGTGGGCTGCCAGGCCGCTCTAAAACGCCGTGCGCAACCGGAGCCGCAGGATGGCCAGCAGGCTGAAGCCGCGCACCAGCAGGAAAACGTGCAGCGCCGCCCACAGGCCGTGATTGCCGAGAGACGGCGCCAAGCTGAATAATGCGGCGCTGAAGGCCAGGAACGACACCAGCATCATGTTGCGCATATCGCGCGACCACGTGGCGCCGATGAAGACGCCGTCCATCTGGAAGGCCAGCACGCCGCTCAGCGGTGTCAGTGCCGCCCACGGCAGATAGATGTCGGCAACAGCACGAACGTCCTGCGACGTGGTGATCAAAGAAATCAGGCCGGCGCCGCCGAGCCAGAAGATCAGCGTCGCGGTTCCGGCGAGGCCGAACCCCCAGAACAAGGTCAGACGCACCGCCCGGCGGAACGCCGTCTCGGCGCGTGCGCCGATCGCGCGTCCCGCCAACTGCTCGGCGGCTGTGGCAAAACCGTCGAGGAAATAGCCGGCGACGAGAAAGAAGTTCATCAGCACGGCATTGGCGGCCAGCGTCAGCGTGCCGAACTGCGCGCCTTGGCGGGTGAACAGCGCGAAGGCGGCGAGCAGCGAGAACGAGCGGATCATGATATCGCGGTTGAGCGACAGCATGCGCAGGAAAGCGGGCATGTCGAGCAGGCGATGCCGCGGCAGGCGGGGTGCGGCCCGGAAGCGCCAGACAACGATGGCGAGACCCAGCAGCATGGCCAGACATTCGCCGGTGACGGTCGCCCAGGCCACGCCGGCGACGCCCCAGCCAAGCTTCAGGCCGAGCAGGATGCAAAGCACGATGTTGATGCCGTTGAGCACCGCCTGCAGCATCAGCCCAAGCCCGCCCTCGCCGCGTCCAAGGACATAGCCGAGGATGGCGTAGTTGATAAGCGTGAAGGGGGCGGCGAGCATTCTGATGTGGATATAGACGCCCATCGCCTCGCCGACGCGCGCTTCGCCGCCGATGAATTTCTGGCCGGCGATGGCAATCAGCGGCGCAAGGACGACAAGCACGATGCCGGCGGCGACCGCGATCAGCACGGCGCGCCAGAACACCGCCTGCTCCTCCAGTTCGTCGCCGCGCCCAAACGCCTGGGCGACGAGGCCGGTGGTGCCGGAGCGCAGGAAATTGAAGGTGCTGAAGACCACGTCGAAGACCAGCGCCCCGGCCGCCAGGCCGCCGAGCAGGGCGGCATCGCCGAACTGCCCGACCACCGCCGTGTCGACGATGCCGAGCAGCGGCGTCGTCAGATAGGCGAGCGTCATCGGCACGGCGATGGCGAGCACCGAACGGTTAGTGACGGCGAAGGGTCTCGCGTCGGCTGGGATTGCACCCGTGTCCAGGGGACTGCTGCCTTGCTGATTGCGGCTTGATCGAACAGCCGATGTGCCCCATTTTCCGGCCACCGCGCAATCACTCTTGCCGTGACGGCCAACCGAAATGTTCTTCTGGCGCGAGCCCGCCGGATCCGAGTACTGGTTTTAAGCAATTCCCAAGGGGAAGCGCTACGCGCTTCTCCCGGGAAAACCGCTGCCCACTTTTCCTGGAATTGCTTTAGCCATGCCTTTGCAGATCGTCCATCACCCCGACTACGATGCCGGCTTCGCGGTCAATCATCGCTTTCCGATGAGCAAATATCCGCTGCTGATGCAGGCCTTGCATATCAGGGGTCTGATCCACGCCGAGGCGCTTGCGATGCCCGAGCCGGCGCCGGCCTCCTGGCTGAAGCTTGCCCATGCGGCTGATTATGTCGACCAGGTCATCGCTTGTTCGGTGCCTGAGAAGATCGAGCGCGAGATCGGCTTTCCCGTGGGTCCGCGCGTTTCGCTCAGGGCGCAACTCGCCGCCGGTGGTACGGTGCTGGCCGCACGGCTGGCGCTTATCAACGGCATTGCCTGTAACACTGCCGGCGGCAGCCACCATGCGCGGCGTGCGCAAGGCGCGGGCTTCTGCACTTTCAACGATGTCGCCGTCGCTTCGCTGGTGCTGCTAGCCGAAGGTTCCGCCCAAAAAATCCTGATCGTCGATCTCGATGTGCATCAGGGCGACGGCACGGCGGATATACTGAGAGACGAACCACGCGCCTTCACCTTCTCCATGCATGGCGAGCGCAATTATCCGGTGCGCAAGATTGCCTCCGATCTCGACGTTGCGCTGCCGGACGGCACCGGCGATGGCGCCTATCTCGAGCGGCTGGGCGCCCTCCTGCCGGAGCTCTCGGCCAAGGCGCACTGGGACATCGTCTTCTACAATGCCGGCGTCGACGTGCATGCCGAGGACCGGCTCGGCCGGCTATCGCTCAGCGATGACGGCGTGCGTGCCCGCGACGCCATGGTGATCGGTCATTTCCGCGCGCTGGGCATCCCGGTCTGCGGTGTCATCGGCGGCGGCTATTCGACCGATGTCGCAGCGCTGGCCGCGCGCCACGCCATCCTGTTCGAGGTGGCGTCGGACTTTGCCTGAGTGGCCTTCGGTTTGAGCACAATCTTTTCCGAAAACCGGTTGCCACTTTTAGGGATCATGCCTCCGCTTCACTTCCGGTAGTTCGCGACCCTGAGCAGGATGAACACCGGCACGACGATCGCGGCGCCGAGCAGGATATAGCCCAAGAAGCGATAGACCGCGTTGAAGCCGAGGTTCCACAAATCGATGAAGAAACCCTGGATGCGGTAGAAGACGTCCATCGGCGTCCAGCCGAACGCATTCATGACCAGGCCGACGAGGAACGACACGACCAGCAGCTTGACGATCACCCTGACGGGCGAGTCACCGAGAAAGCGCGTCACTGTGGACAAGGGGCTGCCTCCAGATTGGTATGCCCGGATTCGGGGTACAAACCCACGAATACGCACTTGCTGCGCCCGCATCAAGGCAGGCGGACTGGTGCAATCGGTCGGGGTTTCCAACAGCCGTTTCCGAAGAGCTGTCCAAGGGCGATTGCCCGAAGCACGCCCCTCATGATATCGAGAGGCAAATGCGGGTATGATGTAATGGTAGCTTGTCAGCTTCCCAAGCTGAACGCGAGGGTTCGATTCCCTCTACCCGCTCCAGTTCCTATCCCACTTCCCGCAAGATAAAATCGTGCAGCATCTTGGCTGCCGGCGACAACACGCGGTTCTTCACCGTGATCAGGCTGTAGGGGCGGACCTCGATGTCGAACTCGGTCTGGACGACATCGATGGCGCCGGCGAGACCGTCGGGGTTCTGGATGAATTTTGCCACCTGAATCGACACCGGGGCGATGGCGTCGGACTGCGCCACCATGACCAAAGTCAGCAGCAGCGAAGAGGTGTTGAGGATGCGGTCAGGCAGGGCGATGTTGCGGTTCAGGAAATTGCTCTCCATCGCTTGGCGCAGCGGCGACCCGCCCGACTGGAACACCCAGTCAAAGGCGGCGGTGTCCTCCAGCCGCACCGCCTTCCCATTGTTGAGAGGATGGCCGTTGCTCAGCGGGTGGCCTCGGCGCACGATCAGGCAGGCCTTCTCGACGCCGATGACACGCGATTCGAACAGCCGCGGATTGAGGTCTTCGGGAACACGGGCGATGATGAAATCATGGCGCGTGGCGATCAGTTCGCGCGCCAGCACATTCGACGTCTCGACCTGCATGGTAATCTCGATGCGCGGATAGAGGCGGCGTATCTCGCGGATCGCCGGGACCGCCAGTTCGATCGCCGGCGCCGTCACCGCGCCAAGGAACACCGAGCCGCCCTTGCCGGCCTTGAGCTCCGATATTTCGCGGTCGGCCTCGCGCATTTCGAGCAGGATCGAGCGCGCGCGCCGGGCCAGCGCCTTGCCGTAAGGGGTGAGCGTGATGCCGCGCGGCAGCCTTTCGCACAGCTTGACCTCAAGCACCGCTTCCATCTCGGAAATCATGCGCGAGGCCGCCGGCTGCGAGATGTTCATCACCTGGGCCGCCGCGCTCACCCGACCGTGATCGTCGAGTGCTGCGATCATGCGCATGTGACGCAGGCTCAAGCCACTGCGCAGAAGTGTCTCGCCATCGCCCGGCAATTCATCGTAACCGCTTGAAATTCCCTGAGGACCTCGTAAAGCCGCCATGCCTTTTCCCGCTTCCGCCACTGTTCCAGCCCGGTCTAGTCATATACCGGTTTTGGTATAGCAACCACCGAAGATCGCATTTGACAGTTATGGCAAAGGGTCACACTTTCGCGCGTCCTCAAGACTTGACGGTCGATGACGAGCAAAATCATATCGATTTAAATCAAGACTGAGGGCCGATTGGGAGGATACCGGAGATCGATTATGACGGCGGCGGCGCTTTGGCGCATCCGCCCGACTGCGCGGCCCGCGAAGCCCCGAGGTGTCGCGTCCATCAACCAGGGAGAGTTTTACGTGAAAATCATCAAGACACTGGCCGCCGTCGCGGCCCTTGGCATCGCTGCCATGACCTACTCGGCGCACGCAGCCGACAAGGGTCTTGTCGGCGTGCTGATGCCGACCAAGACCTCGCAGCGCTGGATCAATGACGGCGATGCCGTCAAGTCCCAGCTCGAAGCTCTCGGCTACACGGTCGACCTGCAGTACGCGCAGGACGACATCCCCAACCAGCTCAGCCAGCTGGAAAACGAAATCACCAAGGGCCCGAAGGCGCTGATCATCGCTTCGATCGACGGCACGACCCTGTCGGACGCGCTGCAGAAGGCCGCTGACGCCGGCGTCGTCGTCGTCGCCTATGACCGCCTGATCAAGAAGACCGCCAATGTCGATTACTACACCACCTTCGACAATTTCGGCGTCGGCGTGATCCAGGCGAACTCGCTGGTCAAGGGCCTCAAGGAGCGCTTCCCGAACACCAAGCCGTGGAACGTCGAACTGTTCGGCGGCTCGCCGGACGACAACAACGCCTTCTTCTTCTACAACGGCGCAATCTCGGTGCTGCAGCCGCTGATCGATGACGGCTCGATCAAGATCAAGTCCGGCCAGACCGGCATGGACAAGGTCGGCACGCTGCGCTGGCTCGCCGCCACCGCCCAGGCGCGCATGGACAACCTGCTGTCGGCCAACTACTCGGACGGCAGCCGCGTCGATGGCGTTCTTTCGCCCTATGACGGCCTGTCGCGCGGCATCACCGCTTCGCTGCGCGCCGTGGGTTACGGCACCGACGCCCAGCCGTGGCCGATCGTGACCGGCCAGGACGCCGAGACTGCTTCGGTCAAGCTGATCATCACGGGCGAGCAATACTCGACCGTGTTCAAGGACACCCGCGAACTGGCCAAGGCCACCGTCGAGCTCGTCGACAAGGTGCTCTCGGGCGGCAAGCCGGACGGCCTCGACGAAAAGACCTACAATAACGACGTCAAGGTCGTTCCCTCGATCCTTTTGACGCCGCATGAGGTCGACAAGTCGAACTACCAGGCACTGGTCGTCGACTCCGGCTACATCAAGGCCGACGAACTGAAGTAATCCCGGTTACAAAATCAGGGGTCCTGCGCAACGCAGGGCCCCTTTTCGTTCACCAGCGAGCCCGGTATTGTTACCGACCTCGCCGGCAGTGTTTGCCAACCTCTCAAGGAGCGGTAGTTCCCATGGCCTCGACGATTTTGGAGATGCGCGACATCACCAAGACCTTCCCCGGCGTGAAGGCGCTGTCGAACGTCAACCTCAGCGTCGAGGAAGGCGAGATCCACGCCGTGGTTGGCGAGAACGGCGCCGGCAAGTCGACGCTGATGAAGGTCCTGTCGGGCGTCTATCCCGCCGGCACCTATGACGGCCAGATCATTTTTCAGGGTCAGGAATGCCAGTTCAAAGGCATTCATGACAGCGAACACAAGGGCATCGTCATCATCCACCAGGAACTTGCTCTGGTGCCGATGCTGTCGATCACCGAAAATATCTTCCTCGGCAACGAAAACGCCCGATACGGCGTCATCGACTGGGATGCCAACGAGGCGCGCACCGCTGCCCTGTTGAAGAAGGTGGGCCTCAAGGAGGACCCCAAGACACTGATCACCAATATCGGCGTCGGCAAGCAGCAGCTGGTCGAGATCGCCAAGGCGCTGAGCAAGGACGTCAAGCTTTTGATCCTCGATGAGCCGACCGCGTCGCTCAGCGAGAAAGACAGCCAGGCGCTGCTCGATCTTCTGCTCGAATTCAAGCGGCAAGGCATGACCTCGATCCTGATCTCGCACAAGCTCAACGAGATCAACCGGGTCGCCGACAAGGTAACCGTCATCCGTGACGGGCGCACCATCGAGACGCTGGCCAAGAAGGATATCTCCGAAGACCGCATCATCACCTCGATGGTCGGCCGTTCGCTAGACGACCGCTATCCGCCGCGCGAGCCCAAGATCGGCGAAGTCGTGTTCGAGGTGAAGAACTGGTCGGTCTATCACCCGCTCCATGCCGAGCGGCAGGTGATCAAGGGCATCGACATCAATGTGCGCAAGGGCGAGGTGGTCGGCATCGCCGGGCTGATGGGCGCCGGCCGCACCGAATTCGCCATGAGCCTGTTCGGCCGCTCCTATGGCCGCCGCATCACCGGCGAAGTGCTGCTCAAGGGCAAGCCGGTCGATGTCTCCTCGGTAAGCAAGGCGGTCCAACACGGCATCGCCTATGTCACCGAGGACCGCAAGACCTACGGCCTCAACCTCATCGACCATATCAAGCATAACATTACGCTGGCCAATCTCGACGGCGTGTCGCGCCACAGCGTGATCGACGACATGCGCGAACTTGCGGTCGCCAACGACTATCGCAAGAAGACCAATATCCGTGCGTCAAGCGTCTATCAGATGACCGGCAATCTTTCCGGCGGCAACCAGCAGAAGGTGGTGCTGTCGAAATGGTTGTTTGCCGACCCTGACGTGCTGATCCTCGACGAGCCGACACGCGGCATCGATGTCGGCGCCAAGTATGAAATCTACACGATCATCGCGCGCCTTGCCTCGGAGGGTAAGGCGATCGTGGTCATCTCGTCGGAAATGCCGGAATTGCTGGGGATTACCGACCGCATCTACGTCATGAACGAAGGGCGCATGGTGGGCGAAATGCCGGCGGCGGAAGCAAGCCAGGAAAAGATAATGCGCGCCATCGTCCGGGGAGAAGGAAAAGCAGCATGAGCACCGAAAGCGCCCCCGCCCCGCAGGGCAACGTCGCCGACGAACAGCGCCCGCGCATCGCCGTCTCGGCGCTGGCGACGAATTTACGCGAATACGGACTGATCATAGCCCTGATCGTCATCATGCTGTTCTTCCAGTTCACCACGTCGGGGACGTTGTTCAAGCCGGTCAACCTCAGCAATCTGGTGCAGCAGAACTCCTTCATCATCGTGATGGCGCTGGGCATGCTGCTGGTGATCGTATCGGGCTATATCGACCTCAGCGTCGGATCGGTCGCCGGTTTCATTGGCGCGCTGGCGGCAAACATGATGGTCATCTGGCAACTCGGACCGCTGAGCAATCCCCTGGTGGTTTCGATCGTCTGCCTGGTCGCGGGTGGCCTGATCGGCGCCGCGCAAGGGTATTGGATCGCCTATCACCGGATACCGAGCTTCATTGTCACGCTGGCCGGCATGCTGATCTTCCGCGGCATTTGCCAGGCGTTGCTTGGCGGCGGCTCGTCGGTGGGTCCGCTTCCCGACGACTTCAAGATGCTCAGCTCCGGCTTCATCCCGGATGTGATCGGCCCACTGACGCTCGTCCCGCCGGTCGTGAACGCAGCCGGCAAGACCATCATGGGCAGCGGCGTGACCCTGCACATGACGACGGTCGTGCTGGGGCTGATCGCCGTGCTCGCCTATGCCTATTTCGGGGTCCGCACCCGGCGCAAACGAGAACGCCATGGTTATGAGGCCGAGCCCTTCACCCTGTTCGTGGTCAAGACGCTGGTCGCCAGCGCGCTGGCGCTGTTCCTGGTCTATGAGTTTGCCAGCTACCGCGGCCTGCCGGTGGTGCTGCTGGTCATGGGCGTGCTGATCACGCTGTTCGTCTTCGTCACCAAGCGCATGACCATCGGGAGGCGCATCTACGCCATGGGCGGCAATCCCAAGGCGGCGCAGCTGTCGGGCATCAACACCGAGCGGCTGACGCTGATGGTGTTCATCAATATGGGCGTGCTGTCGGCGCTTGGCGGCCTGATCATCGCGGCTCGTCTCGGCCAGGCGGTGCCGGCGGCGGGTCTCGGCTCGGAGCTCGATGTCATCGCCGCAGTGTTCATCGGCGGCGCCTCGGCGATGGGCGGCGTCGGCCAGGTCATCGGGGCGGTCGTCGGCGGCTTCATCATGGGCGTGATGAACAACGGCATGTCGATCATGGGCGTCAATGTCGACTGGCAGCAGGTGGTCAAAGGCCTGGTGCTGCTCGGCGCCGTGATCTTCGACGTCTACAACAAGAACAAGGCCTGACAAGCTTCAGGCGAGGCAAGCAGGAGGCATACGGTCGCGGCGCAGCCGGCAAGTTGTCGGCATAAGAAGTCCCCCGAGGGATGGAGCTCGCGAGCGCAATCCGGACGAAGAGTTCAACCCGTGGCGCGGCGAGGTCCGAGCCGCGCAGGTCAAGGTTTGCCAAGGGGCAACCCGGCCAAGGCACATGAGAGAGGATTTCATCATGCTAATCTCCCAGATCCTCGACGACGCCGAGACCATCCGCGTCGTCGCCCGCAATGGCGGCGGCAAGACCAGGATCATCAACGGCGCCCGCAGCGTCTATTCGCTGGCCATGGAAGCCGCGCGCACCGGAACGGGCCTCGCCGCGCTGATCGAGCGCAAGGGGTTCGGTGAAGCGATAGACCTCGACGCCGTCTACAAGAAGGGCCGGCTGGTGTCGCCGATCAACCATCCCGATCCTGCGCATCTGCATCTGACCGGCACCGGCCTGACCCATCTCGGCTCGGCGGCGACGCGCGATTCCATGCACAAGAAGCTCAGCGATGGCGGCGAGGAGCAGCTTACCGATTCCATGAAGATGTTCCGCATGGGGCTCGAAGGCGGCAAGCCGGCCAAGGGCCAGACCGGCGTGCAGCCGGAATGGTTCTACAAGGGCAACGGCACCATGGCGGTGGCGCCGGGCGCCGCACTGATGTCGCCGGCCTTTGCGCAGGACGCCGGCGAGGAGCCGGAAATCGCCGGCATCTATGTCATCGGCGACGACGGCGCGCCGTTCCGCGTCGGCTTCACGCTGTCGAACGAGTTTTCCGATCATGTTACCGAGCGGGTGAACTATCTGTTCCTGGCACATTCCAAACTGCGCAACGCCTCGTTCGGGCCGGAAATCCTGATCGGCGACCTGCCGGCCGACGTCAGGGGCTCATCGCGAATCTATCGCGACAGCAATTTGCTGTGGGAAAAGCCGTTCTTGTCGGGCGAAGCGAACATGTCGCACACAATCGCCAATCTCGAACATCATCACTTCAAATATTCGGCCTTCCGCCAGCCGGGCGACGTGCATGTGCACATGTTCGGCACGGCGACGCTGTCCTTTGCCGACGGCATCAAGACTCAGGCCGGCGACGTGTTCGAGATCGAGGCCGGGGATTTCGGCCTGCCGCTGCGCAACCCGCTGGAGATCGAGCAGCCGGTGAAGGTGGCGGTGAAGGCGCTTTGAGGCAGCATCACATTTGGGAGCCGGAATGAACGGAATGCGGCTTGTCATTGTGTTCACGGGCGTGGCCCTGTTCCTGACCCAACCGTCGGTGGCCTTTAGCGCCGGCCAGTGCAGCCCGAAGTCCTATCGTGAAGCCCGTTTGGCGATGACGAGCCGTCTTCTGGCAACCGGCTATTCGAAAGCCCAGGTGAGCTTTCTGATGCGCAACACGGATCACATGACATCAGCGCTTCGCACCGACAGGCTGAACAACAATGGCAAGGTCTGCGGCATCGACTCCGCCAAGGCCCATGTCCTCGGTTGCCTCGACAAGCAGTTGTTCCCGTTGAAGCGCGGCTCAAACGCTTCGCTCGACGAGGTCAAACTGACCGAAGGCTTTTGGGGCAGGAAACGTTTGGCCGCACGCGAACTGCTGTTTATCGGCCATTTTCATGCCTGCCTTGGCGCCGCGAAAGAGTATCTCTTTCGCGGCTGACTCCGGCGGGCCGGAAGTCAATAAATATCGAAATCGAAATACTTGGCCTGGATCTTCTTGTAAGTGCCGTCGGCGACGATGGCGTCTATCGCCGCATTCAGCTTGTCGCGCAGCGCCGTGTCTTCCAGGCGGACAGCGATGCCGGCTTGGGTCTGGGTGCCCTTGACGTCGCCGACAAGCTTGCAGCAGCCTTCGCTCGCCTTCTTCAGCCAGTCCATCAGCACGAACTTGTCGGAGATGACGGCATCGAGACGGCCGTTCTGCAGGTCGGTGATCGCCTCTTCCTGGGTGGGGTAGAGTTTCGCCTCGGCGCCGGCCTTGCCATAGGCGTCCTGCGCATAGTCGGCCTGGGTGGTCGAGGCCTGCGCGCCCACCGTCTTGCCGGCAAGGGCTGCCGGTTCGGTGGAAGTGAGGTCGCTGTCCTTCGGCGCCACCAGTGCCAGCGGCGTCGTGTAGTATTTGTTGGTGAAGGCGACCTGTTTCTTGCGCTCCTCGGTGATGCTCATCGAGGCGATGATGGCGTCGAACTTTTTCGCCTGCAGCGCCGGGATGATGCCGTCCCAGTCCTGGGTGACGATCTCGCACTCGACCTTCATCTGCGCACACAGCGCATTGGCAATGTCGATGTCGAAGCCCTCGATCTTGCCGTCCGCGGTGATGGTGTTGAAGGGCGGATAGGCGCCCTCGGTGCCGATCTTCAATTTCTCCTGCGCCTCAGCCAGCGAGCCGGCCGATATCACCAGCATGGCAGCGCTCGCTGCCGATATGATCCATCTTGAAATCTGCATTTTGGTTCCCCTTGCGCGCCGTTCTCTTGCCGGCCACCGAAAGGCAGCCAAGCATGGTGAGGCAGCGCAGGCAAGTATTTTGCCTGACGGTGATCGAAGGTTCAGCCGGCGGGGCGGAAATGCTTGGAGAGCTTGAGGCCTTGCGCCTGGTAATTCGAGCCGAGATCGGTGCCGTAAAGCGCCTGCGGCCGCTTCAGCATGTGTTCGTAGACCAGCCGGCCGACGATCTGGCCGTGGTCGAGGATGAACGGCACTTCGTGGCTGCGCACTTCGAGCACCGCCCGGCTGCCGGTGCCGCCTGAGGCCGAATGGCCGAAGCCCGGATCGAAGAAGCCGGCATAGTGAACACGGAATTCGCCAACCAGCGGATCGAAGGGCGTCATCTCGGCGGCGTAGAGCGGCGGCACGTGCACGGCTTCGCGGCTGACCAGGATGTAGAACTCGTCCGGGTCGAGCACCAGTTCGCCGGCGCCGCTCTTGTAGAGCGGCTCCCAGAAATCGACGGCATCCTGGGCGGCGCGCTTGTCGACATCGACCAAGCCGGTGTGATGCTTGCCGCGATAGCCGACCAGGCCGTTCTGGTCGCCGTCGAGATCGATCGACAGCGCAATGCCGCCGCCGGAAATGTTGGGCGGCTCGGTCGCCACCAGCATCTCGGCGCGGTGCAATTCGTTCAGCTCTGCCTCCGACAACAGCGCGTTTCCGGTGCGAAAGCGGATCTGCGACAGTCGCGATCCGGCGCGCACGACGATCGGGAAGGTGCGCGGACTGACTTCAAGATAAAGCGGCCCGTGATAGCCGGCGGCGATCTTGTCGAACTCATGGCCGCGATCGGTCATCACCCGGGTGAAGATGTCGAGCCGGCCTGTCGAGCTCTTCGGGTTGGCCGAGGCGGACACGTTTGCGGGCAGCGCCAGGCTTTCGAGCAGCGGCACGATGTAGACGCAGCCGGTTTCCAGCACCGCGCCCTCGGCGAGACTGAACTCATGCAATTTCAGCCGGTGAAGCTTGTCGGCCACCAGATGATCGGGACCCGGCAGGAAGGAGGCGCGCACGCGAAAAGCCTTGTCGCCGAGCCTCAGATCGAGGCTCGCCGGCTGCACCTGGTCGACATCGAGCGCGCGCGGCGACTCCAGCGCGCCGGACTGAAACAGCGCGGAAATGTCCTGATCGGGAAGAATGCCTGTCTGCCGCAAAAGGCTGGCTCCGCTCCAAGGTCGGTCTCTTTGTGGCAGGTTCTTGCCGCAAAACCGCTGGATATTATTGCGGAACCTGCCTGGTACAAACCTCTTAATGAAGCCGGCAATTGACGCAAGCGCAGGTGAGGTCTAAAGGGTCGTTATCCCGTGGTGATTTGGCCGGTCGGCTTGCAGCCACGTTAAACAAGTCGCTAAAGGACCGTCGGGCCGCAAGGCCATATGGACCGGTTGCGACTTTCGCGGCCGGTTTTTTTGTGTCTGGAACAAAAGCGATGAGCACCAAGAAGCGTAACTGGAAGCCTCAGACCGCACTCGTGCACGGGGGAACACTGCGTTCACAGTTCGGCGAGACGTCGGAAGCGATGTATCTCACCCAGGGCTATGTCTATGAAACGGCGCAGGCCGCGGAAGCCCGTTTCAAGGGCGAGGAGCCGGGCTTCATCTATTCGCGCTACGCCAACCCTACCGTCGACATGTTCGAAAAGCGCATGTGCGCGCTGGAGGGTGCCGAAGATGCGCGCGCCACGGCGTCCGGCATGGCGGCGGTGACGGCAGCGCTCCTGTGCAGCGCCAAGGCCGGCGACCATATCGTTGCGGCGCGCGCGCTGTTCGGCTCCTGCCGCTGGGTGGTGGAGACGCTGGCGCCGAAATACGGCATCGAGGCAACGCTGGTCGACGGCACCGACATCGCCAACTGGGAAAAGGCGGTGCGGCCGAACACGAAACTGTTCTTCCTGGAAAGCCCGACCAATCCGACGCTGGAAGTGGTCGACATCGCAGCGGTGGCGGCGCTCGCCACCTCGATCGGCGCCAGGCTGATCGTCGACAATGTCTTTGCCACGCCCTTGCAGCAGAAGCCCTTGCAGCTCGGCGCCCATATCGTCGTCTACTCCGCGACCAAGCACATTGACGGCCAGGGACGCTGTCTCGGCGGCATCATCCTGTCGGACAAGAAATGGATCGACGAGAATTTGCACGACTATTTCCGCCACACCGGCCCGAGCCTGTCGCCGTTCAATGCCTGGACGCTGCTCAAGGGCCTGGAGACGCTGCCGGTTCGGGTGCGCCAGCAGACGGAAAGCGCGGCCAAGATCGCGGATTTCCTGGCAGGACGGCCGGAAATCGCCCGCGTCATCTATCCCGGCCGCGCCGACCACCCGCAGGCCGACATCGTCAAGAAGCAGATGACGGGCGGATCGACGCTGATCTGCCTCGACGTCAAGGGCGGCAAGCAGGCGGCCTTCGCCTTGCAGAACGCGCTCGACATCGTGCTGATCTCCAACAATCTCGGCGACGCCAAGAGCCTGATCACCCATCCGGCGACCACCACGCACAAGAACCTCAGCGACGAAGCTCGCGCCGAGCTTGGCATCGGGCCGGGAACGCTCAGGCTGTCGGTCGGTCTTGAGGATACGGACGATCTGCTGGAGGACGTTGCGCAGGCGCTGAAGGCAGCCGGATAGGCCGCGAGGCGTCACGCTCCCGACGAAACCTCTTCCAGTTCGGCCGTCTTGGTGCCGATGGTCATGGTGTTGCCGCGCCAGTCGACGGCGCCGCTCAGCCAGCCGCGCGCCCAGATGGCGGGAAGCATCATGTCGCGGACCATCATCGCCGGGACCATGCGCAGCGACAGATGCCAGCCCTTGGCCGCGGCCAGCGCGCATTCGGGAATGTAGGCCGCCGTCAGCACGGCCATCACCGTGGCCGGCAGGCTGATGCCGGCACTTGCGGCCGCCACCAGCGCCAACGCCAACGGCACGGCGACGCCGGTCAGGATCTCGGGTGCGAAAAACAGTGGGAAGGTGACGCGGCGCAACCGCGCCCAGCGCGCCTGGCGCGACCAGATGTCGGCAAGTCGGCGCTGCCCCAGTGGTTGCTCGAAAGGCGAGGCAACGAGATTGACGTGCAGGCCCAGTCCGTTGACCAGCTTGGTTGCAGCAGCATCCTCGGCGATCTCGGCGGCCAGCGCGCGGATACCGCCATTGGTATCGAGCATCGGCTTGTTCCACAGCATGCTCTTGCCCTGGGCAAAGCCGAGACCGAGCGCCTCGCCGGCATATTGCCAGCGCGCCTGCAGCGTGTTGAGGAACGCGCATTCGACCTCGGCCCAAAAGCCATCCGGCCGAGAGCCGATCGGCGTCGAGCAGATAAGCCCGGTATTGGTCCGCCAGGCCGCCATCAGGTGCTGGACGTAATCCCTTGGCATCAGCACGTTGGAATCCGCCAGAATAACCCAATGATAGCGCGCCGCTTCCCAGCCCTTGACGCAGTTGTTGAGCTTCGGGTTGCTGCTGACGCGGTCGTCGCCGATCAGCAGCCGGGCCGGCACGTTGGGAAACAGGACGATCGCCCTGTTTATCAGTTTGACGACGGGATCGTCGGCGTGAGCGACGCAGAAGATCAGTTCGTAGCGCGGCCAGTCGAGCGAGAAGGCTCGCTGCAGCGTCTCTTGTGTGAACGGCTCCACGCCGCGCGACGGCACGACGATCGAGACCGGTGGCTGCTCGCCGGACGGCGGAGGGATAAGGCGACGCGCTTGCAGTTTCGACGAAGCAAGCAGGATGCTGGCGAGATTGGAAAGAAGCAAAGCGGAGGAAGCGAAGGCGGCTGTGAGAGCTGGTTCCATCGAGATCTGGTCACTCCGGAAAGGCCGCTCGCGGCTGCTTTGTCAGTCGACAGATGGGCCTTGAGTCGCCGGCAAGGTTTGCGCACACCAACATTGTCATGTGTCACTTAAATGACATTGTTTGTCGGCACTGCGCTTTGAGGCTGGCAGGACATGCCGCTCTGCGCGTATCAAACCGCATGGCGCGACAAATGTTCCCTGCTGCGCAACCGGAGCAGCCCATGTACCGCGCCGTCACGCGCAACATCGAAGTGCAGGTCAGACCGTTCTACCTGGAGGACCGCTCGGACCCGGCGGAGAACCGTTATGTCTGGGGCTACCAGGTGACGATCGACAACCAGTCGGACGATTTCGTGCAGCTTATGGCGCGTTACTGGCACATCACCGACGGCAGCGGCCGGGTCGAGGAAGTGCGCGGCGCCGGCGTGGTCGGCGACCAGCCTGAGCTCAATCCCGGCGACAGCTATCAATACACGTCAGGCTGCCCGCTCTCGACGCCCTCCGGCTTCATGGTCGGCCACTACACCATGCGCAACAAAAAGGGCGAGACGTTCGACGTCGCTATTCCCGCGTTTTCGCTGGATCTGCCGGGGACCCGACGGACGGTGAATTAGGGGTTTTCTCCCCGTCACTATACGGGGAGAAATGCCCGGCAGGGCAATGAGGGGCAGCGCCAGAGTCATGAGGTTATCTTCCACGCACATGACCTAGGCTATGCGCGGCCATTCACCAAAGTTCGCGCTGCCCTCATCCGCCCTTCGGGCACCTTCTCCCCGTGAACGGGGAGAAGGAAGAGATGCTACTGAGTTGCAAACTCCGCCGGGTCGAAGTCGTACTGCTTCGAGCAGAACTCGCAGGCGACGTGGATGCCGCCATCTTCGGTGCTGTCCTTGATCTCCTGCGCGGAAAACCCCTCGAGGATGCCGCGTATCTTGTCCCTTGAGCAGGAACATTGGTCGGCGACCGGCACGCCGCCGAAGACGCGCACGCCATGTTCGTGGAACAGCCTGTAGAGCAGCCGCTCGGCGCCGATGGTCGGGTCGATCAGCTCGGTCGGCTCGATGGTGCCGAGCAGCGCCACCAGCTCGCGCCACGAATTGTCGGCCGGCTCCTGCGTCACGTCACGCGGATCGCCGTCGCCGCCCGAAATGTCGGGCACGCGCATGCGCTCGGGTGACTGCGGCAGGAACTGCGCCAGGATGCCGCCGGCGCGCCACTGCTCACGAGCGCCGCCGGGACCTGGCGTCAGAAGCTTGGCCACCGACAGCCTGAGGTCGGTCGGGATCTGCTCCGACTGGCGGAAATAGGTGCGCGCGGCGTCCTCCAGCGTCTCGCCGTCGAGCTGGACGATGCCCTGATAGCGCTGCGTGTGCGCGCCCTGGTCGATGGTCAGCGCCAAAACGCCGCTGCCCAGCAGCGTCTGCTGCGAGGTCTGGCCTGCGGCCACCAGGGCCTCCAGCCGGTCGGCGTCGAAACGCGCATAGGCGCGCAATGCCGAAGGCGTGGAGAAATCCGCGACCAGCATGTCGACCGGGCCGTCGGTGCGGGTCTGCAGGATGAACTTGCCTTCGAATTTGAGCGAGGTGCCGAGCAGCACCGTCAGCACACAGGCTTCCGCGAGCAGGCGGGCGACCGGCTCGGGATAGTCGTGACGGTTGAGGATGGCGTCGAGCATCGGCCCGAGTTGCACGGTGCGGCCGCGCACGTCGAGCGGGCCGACCTCGAAGGGTACGACATGATCGTCGCCGGCATAGCCGAACTCGCCGAGTTTGGGGTGATGTTCAGTCACTTGATGCGTTTCCAACATGACAAAGCTCCAGGGCGCGGCCATGCGGCCCGGAGGGGTGCATGCGTCCAAACGCGCTTGATTTGCGTGATGGGGCGCAAATAGGCATCGCGCCGCCCCGGATCAAGCGCTTGGAGATCAAGCGCCTGGAGATCAAGCGCCCAGACACCAGGCCAAAACCGCCTTCTGGGCGTGGAGCCGGTTCTCGGCTTCGTCGAAGACAACCGAATGCGGACCGTCGATGACCTCGTCGGTGACTTCCTCGCCGCGATGCGCCGGCAGGCAGTGCATGAACAGGGCGTCGGGCTTGGCCCTGGCCATCAGCGCCGCATTGACCTGATAGGGCGAGAAGACATTGTGGCCGCGGGCGCGGTGTTCCTGGCCCATCGACACCCAGCAGTCGGTGACGATGCAGTCGGCTTGGTCGACGGCTTCCTCGGGCGAGCGGGTGAAGTGCAGCTTGCCGCCATTGCTCTTCGACCAGTCGATATGCTTTTGCGCCGGCTCGCTGCCTTCCGGCACTGCGACGTTCAGGTTGAAGCGGAACCGCGCCGAAGCTTCGAGCAGCGAATGCAGCACGTTGTTGCCGTCGCCGGTCCAGGCGATGGTCTTGCCGGCAACCGGACCGCGATGCTCCTCGAAGGTCATGATGTCGGCCATCAGCTGACAGGGATGGGTGTCGTCGGTCAGCCCGTTGATGACCGGAATCGTGGCATTCTCGGTCAGCTCGAGCAGCCGCTCATGCGACGTGGTGCGGATCATGATGGCGTCGACATAGCGCGACAGCACCTTGGCGGTGTCGGCAATGGTCTCGGAACGGCCGAGCTGCATTTCGGTGCCGGTCAGCATGATGGTCTCGCCGCCGAGCTGTCGCATGCCGACGTCGAAGGACACGCGCGTGCGCGTCGACGGCTTGTCGAAGATCATGGCCAGCACCTTGCCTTCGAGCGGTTTGGTCCGTTCGCCGGCCTTGAGGCGCGCCTTGCGCACCACCGCATCGTCCAGCATCAGGCGCAGATCGCCTTCGGAAACGGCGGAAAGATCGGTGAAATGGCGAAGGCTCATCGGGAATGGTTCTCGGGATTACTTCGCGGCGGCCGCGGCGATGGCGTCGGTCAGGCCCTTGGCGCCGGCGCGGATGCGATCGAGCGCTTCGCCGATCTCGGCGTCGGTGACGGTCAGCGGCGGCAGCAGACGAATGACGTTGTCGCCGGCCGGCACCGCCAGCAGATGCTGGTCGCGCAGCGCCATGTTGACCTTGGTGTTGGGCATGGCGCATTTCAGGCCAAGCATCAGGCCGCTGCCCCTGATGCCTTCGATGACATCGGGAAATTCGTCGGCGACCGCCGCCAGGCCCTGCTTCATCAGCAATGCCTTGCGCTGGACGTCTTCGAGGAAGCCGTCTTCCAGCACGACGTCGAGCACAGCGTTGCCGACCGCCATGGCCAGCGGATTGCCGCCGAAAGTGGTGCCATGCACGCCTGCCGTCATGCCGACGACAGCGTCGTCGGTGGCGAGGCACGCGCCCATCGGGAAGCCGCCGCCAATGCCCTTGGCAATCGCCATGATGTCGGGCGTCACGCCGGTCCATTCATGCGCGAACAGCTTTCCGGTGCGACCGATACCGCACTGGACCTCATCGAAGATCAGCAGCAGGCCGTGCTGGTCGCAGAGCTGCCGCAGCCGTTTCAAGGATTGCGTCGGCACCGGGCGGATGCCGCCCTCGCCTTGCACCGGTTCGATCAGGATCGCGGCGGTCTCTGGTGTGATCGCCTTCTCGGCGGCGTCGATGTCGTCGAAGCCGACCTGGTCGAAGCCTTCGACCTTGGGCCCAAAACCTTCGAGATATTTGTACTGGCCGCCGGCGGCGATGGTCGCCAGCGTGCGGCCGTGGAAGGCGCCTTCGAAGGTGACGACCCGGAAGCGCTCGGGATGGCCCTTGACGAACTGGTAGCGCCGCGCCGTCTTGATCGCGCATTCGAGCGCCTCGGCGCCGGAATTGGTGAAGAACACCTTGTCGGCGAAGGTGGCGTCAGCCAGCCGCTCGCCGAGCCGGGTCTGCCCCGGGATCTCGTAGAGATTGGAGACGTGCCAGAGCTTGGCCGCCTGTTCGGTCAGCGCCGAGACCAGATGCGGATGGCTGTGGCCCAACGAATTGACCGCGATGCCGCCAGCGAAATCGAGATATCGCTCGCCCTTGTCGGTAACCAGCCAGGTGCCTTCGCCATGATCGAAGGCCAAAGGGGCGCGGGCAAAGGTCTCGTAAAGCGCCGAACCGCTCATTATATGCGTCTCCGGTACCGGAAAAATCAAAAAAGCCGCCAAAGCGGCGGCCTTTGCGGCTTATCGTGTTTTTCGGCCATGAAGTCAACGAAAACGTCGTGCAGAGGCGCGTGGCCAGCTCCCGACGAGACGCCGGCTCATAAGCGACCGGGCAAGTTGGGGAAAACCTAAAAAACCGATTCGTGTTGCACCTGGGACTCTTGTCACCGAGTCAACACATGAGGTAATTGTAGTCGGGAAATAACTAGATTTCGTGCGGCGGACCTAATCACCTAATATATGTGGTGTCTGCCCCGGCAAAGATTGCCGGGTCGGGAACGGATTCCGGCTGCCGCACACTTAGCAGGAGCGCGGTCTCATGAACTGGACTGACGAGCGGGTCGAACTTCTCAGGAAACTGTGGTCGGAGGGCTTGAGCGCAAGCCAGATCGCCGCACAACTCGGCGGGGTCAGCCGCAACGCGGTCATCGGCAAGGTGCACCGGCTGAAGCTGTCGGGCCGCGGACGCTCGACCGCGACGCCGGCGCGTCAGAAGAAGACAACGCAGGGATCTTCGATCCAGAAATCGGTGCCGCGCGCCGCAACCACGCAGCGCCATGTCACGACGTCGATCGGGGCGAACGCGCTGCAGGCGCAGTTCGACGCCGAGCCAGTGGCGCGCCACTACATCCGCCCGGTCGAAAACGTCGTCGTGCCGATCTCGCGGCATCTGCAGCTCACCGATCTCACCGAGCGCACCTGCAAATGGCCGAATGGCGACCCGCTGTCGGAAGACTTCAACTTCTGCGGCAACGAGGCGGCCGAAACCGGACCTTACTGCAAGTACCACGCAAGGGTGGCGTTCCAGCCGGCTTCAGAGCGGCGCAGAAGCCGGTAGTTAGGAATAGGGATTGGGGACTGGGCAGTAGGGAATGGGGTAGCGCTCGTGAGGCGCTACCTTATTCTGCCTACTGCCTACTGCCTACTGCCTACTGCCTACTGCCTACCATCACAGCCACCCACTCTTCCGAAATCGCCAATACAAAAACGAGCAGATCAGCGCGATCGAGACCAATACGACGGGATAGCCGTATTGCATCTTCAGCTCCGGCATGTCGTCGAAATTCATGCCGTAAATGCCGGCGAGCGCCGTCGGCACCGCCAGGATCGCGGCCCATGAGGCCAGCTTCTTGGTGTTCGCGGTTTCCTGGCTCTGGCCGACCAGCAGGCTGGCTTCGAAAGCGAAGGCCAGAACCTCGCGCAGGCTGTCGATCTTTTCCTGCACGGTGCGGATATGATCGGTGACATCGCGAAACAGCGGATGCATGGCGGTATGGATCTGCGGCAGGTCGGCGCTGGTCAGCCGGCGGCAGACCTCGACCAGCGGCAGCGCCGCATTGCGCAGGCGCAACAGATCGCGGCGCAGCATATAGAGCCGCTCGATGTCGGGACCGGTCATCGGCTTCAGCAGCACCCTGTCCTCGATCGCCTCGACCTCGTCCTCGATCTGCTCGAGCACCGGCATGTAGTTGTCGACGATGAAGTCGAGAATGGCGTAGAGGACGAAATCCTCGCCCTTGGCCAGTGAGTGCGGACAGCTTTCCCAGTGCTGGCGCACGGCGGCGTATGAGGTCGAGGGACCATGCCTGACGCTGACGATATAGCCTGAGCCGACGAACAGATGCGTCTCGCCGAAGGTGACGCGTCCGTCGATCAGCTGTGCAGTGCGGGCAACGATGAACAGCGCATCGCCATATTGCTCGATCTTCGGCCGCTGGTGCGGATGTTCGGCGTCTTCAATCGCAAGCTCATGCAAATGGAATTGCGCCTTGACGCGCAGCAGAAGCTCGCGGTCGGGTTCGAGCAGCCCGATCCAGACGACATGGCCCGACTTCTTGGCCCATTCACCGGCTTCCTCGATCGGAATGTCGGCGATGCGCTTGCCGGCGGTGTAGACGCTCGACGCGATGATGCCGGACGATGCCGGCGCCGGCTTGAACTCTCGGACATATTCCATCGCAGCCTCCTGAGCGCCTGGCCTTGGCCAGGAACCGAGACGCTAACATCCGGGTAGTTTAGCGCAACATGATTAAGCGTTCGAGGGGCGCGCGATCACTTCACCGGCAGCGCCGGAAGGGCAATCTTGTCGGTCTTGTCGCCCTTTGGACGCTCGGCCGGCAACTGCTCGCCGGTGACGATGTAGTAGATCGTCTCGGCAATGTTGGTGGCGTGGTCGCCGATGCGCTCGATGTTCTTGGCGCAAAACAGCAGATGCGTGCACGGCGTGATGTTGCGCGGATCTTCCATCATGTAGGTCAAAAGCTCGCGAAACAGCGAGGTGTACATGGCATCGATCTGGTCGTCGCGGTCGCGAACGAAGCCTATTTTCTCGACCGAGCGCGAGGCATAGACGTCGAGCACTTCCTTGAGCTGGGTCAAAGCGAGTTCGGCCAGCGCCTCGAGGCCGCGAAACAGGCTGGTCGGCTGGCGGCCATCAATGACGCTGACCACACGCTTGGCGACGTTCTTGGCGAGGTCACCGACCCGTTCGAGGTCGGCCGAAATGCGGATGGCGCCGACGATCTCGCGCAGATCGGTCGCCATGGGCTGGCGCTTGGCGATGATGACGATGGCTTTGTCGTCGATTTCGCGCTGGCCCTCGTCAAGCACGATGTCGTCGCGGATGACCTTCTGGGCGAGGCCGGGATCGGCATTGACCAGCGCCTGGATCGCCTGCTCGACCATGCGCTCGGCATGGCCGCCCATCGCAGCGATGCGCTTCGCCAGGTATTTCAGCTCTTCGTCATAGGCGCTGACAATGTGTACGGACTGCATGGGCGAAATGCCTTCCTTAAATCTTTGGCCTTTTGAGTCGTTTCCTCGACCCCTGTGCTGATACGCTAGCCGGATGACAGAAAGAAGAAACAGGCAGTTAGCAGATAGTACCGCCTCAGCCTGCCGGCAAATGGACCGTGAACGCCGCGCCCTTGCCAACCTCCGACTTGATCGAAAGCCGGGCGTTGTGGCGCGTCAGAATATGCTTGACGATGGACAGGCCAAGACCGGTGCCTTTCTGCGTGCGGCTGCTCTCCACGTCGACGCGATAGAAGCGCTCGGTAATGCGCGGTATGTGCTCTTCCGGGATGCCCGGGCCGTAGTCCCTGATGGTTACATCGATGCCCGGTTCCGGGCCGGCCTCGCCCCGCGCGATCGACACCGTGACGCGTCCGCCAGGCTGGCCGTATTTGCAGGCGTTTTCCAAGAGATTCTCGAACACCTGGAACAGCTCGTCGCGGTCTCCGGGCACGTCGAGCGGCCCTTCGGCGTAGTCGCGTTCGATGACGACGCCGTTCTCGCTGGCGAGCGGGCCTAGTGAATCGATGACGCTGTCGATGGTCTGGCGCAGATCGACCTCGGTTCCCGGCCTCAGGTAAGGCTTCATTTCAAGCCTCGACAGCGACAGGAGATCGTCGATGAGGCGCGCCATGCGGCCGGTCTGGTTCTGCATGATCTGCAGGAACTGCTCGCGCGCCGCCGGATCGTTGCGGGCCGGGCCGCGCAACGTCTCGATGAAGCCCGAGATTGAAGCAAGCGGGGTGCGCAACTCGTGGCTGGCATTGGCTATGAAGTCAGCGCGCATGCGGTCGATGCGGCGCGTCTCACTCTGGTCCTTGAATACCAGCACATAGAGATCGGTGGCGTGGCCGACCGAGGACGCGCTGACCCGGTAGGCCCGTTCCACCGGCAGCTTCTCGGTGTAGTCGACGGCATCGGAGGCGACGGTTCCCGACAGCACGCCGTCCAGCAAGGCCTGCATTTCCGGCGCGCGGAATTTTAGCGACAGCGACAGGCCGGGCGCGATACCGACAAAGGCGGCAAAGGCGGCGGCATTGGCGTGGACGATGGTGGCGGTGCGGTCGAAGATGATCAGCGGATCGGCAACGGCAGCCGCAAGATATTCGCCGGAAAGCCGCTGCAGCCCGCTCGCCTCGACCGTGGTAATGGTCTCAGCAGACCGGCTGGCGCCACCGGTTGGCAGAAGCGCGGCGGCCAGCAGCACCGTCAACGCAGCCAGGACGACATAGGCGGAGATACCGGCAAACCCATAAACGGCCAGGATAGCGATCGCACCGGCGGCCAGCAGCCATCGGCTGTTCCACAGCCGGCCGGCGACGGCCTGCCCCGTGGTTGTCCGCTCTGCCCCGGTGTCAGCCATCGTGCTTTCCGTGCTTCTGCGCCGGTCCCTCCGAAACTTCCGCTGGACCGAGTTTGAGGCCCCCCATAGCATGAGTCCGCAAGCTGGAAAGGTTCGTCTCGATGAAAAAAGCCAAGGAAAGTCCCGCCGCAGAGCCGGCAAAGGGGCCGCTGAAGATCAAGGTGGACGGCAAGGAGCGGGAGTTCGACATCGAAAACCCTGAGCTTCCCAGCTGGATCGAGGACCACAAACTGACCGCAGGCGACTACCCCTACGACAAGAAAATGAAGAGCGAGGAGTATGACGAGACGCTGGAGCGGCTGCAGATCGAACTGGTCAAGGCGCAGGCCTGGCTCCGGGCGACCGGCAGCAGAGTGATGTCGCTGTTCGAGGGGCGCGATGCCGCCGGCAAGGGCGGCACCATCTCGGTGCTGCGCCAGTATCTCAATCCTCGAACCGCGCGCAATGTGGCGCTGACCAAGCCGACCCCAACCGAAGTCGGGCAATGGTACTACCAGCGCTACGTCGCCCATTTCCCGACATCGGGCGAATTCGTCACCTTCGACCGGTCCTGGTACAACCGCGGCGGCGTCGAGCCGGTGATGGGCTTCTGCACACCGGAACAGCATGCAAAATTCCTCGACGAGACGCCGCATTTCGAGCGGATGATCTCCAACGACGGCATCTATTTCTTCAAATTCTGGCTCAACATCGGCCGCGAAACCCAGCTCGAACGGTTTCACGACCGCCGCTGGTCTCCGCTGAAGAACTGGAAGTTCTCGCCGATCGATATTGCCGGCATTACCAAATGGGACGACTACACCAAGGCGCGCGACCAGATGGTCGAGCGCACGCACAAACAGTTCGCGCCCTGGATCATCGTGCGGGCCAATGACAAGCGACGCTCGCGGCTGGCCGTCATGCGGCGCATCCTGTTGTCACTGCCCTATGATGGGCGCGATCTCGACGCCATCGGCAAGGAAGATAAGAAGATCGTCGGCGACGGGCCGTCGTTTCTCGAGAAGTAGAGACTGGCCTCGATGCAGAGGCTGAAATTACAGAGCCCACCCCCACACGGAGGTGGGCTCTGTGGCCATTGTCTAAAGCGCGTCGCATTTGAACGGATTCACGCGACGCGCTTTAGGTCTTTGTTTCATGCATGTCGTTCTCTCAAAACCCGGGCCACTTTGAGCGACATGCATTAAAGCGCGTCGGGTGAAGACAGTCTCACGACGCCTGCCGCATGCCGAGCATGTGGGGGGTGCCCCTGACCAACACCGGGGCGTGATGGTTGCGGCGCGAACGCACGACATCCAGCGTATGCTCGTTGAAGGTCAGCAGTGTGGCGACGACCTGCTGGTTGCCATAGGTGCGCTGGTAACCGAGCGGCGTCGCCAGGAAGTGCAACTGCAGCGTCCGCAGCACCCACACCGGCTCGACCTCGATAATGACCTGATCGACATTGCGAGCAAGGCCCCATTCGACGAAGCCGGCGATCAGTTCGGTGCCGACCGTAGACACGCCGCGCTTGCCATCGCGAAAGCCTGGCGCCACCGCGTAACGGGTTAGCTCCCAGACATTCGGTCCCGAAGGGCGCTTTCCCTCGCAGAGTTCCGGCATCACATCGCTAAGGAGATGCGGCCGTGTGGTCGGCAGCATCCGATGATAGCCTGCAAGCTCGCCATTGCGGATGACCAGGTGGTGTTCGGCCTCATCATGGTCGAATTGATCGATTTCGAGGCCGTCCGGGCGATCGAGATCGGTCCACCGCATCTCATCGACGAAGACCTTGTAACGCAGGCGATGGACGGCCTCCCATAGGTCGGGACGTTCCATCAGTTGTTGAGTGGTAAGGGAAAATAGCATTAGCCGTCTCCTGGGCTTAAGAGGAAGATACGGCCGGGCTTTCCCGAAAAAATTGCGCGAAGGTGTTGGCAAGGATTTCCAGGCTGCCACAGCCGACATGGCTAATATAGCTGCGTCTAAACGCCTCCGCGATGGCGTGCACCCTGTTGGCGACGCCGAGTCTGCTTTTGGCGTTAAGAAAGCATTAGCCGTCTCAAGAGGACGACAGGGGCCGGTCTTTTCTGAAGATATGACGCCAACAATGCGGCCATAAATTTCGGGCCGCCAGAACCGGCCTAGCTGATATAGCCGTGCCTGACTGCTTCGGCGACTGCCTGCACACGGTTGGCGGCGCCTAGTTTGCTCTTGGCGTTGAGAAGGTGTTTCTCAGAGGTATGCTCCGAGATGCCGAGGATCTGCGAAATCTCCCACTCGGATTTTCCGACCGCCGCCCATTGCAGGCATTCGCGCTCGCGCGGCGTCAATTCAATGTGATCGATAGATTTGCCGGCCGTCGTTTGAAGCTGCATGGCGCGGCCGATGGCATAGGTGGAGGCCAGCGAGACCATTGCGAATTCGGCTTCGGACAGTTCGACCGCCTCACCGCCCAGCGAGACCAGCGCGATCTGGCCTTCGAGCGTGATCAGCGGGAAGGCGAGGCCGTCACGCAGCTTGAACTGGCGGGCGTCGCGCATTACCTCGGCGCTGCTCTTGTCGGCGGGCATGCTTTGAACGGCATCGCGCCATTGGAATGGCGCCCGAAACTGCTTCAAATGGCTGACGACCGGATCGTGGTCGACGTAGTTGCGCGATAAGTAACGCTCCAGCCATTCGCTAGGCCAATCGCAGAGCAGCACATGGTCCTTCGTCTGGCTGCTTGGTGTACCGGGCTGCGGCACCGTTGCGGCTATCAGGGCCGTCAATCCGAAATTCGAGGTGACACTAAGTAGCTGCTCGCACACCGCAGCCGACGTGTCGGCACGCTGCACCCGGTCAATATATTCAAGTGTCCGGTCAAAATAACCCATCGCAACATCTACCCCATGTTGCCTACCGCTCTTGAGACCGATGCTACGTGCCTGACCCGCACTTCGCCATCAACCCCGGATTGCATAGCCACATCCTTAGCTTTTCTAACGCCAGCGACCGCCAACCTCGGGCCGACTCTGTGCGGCTATTTGCAACCTCACCAAAGCATAACCCGAAATTTGCCCGTTGAAATCAAAAACAATTGTGCCTGCGCCGTTTTCGTATCACAAGCCAACGGCCAAGACGGGCGGAGTTTTTTCGTGACACCTCGCTGGATAGCCATCGCCTTACTGTCGATGCTGATGGGAGTGCAGCCGTTTGCCGGCGCTGCGCGAGCCGCGGAACCGCAGGTACCGGTGCTTTGGGATGCCAAGGAGCGGCTGCCGAAACCGGACCTTTCGGCGCTGCCAAGGCTCAGGTTCCTCACCACAACCGATTTCCCGCCCTTCAACTTTCTCGACGGCACGGGCCGATTGTCCGGCTTCCACATCGACCTGGCGCGGGCGATTTGCGCCGAACTCGACATCGCCGACAAATGCCAGATCCAGGCGCTGCCCTGGGCCGAACTCGACGACGCGTTGCAGAAGGGCGAAGGCGAGGCGATCATCGCCGGCATCGCCGCTACGCCGGAGACGCGGGCGAAGTACAGCTTTTCGCGCTCCTATCTACAGTTTCCGGCGCGCTTCATCATGCCGAAGACCAAGGCCTTCGCCGAGCCGATCCTCGACAAATTGCGCTCGAAGCGGGTCGGCGTGCTGGCCGGCTCGGCGCATGAAAAGATGCTGCGCGACTATTTCGGCACCGTGCAGATCATCCGATTCGACCGGCCGGAAGACCTCTACAGCGACTTGAAGAGCGCCAAGATCGATGCCGCCTTCGGCGACGGCATGCGCTTTTCCTTCTGGCTGGGCGGCACGGACGCCGCCGGTTGCTGCCGCTTCGCCGGTGGCCCTTACCTGGCGCCGGAATATCTGGGCTCCGGCATGACCATTGCCACCCGGGCCAGCGACCCAGCGCTGGCCGCAGCCATGGACTACGCGCTGCAGGAGATATCGGTGAAAGGCACCTTCGCCGAATTCTACCTCCGCTATTTCCCGGTCAGTTTCTTCTGATCCGGTTCCAGGTCGTTTCTTCTGATCCGGTTCCCGGTCAGCTTTTTCTGATCCGGTCCCGGTCAGCTTCCTCTAGGGGCTGGATCAGGTCAGCGTGCGCAGGCGGGCCTTCGCCCCGCGCGCGATGGCCGCGGCAGTCAGCGTGTCGAGATCGAGTTCACGCCGGATCAACTGCAGCACCCGCAATTCCTCCATGCGCATTTCGAGATCGACCGCGGCAACCTCGAAGGCCGCGGCATAGGCGGTGTCGTGCAGCCGTTCGGGCAAAGTCTCGGCGACACGCTCGAGCACGCCTTCCAACCCATCCTTTTCATGCAGCATCTTCTGGCAGTCCTGCGCAATGGCGATCAGCCTGTCCTGCTTGAAATCCTCGAACACCGGCCAGCTGCGGACGACGTCGCCGATGCGCGCCAGTTCGATATCGGTCATGTCGCGATCGGAAGCCGAGGTGATGACCATCAGGTAGATCAGGGCTTCATGGGTGGACGGCAACGGCATTCAAGACTCCTTGATAGTGAGGGTCGAAGGTAGGGACGCTACGGCGCCGTCGCAACGAAAACGCCTGATATCGTTGACGCTCCGCCCTGTCGCGCCTAGAGACCCGGTTGAAAAATCTTACCAGCCGCGAAAGCCGGCCATGACTGGAACTTTGACATGACGGGATCAAACATCGCCGATCTCAACCCCGAAATGCTTGCGGCAGCCGCCGAAAGCAAGGCTTGGCCGTTCGAGGAAGCCAAAAAGATCATCGAGCGCTACAAGGGCGGCGACTTCCCGGAGATCATCCTGTTCGAGACCGGCTACGGCCCGTCGGGCCTGCCGCATATCGGGACGTTCGGCGAGGTCGCGCGCACCTCGATGGTGCGCCATGCCTTTCACGTGCTGACCGGGAACAAGGTCAAGACCAAGCTGCTCTGCTTCTCCGACGATATGGACGGCATGCGCAAAATCCCCGACAATGTGCCGGATCGCGCAGCCCTCGAGCCCTATCTGCATATGCCGCTGTCGGCGGTGCCCAATCCGTTCGGCGGCGACTATCCGAGCTTTGGCGACCACAACAACGCGATGTTGTGCCGCTTCCTCGACACGTTCGGCTTCGACTACGAATTCGCCAGCGCGACGCAGTACTACAAGGCCGGCCGCTTCGATGCGATGCTTGTGCGCGCAGCCGAGCGCTACGACCAGATCATGGCGGTGATGCTGCCGACACTGGGACCCGAGCGCCAGGCGACCTACAGCCCGTTCCTGCCTATCTCGCCGAAGAGCGGGCGCGTGCTCTACGTGCCGATGAAGCATGTCGACGCCAAGGCCGGCACCATCACCTTCGACGATGAAGGCACCGAGACCACGCTTTCGGTGACCGGCGGCAAGGTCAAGCTGCAGTGGAAGCCGGATTTCGGCATGCGCTGGGCAGCGCTCGCCGTCGATTTCGAAATGTTCGGCAAGGACCACCAGACCAATGCGGTGATCTACGACCGCATCTGCAACATTCTCGGCGGACGCGCGCCGGAGCATTTCGTCTACGAATTGTTCCTCGACGAGAACGGCCAGAAGATCTCGAAGTCGAAGGGCAACGGGCTGACCATCGACGAATGGCTGCGCTACGCGCCGACCGAAAGCCTCGGCCTCTATATGTACCAGCGGCCAAGGCAGGCGAAAAAGCTCTATTTCGACGTCATCCCACGCGCCGTCGACGAGTACTACACCTTCCTCAACGCCTATCCGCGCCAGGACTGGAAGGAGCGGCTGGGCAATCCGGTCTGGCACATGCATGACGGCAAGCCGCCTTCCATCGACATGCCGGTGCCGTTCTCGCTGCTGCTCAACCTGGTCAGCGCCTCCAACGCGCAAAACAAGGATGTGCTGTGGGGCTTCATCTCGCGCCATGCATCTGGCGTGACGCCGGCGACGCATCCCGAACTCGACCAGCTGGTCGGTTTCGCCATCCGCTACTTCGACGATTTCGTGAAGCCGACGAAGACCTTCCGGCCGGCCGACGATGTCGAACGCGTGGCGCTGGAAGCGCTTGGCAACGCGCTTGCTGGCCTGCCGGCCGGCGCCGACGGCGAAGCGATCCAGAACGCTTCGCTCAACGTGGCGCGCAAGATCGAACGCTATCAGGACCATTCGAAGAAGAGCCCGGACGGCGGCCCTGGTGTCTCGGGCGCTTTCTTCCAGATGATCTACCAGGTGCTGATCGGCCAGGAACGCGGACCGCGCTTCGGTTCGTTCGCAGCCCTCTACGGCATCGCCGAAACCCGCGCGCTCATTGAGCGGGCGCTGGCTGGTCAGCTGGCGGCGTAATTTCCGTCCCGGCCGGCGGCGTGTCCATCGCCGGGGCATCGAGGATCGGTTGCGACGCCGTCGGTGCCGCAACCGGCGTTGGCGCCGGTGGCAGGCCGCCAAGATCGGGCGCGGCACCGAAGACGCCCTTCTTGGCGGCGCGCGCCTTGTCGCCCGCTTCGACATAGGGGCCGCCTGCCGTGGCGCGCGCCCAGCCGTTTTCGACCAGCCACTGGCCGACATCCAGCTTGCCGATGCGGCATTCGGCGGCGATCAGCGCACGGTCGGCCTCCGGCGGCACCTTGCAGGCAACGGCCCGGCCGCGCAGGAAAGACCGGAACGCGGTGCGCGCCCTGATACCGCAAGCCCAGGACTTGCCGCCCTCGGTGCAGGTCTCGTCTTGCCTGACGATGTCGATGCCGGAGACCGTCACGGAATAACCATTGGCTTCGATCAGGCCGGCGGCGGCCGCGACCGGCTGGAACAGTTTTGTTCCTCCCCAGTCGTCGACCGCTCTGCGCCCACGCGGCTTGGGCGGTCCGGCCAGCGCCAGGTCGCTCAGCGGCTCGCGTGGCTCAACCCGTTCAAGTTCTTCTACCGGCAGCGGCGGCGGTGCGATGGCCTCGGGATCGATCGCCCTCGAATGCACCTGAGGCGAGTGCATCGGAGGCTTGACGGGCTGGACCTCGGGGATCGCCGACGTCGCCGGCTCCTCGGGCACGGCCTCGGTGTCCGGGTCGATCTGGTCGACAGTAATGGCGGGGCCGTCGCGATGCAGCGCGCGACCGCCGGCGACGACAATGGCGACCATCACCGGGATCGCCAGGAGGGCTATGAGGATTTGAAGCAGACGCACCGCGAGACCTACTGGCTTGCCCAGACGATCCGCGCCACCCATTCGACATCGCGCATCGCGATGTCGCGGTCCGGATGGTCGGGGTTGAGCGAAATCAGCACGATCGATTTCGTCGTCTGGCGGTCGAGCACCTTGGCCATGACTTCGCCGGCATTGGTCTTGACGACGACGCGGTCGCCCTTGCGGGTAGCGGCGCCCGGCTCGACGATCAGCACATCGCCATTGCGGTAGAGCGGCAGCATGGAATCGCCCTGCACCTTCAACGCATAGGAGGTTTCGGTCGCCCGTGCCGGAAGCTCGACAAGGTCCCAGCCCTGGCCTGAGGGATAGCCGGCATCATCGAAGAAGCCGCCGGCGCCGGCCTGGGCGAAGCCGAGCAGCGGCACCGCTGAACGCTGCGGGGCTAACGAGCCCGAAGCTGTCTTGGCGCGGCCTTCGACCAGTCCGGTGAATTCGTCGAGCGAAGCGCCTGTCGCCTCGATGATCTTGGCCAGCGATTCGGTCGAGGGCCAGCGCGGTCGCCCATCCGAGGACAGCCGCTTCGACTTGTTGAAAGCGGTGGAGTCCAGACCGGCTCGCCGGGCCAGGCCGGAGGCCGACAATGAATAGCGCTCGGCGAGAGCGTCGATGGCTGCCCAAACTCGGTCATGCGAGAGCAATTCGCTCTCCTCAAAACAGGAAAAAATACCTTTTCCTTCTAACGCGCGGTCATCCGATTGTCCACCGGCGCGCGGCCCGATCCCCTAAAAAGCTGTGTGCGGCGAAGTCGTCATGGATGCCTCAAACTGCCTTGGCAAGGCTGCGCAATCCTTGGTGGGAGGTCATGCAAACCCGCTCGGCCTCGGTCGGCGGCCGCGGTTGAACGGAGCGGGCAAGCGTCCTATTGGACGCGCCAAGGACGCAGTAGCATTTGATTTGGCGCATGATCCTTTCCGAAAATCGATTCCGATTTTCGGGGTCATGCGCGAGGCCGGCGAGCATCATGTAGCGGGCGTTGTTGAGATGGAGGTTGAAGTCGATGTCGGCAGGCAGCGAAAAGCCAGCCGACTTTCGCTGCCGACCGCGTAAGGGCCACGGCGCCTTGTCGTGGCCATCATGCAAGCAAGGCGCCCTCAGACGTACATGGGGCGCTAGCTCAAGCGGCCTTCTGCACCTCGCCTTTTGCATAGGGATCGAAGCGCTGGTAGAAGGTCTCGCCCTTCTCCGCCAGGTCGAGCAGCAGCTTGGGCGCCTTGAACTCGGCGCCGTATTTCTTCTGCAGGCCCTTGGCTATTCTGACGAACTCCCCGGCGCCGATGCCGTCGATATAGGACAGCGCGCCGCCGGTGAATGGCGCGAAACCAAAGGCGAGGATCGAGCCGACATCGGCCTCGCGCGGATCGGTGACGATGCCTTCCTCCATCACCCGGGCCGCTTCCAGCGCAATGGTGACCAGCAGGCGCTGCTGCAGTTCCTCATAATCGACCTTCTCGGCCTTCAGCTGCGGGTAGAGGTCCTTCAGCCCCGGCCACAGCTTCTTCTTGGCAGGCTTGGCCGGATAGTCGTAAAAACCCTTGCCGTTCTTGCGGCCGAAGCGGCCATGGGTGTCGACCAGCGTGTTGATCAGCGCCATCTGCCTGGGGTCGACAGACTTGTCTCCGAGATCCCTGACGGTCTGCTTCATGATCTTCTGGGCAAGGTCGATCGCCGTCTCGTCGGTCAGCGCCAGCGGGCCGACCGGCATGCCGGCGGCCTTGGCGGCATTCTCGATCATCGGCGCCGGAACGCCTTCGATCAGCATCTTGTAGGCTTCCGACATGTAGCGCAGCACGCAGCGGTTGACGTAGAAGCCGCGCGTGTCGTTGACGACGATCGGCGTCTTCTTGATGGCGCGCACGAAATCGATCGCGGTGGCCAGCGCCTTGTCGCCGGTCTTCTTGCCCAGAATGATCTCGACCAGCATCATCTTGTCGACCGGCGAGAAGAAGTGGATGCCGACGAAATTCTTCGGCCGCGCCGAATTCTTGGCCAGCGCGGTGATCGGGATGGTCGAAGTGTTGGAGGCGAAGATCGCCGACGATTTCAGCACGGCTTCGGCCTGCTCGGTGGCAGCCTTCTTGACGGCCGAATCCTCGAAAACCGCCTCGACCACCAGATCGCAGCCGGCGAGATCGGCATAGTCGGCCGTCGGCGTGATCAGCGACAGAAGTCTGTCCTTCTCCTCGGGCTTGGCGCGGCCCTTCTTGACCTGATCGGAGATCAGGCTGTCGGAATGCGCCTTGCCTTTTTCGGCCGACGCCATGTCGCGGTCGAGCAGGACGACCGGGATGCCGGCGTTGGCGGTGACAAAGGCGATGCCGGCGCCCATGAAGCCGGCGCCGAGAATACCGATCTTCTTGAACTTGGTCTCCGGCACGCCGGCCGGACGGCGGGCGCCCTTGTTGAGCTCCTGCAGCGAGACGAACAGCGAGCGGATCATCGCTGCTGCTTTCTTGGACTGCATGATTTCGGTGAAATAGCGCTGTTCGATGCGCAGACCGGTGTCGAACGGCACCAGCAGGCCCTCATAGACGCATTTCAGGATGGCCGCGGCGGCCGGATAGTTGCCGTAGGTCTCGCGACGCAGGATGGCGATGGCCGGCGGCCACAGATTGAAGCCGGCGGGCGAATAGATCAGGCCGCCGGGCAGCTTGAAGCCCTTCTCGTCCCAGGGTTGGACGGCTTTCAGGCCGTTCCTGATCATCGCCTTGGCGGTCTCGATCAGCTTGCCGGGTTCGGCGATCTCGTGGATCAGCCCCATCGCCTTGGCTTTCTGCGGCGACAGCGTCTGGCCGGTGGTCAGCATCTGCAACGCCTGCTGCTGGTCGGTCAGGCGCGGCACGCGTTGGGTGCCACCGGCGCCGGGGAAGATGCCGACCTTGACTTCCGGCAAGGCCATCTTGACCTTTTCGGAGTCAGCGGCAACGCGGCCATGACAGGCCAGCGACAGCTCGAACGCGCCGCCCATGCAGGTACCGTTGATCGCCGAGACCCAGGGCTTGCCCGACGTTTCGAGCTTGCGCCACAGGCCCCCCATGCGGCCGGCATTGTCGAACAGAAGCTGTGCCGCCTTCTCCGGGTCCTTGGTCTTCTCCTTGGCAAATACGGCCAGCATCTTCTGCAGCATGGTCAGGTCGGCGCCGCCGGAGAAGCTGTCCTTTCCCGAGGTGATCACCGCGCCCTTGATGGCGGCGTCGGCCACCACCTGGTCGATGATCTTGTCGAGCTCGTTCATTACCTCTTCGGTGAAGACGTTCATCGAGCGGTCCGGCATGTTCCAGGTGACCAGCGCGATGCCGTCTGCGTCGGTGTCGACCGTGAAGTTTGTATAAGTCATGTCTCTCTCCTTCCGGCCGAAAATCAGACGCGTTCGATAATCGTTGCGGTGCCCATGCCGGCGCCGATGCAGAGCGTCACCAGAGCGGTGTTCAAATCGCGGCGCTCGAGCTCGTCCAGCACCGTGCCCAGGATCATCGCGCCGGTGGCACCGAGCGGATGGCCCATGGCGATGGCGCCGCCATTGACGTTGATCTTGTCGTGCGGGATTTCGAATGCCTGCATGTAGCGCAGCACCACCGAGGCGAAGGCCTCGTTAAGCTCGAACAGGTCGATATCCGACAGCTTCATCTTGGCGCGCTTCAGAAGCTTCTCGGTGACGTCGACCGGACCGGTAAGCATCAGCACCGGCTCGGAGCCGATGTTGGCAAAGGCGCGGATACGCGCGCGTGGCTTCAAGCCCATCGTTTTGCCGGCCTTCTTGGAGCCGAGCAGCACTGCGGCGGCACCGTCGACGATGCCCGACGAATTGCCGGCATGGTGGACGTGATTGACCTCTTCCACCTCAGGGTGCTTCTGCACGGCGACCGCGTCGAAGCCGCCCATTTCACCAGGCATGACGAAGGACGGGTTGAGCGAGGCCAGCGACTGCATGTCGGTCGACGGCCGCATATGCTCGTCATGATCGAGGATGGTGAGGCCGTTCTGGTCCTTGATCGGTATGACGGAGTTCTTGAAACGGCCATCGGCCCAGGCCTTGCCGGCGCGCGCCTGGCTCTCGACCGCATAGGCATCGACGTCGTCGCGCGAAAAACCATACTTGGTGGCGATCAAATCGGCCGATATGCCTTGCGGCACGAACCAGCCGGGCAGGCCGACGGACGGGTCCATGAACCAGGCGCCGCCCGAGGCGCCCATGCCGACGCGCGACATCGATTCCACGCCGCCTGCAATGACGATCTCGTCGGCGCCTTGAGCGATCTTGGCGGCGCCGAAATTGATGGCGTCGAGGCCTGAGGCGCAGAAGCGCGAGATCTGCATGCCCGGCGCCTTGTTGTCGTAGCCGGCCTCGAAGGCGGCGGCACGCGGGATGACGGAGCCGGCTTCGCCGACCGGATCGACGCAGCCGAAGATGATGTCGTCGACGTTTGCAGTGTCGAGGCCGTTGCGGTCGCGCAACGCTTCAAGCGTCCTGGCCGCAAGCCGCACCGCCGGCACCTCGTGCAGCGAGCCATCCTTCTTGCCCTTGCCGCGCGGTGTGCGCACGGCGTCATAGACATAAGCTTCAGCCATTTGCTTGCTCCTTGCTTTGCCGACGTCGCTCTCAGAGAGAGCGGCCGATCAGCAATTTCATGATCTCGTTGGTGCCGCCGTAGATGCGCTGGACGCGGGCGTCGCGGAACATGCGGGCGATCGGATATTCATTCATGTAGCCATAGCCGCCATGCAATTGAAGGCATTCGTCGACGACTTTTCCCTGCAGGTCCGAGAGCCAGTATTTCGCCATCGACGCCGTCACCGGATCCAGCCCGCCATTGATGTGGCGGGTGACGCAATCATTGTAGAAGACGCGGCCGATGGTCGCCTCGGTCTTGAGTTCGGCGAGCTTGAACTGGGTGTTCTGGAACTCGATGATCGCTTTGCCGAAGGCCTTGCGATCCTTGACGTAGTCGATGGTCAGCGCCAGGGCGCGTTCGATCATGGCGATGGCGCCGGTGCCGATCTGCAGGCGCTCCTGCGGCAATTGCTGCATCAGCTGGATGAAGCCCTGTCCCTCTTCGTGGCCAAGCAGGTTCGAGGTCGGCACGCGCATATCATTGAAGAACAGCTCCGACGTGTCGTTGGCCTTCAGGCCGATCTTGTCGAGGTTGCGGCCGCGTTCGAAGCCTTCGGCCTCGTCGGTCTCGACGACGATCAGCGAGGTGCCCTTGGCGCCTTTGGCCGGATCGGTCTTGGTGACGACGATGATGAAATTGGCCAGTTGCCCATTGGTGATGAAGGTTTTCGAGCCGTTGATCTTGTACTGGTTGCCGTCCTTCTCGGCGCGCGTCTTGACGCCTTGTAGGTCGGAGCCGGCGCCCGGCTCGGTCATGGCGATGGCGCCGATCAGTTCGCCGGTTGCCAGCTTCGGCAGCCACTTCTTCTTCTGCTCCTCGGAGCCGTAATGAAGGATGTAAGGGGCAACGATCGCATTGTGCAGGCCGATGCCGAAACCGTCGACGCCGACATGGCCGATCGCCTCGATGATGGCGCTCTCATGCGCGAAGGTGCCGCCGGAGCCGCCATATTCCTCCGGCATCGAGGCGCAGAGCAGGCCGGCGGAACCTGCCTTGCGCCAGCTCTCGCGGTCGACCATCTCGTTCTTCTCGAACTCGTCGTAGCGCGGCGCGATCTCTTCCGACATGAAGCGATGCGCCATGTCGTAGAGCATGCCGACTTCGTCCGCCGCCCAGGCGGGCGTCGGCAAGGAGAGCACTTCTGATGGATTTGTCATGCCGTTTCTCCCGCGCCAACGTCCCCCTCCCCCTCGAGGGGAGGGTGGCCGCGAAGCGGTCGGGTGGGGTCGCCGATGACGTGCTCGACCTTATCTTCGGAATTGACGCGGGTTTGGGGCATTGCGATCATCTCCTACCAAAGCGCCAACCAGCCGGCGCACTGCACGCAGGACCCCTCCCGGCCCTTCGGGCCACCCTCCCCTCTAGGGGGAGGGGGACGCCAGCCATTTCTAGAACGCTTCCGCAGGCAGCGCCATTAGCGTGTCCGCACCACTGGAAATGCGGGCCAGATGTGCCGACGTCTCGGGCATGATCCGCTCCATGAAGAAGCGCGCCGTCACCACCTTGTTGTCGTAGAAAGCCCCATTTTCGTGGACAGACTGCGAGCCGTTGGCGCCGGTCTTGCCGAGCGCGGCCTTGGCCATCTGCGCCCACATGTAGCCCAGCGCCACAAGGCCGAAGAGATGCATGTAATCGGTCGACGCGGCGCCGGCATTGTCGGGCTTGGCCATGCCGTTCTGCACCAGCCACATGGTCGCCGCCTGCAGATCGTTGAGGCCTTTCTTCAGCGCCTTGGTGAACGGCGCCAGCTTGTCGTCGGCACGGTTCTCCTCGCAGAACTCGCCGACGTCCTTGAAGAAGGCCTGCACGGCGCGGCCGCCATTCAGACCAAGCTTGCGGCCGACGAGGTCGAGCGCCTGGATGCCGTTGGCGCCTTCATAGATCATGGCGATGCGGGCATCGCGCACGAACTGGCTCATGCCGTGCTCTTCGATGTAGCCGTGGCCCCCGAACACCTGCTGCGCCATGACGGCATGGTCAAAACCCTTGTCGGTGAGCACGCCCTTGATCACCGGCGTCAGCAGGCCGGTATAGTCGTCGGCCGCCTGGCGATCCTTGTCGTCGGCGGAGCGGTGGGCGATGTCGGACTTGATCGCCGTCCACAGCGCCAGCGCGCGGCCGGCCTCATTGAAGGCCTTCATGGTCATCAGCGAGCGGCGGATGTCGGGATGGACGATGATCGGATCGGCTTGTCTGTCCGGCGCCTTGGCGCCAGACAGCGAGCGGCCCTGCAGCCGGTCCTTGGCGTAGGAGACCGCGTTCTGGTAGGCGATCTCGGACAGCGACAGGCCCTGCAGGCCGACGCCGAGCCGGGCTTCGTTCATCATCGTGAACATCGCCTTCAGGCCGCCATTGGCCTCACCGAGCAGCGTGCCTTCGGCCTCGTCATAATTCATGACGCAAGTCGAATTGCCGTGTATGCCCATCTTCTCCTCGATCGACCCGCAGGAGAGCGTGTTCTTCTCGCCCGGATTGCCCGAGGCATCGAGCTTCAGCTTTGGCACGATGAACAGCGAGATGCCCTTCACGCCCGCCGGCGCGCCTTCGATGCGGGCCAACACGAGATGGACGATGTTTTCCGACATGTCGTGCTCGCCGGCCGAGATGAAGATCTTCTGGCCTGAGATCTTGTAGGTGCCGTTGCCGTTCGGCACCGCCTTGGTGCGCAGCAGGCCGAGATCGGTGCCGCAATGCGGCTCGGTCAGGTTCATGGTACCGGTCCAGGACCCCTCGACCAGCTTCGGCAGCCATGTCGCCTTCTGCTCGTCGGTGCCGTGTGTGATGATCGCAGCGATAGCGCCTTGAGTCAGGCCGGGATACATCATCAGCGCCATGTTGGCCGAAACCATGTATTCGGCAACCGCGGTGTGCACGGCATAGGGCAGCCCCTGGCCGCCGAACTCGACGGGCGCCGCCAGTCCCATCCAGCCGCCTTCCCGATACTGGTCGTAGGCTTCCTTGAAGCCCTTCGGCGTCGTCACCGAGCCGTCCTCATGGCGCACGCAGCCTTCCATGTCACCGACGCGGTTCAGAGGATGCATGACGTTTTCGGCGAGCTTGGCGCCTTCGGCGAGGATCGCCTCGACAACGTCGGGCGTCGCGTCGGCAAATCCGGGAAGGTTGGAGTAGCGCTGATAACCCAGCACCTCGTTGAGCACGAACAGCGTGTCCTGGACCGGCGCCCTGTAGATCGGCATGTGTTTCCTCCACCATGCGGGTCTTGGCCGCGAGATCGAGCCCCGAAACATGAGGTTGGGGCGGCATGCGGGCCAATGTTGAAAGCGGGATAGCAAAAATTGACGTTTGCGTAAACGTCAATTTTGTCGCCGGGACAAAATTTACCTATGCCAGCCTATCGGCACGAGCGGTGCATGGCTTTGTGCAAAGCGAGGGGGTCAAACAAAAAGAGCCGCGCGGGCGGCCGCGCGGCTCTTAAGTTCAAAGCTTTCGCCGGGAGCTGCGGAGCAAAATCAGCTGGCGGCGCTGGCCGGGGCCGAACGCTCGGACAGCATCTGGCGCACGGCCGACATCGAGCCGCTCAGCTCGTTGATGGCGTCGTCGATCAGCGCGCGCTGCTTCTGCAGGCGGGCTAGCTGCTTCTCCGACTTGTCGAGAGCCAGCCGCAATTGCTTGGTGTTGGATCCCGTGGGATCGTAGAGATCCATCATCTGCTTGACGTCGCGCAGCGAGAACCCGACCTTGCGGCCGAGGAGGATCAGCTTCAGCCGCGCCTTGTCGCGGCGCGTGTAGAGGCGCGTTGCCCCATCGCGTTTCGGATTGAGCAGGCCCTTGTCTTCATAGAAACGCAGCGTGCGCAGCGTCACGCCGTATTTCTTGGCCATCTCGCCGATGCGCACGAGCTCCTCACTGGCTTCGGCAGACATATTGTTGGTGTTGGCCGCGGCTTCGCCGGGCGAAACAAGTTTCATAGTCACTGGCTTTCCCCTGTCGTGGCATCGCGGTCTCGGACCTTGCAACGCCTGAGTGGAAGCGGGGGCATGCTTCCAGTCGTGGTTTCAACTAATTCATCGCAAAAGGCACGAACGGCGCCCCTCTTACGTTTACGTCAATTCTATAACGATAGCCGTCGCATGACGCAAGGGCGTTCTGGGATTGCGAAACCTTATGCCGCACCCCCGGCGCCGGGTCCGAACGGGCACCGCCTGTATTTCAGCAATGCCGTAACTTCTTAAGCTTGGTTAACACCTTGTTTACCACGATGGGTGAAATGTGCGGATGTCGGTCACCCGTGTTTATCCTGTAGCGAATTTTTCACGGTTTTTCGGAGAGCGGGCCTGGCCCGGGAAGCTCGTCTTCCGCCGCAGCAGTGCCGCGCGGCCGCCTTCGTTCCCGACAAGGACTTGGGAAACTGGCAGCAAGCCAGCCATTCTGAAAACGGACGCATCGATGAACAGCAAGCGGTCCTATCTCGATACACTCAACGCCGGCAGGCCGCGCAGGCCGAACACCACGCTTGATGAATTGAACCGCTCGCTGGAAACGCTGGAGCAGCGGCTGGAGCGCAAGCGCGAGGACGCCGCCGAGCGCTTCGATCCGCGCCGGCCGCCGGCAGAGCCGCGCTACGCAAGCGCCCAGCCCTACGCCCCGCCGCGCTGGTACGAGGACCCGCAGCCCACGCCGCGGCCGAAAGGCGCCGGGCCGGCCGGCTTCGACCAGAACTATCAGGCGATCGCGCGCGACATCGACCGCGTGCGCGGCCAGGAAGACAGCGTCGCCGTGGTCGGCAAGATCGCCGGCGAATTGCGCGGCCTGCGCGAGGAACTGCGCCATCAGATGACGGCCGGCCTGCAGCGCGAATTCGCCGCGTTGCGCAAGGACATCGAACGGGCCTTCCAGGCGAGCAACCAATCGGGTGGTCAGGCAGGCGGCTTGCCCGGCAAGGGCAGCGCCGAACTCGGCGTCGAATTCGAGCGGCTGTCCGGCGCCATCCAGACGCTGGCCGAGAAGAGCGACGACCGAAGCGTCAACATGCTGCGGCTCGAGCTCGAGCAGGTAAAGACGGCGCTCGACACATTGGCGCGCGAGGAAAGCGTGCTGAAGGTCGACCGCCGCTGGGACGATTTCGACCGCCGCTGGAGCGCGTTCGAGGACCGTGTCGACGCCGACCAGCGCAACCGCGCCGACGGCCCCGGATTTTCGGCCCTGACCGACCGGCTCGAACAGATCAGCAATGCGGTCCACAATCTGCCGGAATCGCTGTCGCTGCGCTCGATGGAAGAAAAGGTCCGCACGCTTGCCGGCGCCGTCGATCATTTCGTCAGCCAGCAGAGCAACCGCGGCGGCGACACGCTTGGCCTGATCGACGAACGGCTCGACGAGATTTCGCGCGCCATCGTCGCCTCGACCGTCGCCGCACAGGCCAATTCCTTCGACCCCGAACCCTTTGAACGCATCGAGAAGCGGATCGCCTCGCTGGCGCAGCAGATCGAGGAAGTCGTGCAGGTTCGTCCGAGCGGCGAGGTTCTCGACCGTCTCAGCACGCTGTCGAACAGGGTCGACGAGCTTGCCGGCCGCGCCAATCTGCCGGAACAGGCGATGGAGCGCCTCGGCAAGCAGATCGCGATGATCGCCGACAAGATCGATCGCGCCCCGGCCATGCCCGACGCCGACTATATCTTCCAGGGTCTGGAACAGCGCTTCGACGTGCTGTCGGGCATGATGGAACGTCGGCAGGGCGACGCCATCGAACAGGGCAACATGCTTTTTCGCGATCTCGAGCGGCGGCTGGACGAGGTTGCCGACCGGCTGGACCAGCGCCAGCCGCAGGCTGACAGCGCCGGCATCATGGACGCCATCGACGCACGCTTCACCGCGCTCGCCCAACGCATGGAGACGCGCATTCCCGATCCTGCCAACGAGGCGGCGATCCGCGGCCTGGAAAGCCGGCTCGAAGACATTTCAAGCCGGCTGGAATCGTCGGCCGCGCAGGTCGCCGGCATCGATCCGGCACTGATCCGCAGCCTTGAGGCGCAGGTCTCCAGCCTATCGGCGCATCTGTCGAAGCCCGGCACGCCGCTGCCGGAATTCGAGGACATCAGCCCGCGCCTCAACGAAATCGAGAAGTCGCTGGCCGGAACCCGCGAATCCATCATGGGCGCGGCACGCGAAGCAGCCGAGAGCGCCGTGCGCTCGCTGGCAGATTCCAACGCCAACACCGCGGCCGTTACCGGCCTTGCCCAGGATCTGAAGACGCTGGAAGCGCTGACGCGCCGTTCGGACGAGCGCAATTCACGGACATTCGAGGCGATCCACGACACGCTGCTCAAGATCGTCGATCGTCTGGGCTCGCTGGAGACCAGCGAACCGGCCGAGGCGGTGAGCGAGCTTCTGGATGCCCAGGCCGAGCCGGCGCGGCGGGCCCGCGCTGCACGCGCCTCCAAGATTTCGGTGCAGGACGCGCCGTCGATGGATATCGACCAGCCGCTGCCGCTGACCGGAGACATGGCCGATCTCGACGGCCGCGCCGCCGCCATCATGCGCAGCGAGCCGGATATGCGCGCCGACCCGGGTACGCGTAGCGACCCGGTCATGGGCAGCGAACCCGTGCGGCGCTCGCCAGCCGAGGCTGCCGCGGCCGCTGCCCAGGCAGCGCTCGGTTCCGACAGGATTGCCGAGAAAGGCGAAGCCACGGCCAAGAAGTCGCTGTTCGGTGGATTTGCGCGCGCCTTCAGGGGCAAGAAGTCGGCTGACATGCCGCCGCTTGCCGGCTCGGGGCCTAATGTCGACATGCCGAGCGTCGATCTCGACGAGCCGCTCGATCCGAAGCTCGCCAACCGACCGTTGGAGCCGGGCTCCGGCGCGCCCGACCTCAACGCCATCATGAAGCGCGTGCGCGACGAGCGCGGCCCGCCGGTGCGCCAAAACTCCGGCGATGCGTCGAAATCCGACTTCATTGCCGCGGCCAGGCGCGCGGCGCAGGCCGCGGCCGCCGAGGCCGACGCGCTGAAACGCCAGTCCACCATGAAGGGCCCGGTCAAGGCGCTTCGTATCGGCGACCTGCTCAAGGCGCGGCGCAAGCCGATTCTGATGGGAGCGGTCGCGATCATGCTGGCGCTTGCCGGCCTCCAGTTGGGCAAGGCCTTCTTCGCCGACCCGGTCGAGGTCGCAAGCAACGATACAGCGCCGATCGTCGCCTCGCAGCCGGTCGAGACTGCCTCGGTCAACGCTGCCAGCCAACCCAAGGCAGAACAGCAGGTGGCCGTGCAGGACGTGCCGGCCCGGATCGTCAGGCAGGCGGAGCCCACGGAACCGGCAGCTGGCAACGATGCGCCAATGAATGCGGCCTCGGTCGCTGGGCCCGAAGTGCCGGCGGTGGAGCCCGCGCCAGCGCCGATGGCTTTGGCCGATCCGGCCCCCACGCCAAATGCAATGCTGCCGACCACCGCCACTGCGGAACCGGCGGCTGCCGACGCGCAGCCTGCGGCCGCCGTCATGGCGCCCTCGGATACGACGGCCTCGGATACTACCGGCGCCGTTCCGCCGGCTGATGCTGCGGTAGCACCTGTCGTGGCCAAGATAGACGTTCCGGCCGATGCAGGCCCGCAAGCCTTGCGCGACGCGGCTGCCGGCGGTGACGCCAAGGCGCTGTTCGAGCTCGGTTCGCGCTATGCTGAATCACGCGGCGTCAAGGAAGACATGGCGGCAGCGGCCAAATGGTACGAAAAGTCGGCCGAGCTCGGCTTCGCGCCGGCGGAATACCGCATCGGCAATTTCTACGAGAAGGGCATCGGCGTCACGCGCGACGTCAAGAAGGCAAAGACCTTCTACCAGCTCGCCGCCGCGCAGGGTAATGCCAGCGCCATGCACAACCTGGCCGTTCTGTTTGCCATGGCTGCCGACGGCGTGACCGACAATGAATCGGCCGCGCACTGGTTTCAGGCGGCGGCCGATGTCGGCGTCAAGGACAGCCAGTTCAATCTCGGCATCCTGGCGGCAAAGGGCGTCGGCATGAAGCAGAGCCTGGAGGAATCCTACAAATGGTTCGCGCTCGTCGCCAAGACCGGCGACAAGGATGCGGCTGCAAAGCGCGACGAGGTCGCCACTGCGCTGCGCCCCGAACAGCTGGAGCGGGCGCGCGCCGCCACGGAACTGTGGAAGCCGAAGCCGCTCGACCCGGCGTCCAACTCGGCCGATATTCCTGAATCCTGGCAGGAAGGCACGCCGCAGACCACCGCCAGCGTCGACATGAAGAAGGCGGTCAAGAACATCCAGCTCATCCTCAACAAGAACGGCTACGATGCCGGCGGCGCCGATGGCGTGATGGGCGGCAAGACCAAGACCGCAATCATGGCTTTCCAGACTGACAACAAGATGCAGGCGACCGGCGAAATCGACGAAAAGCTGGTGAAGGCGCTGCTGGCGCACAAATAACGGCAGATGCGTCGCTAACGCGACGCCCTTGCCATACATTTGCCTGTTAACTGCTTGAGATGTTTTTTGTTTCGGTAGGGCGGCGGGGTTTGATCCCACTGCCCCGGCGGTGCAAGAAAGAATTGGCTTTTCGGTGCGACAATGCCCTGGAATGGCTGCAATCGCCGACAGGCAAACTGATCGAGACTGACGGGTGGGCATCTATCTCCCGATCGCGGAAATTTCCGTCAACGTCTTCGTGCTGCTGGCAATGGGCGCGGCGGTGGGTTTCCTGTCGGGCATGTTCGGGGTCGGTGGCGGCTTTCTGATCACGCCGCTCTTGATCTTCTACAACATCCCGCCGGCAATCGCCGTTGCTACCGGCGCCAACCAGGTTATCGCCTCCTCCTTCTCCGGCGCGCTGTCGCACATGAAGCGCGGCACGCTCGACTTCAAGCTCGGCGGGGTGCTGCTGGCCGGCGGCATCGTCGGCTCGACCGGCGGTATCTTCGTCTTTGCCTTCCTGCGTCGGCTCGGCCAGCTCGATTTGTTTATCTCACTGCTTTACGTCGTGCTGCTTGGCACCGTCGGCGGGCTGATGCTGGTCGAGAGCGTCAATGCGCTACGCGCGACGCGCAGCGGTGCGGCGCCGGTCTTGAAGAAATCCGGCCAGCACAACTGGATCCACCGGCTGCCGCTGAAGATGCGCTTCAGGGCCTCGAAGCTGTTCGTCAGCGTCATTCCGGTGCTGGGGCTCGGCGCCGGCATCGGCTTCCTGTCGTCGATCATGGGTGTCGGCGGCGGCTTCATCATGGTGCCGGCGCTGATCTATCTCTTGAAGGTGCCGACCAACGTCGTCATCGGCACCTCGCTGTTCCAGATCATTTTCACCTCGGCCTACACCACGCTTGTCCACGCCACCACCAACCAGACGGTCGACGTCATGCTTGCCTTCCTGCTGATGGCGGGCGGCGTTGCCGGCGCGCAATATGGCGCCAAGGCAGGACAGAAGCTGCGCGGCGAACAGCTCAGGGCACTGCTGGCGCTGCTGGTGCTGGCGGTCGCGATCCGGCTTGCCATCGATCTCTTCGTCACGCCGCCAAACCTCTATTCGCTGACCGCCGCGGGCCTGAACTGATGCTGCGGTGGGGGATTTTTTCGGCCGCCGTTTTGCTTTTCGCCCTCGCTCTGCCGGCGGCAGCGCAATCGCCGAACCCCTTGCCGGAAGGCATCCAGATCGGTCTCTCCACCGACGCGGTGTCGATCACCGCCGGCTTTTCCGGCGCCGACCTGACCATTTTCGGTTCGCTGGAAAACCCCGACCCGCTGGTCGCGCGGCAGGGGCGCTATGACGTCATCGTCGTGCTCGAAGGGCCGCCGCGGCCGGTTGTGGTGCGCCGCAAGGACCGGGTGCTCGGCGTCTGGGTCAACCTGGAATCCGAGACCTTCGAGAACGTGCCGGTCTCCTACTCCGTCGCCACGACACGGCCGCTGCAGGACATCACCGAACCCAACAGCTACAAGCAGCTGTCGCTCGGCGCCTCCAACCTTTACATGCAGCCGGCCGAGGTAACCGACAGTCCGGCGACGATCGAGGAATTCACCGTGGCGCTGCGCGAGCGCAAGGCGGCGACCGGCCTCTATAGCGAGAATGTCGGCGGCGTGCAGTTCTTGTCGCAGAACCTGTTTCGCGCCACGGTGCGGCTGGCGCCCAACGTCCCGGTTGGAACCCATAAAGCCCGCGCGTTCCTGTTCAAGAGCGGTCTGTTCCTCAAGGAAAGCTCGGCCCAGCTCGAAATCCGCAAATCGGGCTTCGAACAGTCGATCTTCCGCGTCGCGCATGATTACTCGTTTCTCTACGGCGTCTTCTCCGTGTCGCTGGCCATGATCACCGGCTGGCTGGGCAGGCTGATTTTCCGCAGGGATTGACGCGCAGGACCCATTTCCGGGGAAAAGGGGTTCCCCTTTTCTCAGTCTTGCGATAGACCGCCGCCTCCCAACCCTCGGGTTACACGCACAATCATCGGCAGAACGGTCAGGCCTCTGGACGGCGCGCGTCTTGCGGACGCCTGCCACAGCGACGACCCAATGACAGGAGGCTGCAATGCACCAGGCATTTGGCGGCATCGATTTCGGCACGTCCAATTCTACGGTGGGCGTGATCCGCAACGGCCAGGCACGGCTGGTGGCGCTGGAAGGTGAACAGCCGACATTGCCAAGCGCGGTTTTCTTCAACTTCGAGGACGGTCACACCTATTTCGGCCGCCGCGCCATTGCCGACTACACCGATGCCATCGAAGGCCGGCTGATGCGGTCGCTGAAGAGCGTGCTCGGCAGTTCGCTGGCGCATGAGAAGACGCGGATCAAGGCCCGGCAGATCGGTTTCATCGACATTGTCGGCATGTTCGTCGGCCATTTGAAGAAGCGGCTTGAGGAAGATGCCGGCGCTCCGGTGGAGAACGTTGTGCTCGGCCGGCCGGTGCAATTTGTCGACGACGATGTGGAAGCCGATGCCAAGGCGCAAAGCGAGCTTGAAAAGGCGGCGCGCGCGCAAGGCTTCAAGCACATCGCCTTCCAGTTCGAACCGATCGCGGCAGCGCTCGACTATGAGCAGGACGTGAAGCGCGAGGAACTGGCGTTGATCGTCGACATGGGCGGCGGCACGTCCGACTTCTCGATCGTGCGGGTTTCGCCGCAACGCGCCCGCTCACGCGACCGCAAGGACGATATCCTGGCCAACCGCGGCATCCATATTGGCGGCACCGATTTCGACCGGCTGCTCAGCATTGACCATGTCATGCCCAAGCTCGGCTACCTGACGCCGACAAAAGACGGCAAGCGCAACCTGCCGGCGAGCTATTTCATCGATCTCGCGACGTGGCAGCGCATAAACCTCGTCTACACTGCCAAGGCGATGACGCATCTGAGGCAAATCCGCTTCGAGGCCGTCCGCGCCGACCTTGTCGACCGCTTCATCCATATTGTCGAGCACCGTTACGGCCATGCGCTGGCCGGCCTCGTCGAACGAGCCAAGATCGCGCTGACAGATCAGGCTTCGGCTGATGTGACGGTGGCACTGCCCGGCGCGCGTTTTGCCGCCGAGATCACGCGAGACGGCCTGGAAGAGACGATTGCCGCCGACATCGAGCGGGTGTCCGCGACGGTGCGGCAGACGATCGCCGATGCTGGCGTGAAAGCGTCCGACATCACCGCCGTGTTCCTCACCGGCGGCTCGACCGCCATCCCGCTGGCACGGCGCGAAATCCTGTCGCTGGTGCCGCAAGCCGCCGTTATCGAGGGCGACATGTTCGGTTCGGTCGGCCTTGGCCTGGCGCTGGATGCACAGCGGAAGTTTAGCTAGAGCTCACGATGCGGTTCCCGCCCTCAGCGCCGAGATGCGCCTTGAGCGCCATCTGGGCCAGGCTTGCCTGGCGGTCACGATGGGTGATCATGGCGAAGTCGCGCTTCGGCAGTTCGAGCGGCACCGACCGGAGACTGCCCTCGGCGACGGCGCGTCCGACGACGAGGTCCGAGATGATGGTGGCGCCGGCGCCGGCCTCGACCGCCTGGCGAACCGCCTCGTTGCTCGGCAGCACCAGAAATATCTGCAGGTCGCCAAGCGATATCCCCTCGCGGCGGGCCAGGTCCTCCAGCACCTCGCGCGTGCCCGAACCACCCTCACGGATGATCCAGCGCAGCCCTCTGATATCCGGGCGGCCCGGCGCGATCTCGGCGATTTCGGGATGCGAGGCGGCGACGACCAGCATCAACCTGTCGACGTCGACCTTGGTGCGGCGGAGGATGTCTGACTCGGTGCGCCCCTCGACCAGACCGAGATCGGCGGTGCCGTCGAGCACATTGGCCTCGACCTGCCTGGTGTTGCCGATGCTGACGCTTAAGCGCACCGCCGGGTAGGCTTCATGGAAAGAGGCCAGCCTGCGCGGCAGCCAGTAGCTGGCGATGGTCAGGCTGGCGGCGATCGACAGGCTGCCGGCGACCGTCTCCGAGACATGCTCCAGCACATTTCGGGCGGCGGCGGCGCGTTCCAGCACCGCCTTGGCCTCGGGCAGGAAACGGTGGCCGGTCTGAGCCAGCTCGATGTTGCGGCCGACACGGTTGAACAGATGAACGCCATGCTGCTCTTCCAAAGCGCGGATGGCCGCCGACGCCGCCGACTGGGAGATGCCCAAAAGCTCCGCCGCCTTGGTCATATGGCCGCGTTCGGCAACGGCAACGAAAATGCGCAACTGGTCCAGCGTCATGTGTGCATTAAGAACCAATTCCGATCGAATTTACAAGAACAACTGATTAGACGGATCGATAGCTTTATTCTACTTTTTCAGTCGAAGTTAGAAAAAATTCGCCAACAAGTCGCGGCCAACAAAATGATCGGGCGGTTCAGATCCCTGTTTGCGCATTGGACCCGTGGCCTCAGGCGGCGGCTGGCCGGCGATCGATATCATCCTGAAGAACACTATATGCGTGGCCCCGGACCGAAGACGCGGGCCAAATTCGCAGGTAGCAAAAGCACGCCGGCATCATGAACCCAGCTGCGCCGCGCGGAGCCAATTCCGCACCGTCGCAACGGCCGCTTGGCGACACGCGCGCGCCTGATGAAGGCGACGGCGTCGACACCTCGCCCGCTATCTCCGACAGCATCGCCAAGACCACCTGTTATATGTGCGCCTGCCGGTGCGGCATCGACGTCCACATCAAGGACGGCAAGGTGCGCTACATCAACGGCAACAAGGACCATCCGGTTAACCGCGGCGTAATCTGCGGCAAGGGCAGCTCCGGCATCATGCAGCACTACAGCCCGGCGCGGCTGAAGAAGCCGCTGTTGCGCAGCGGCCTGCGCGGCTCGGGCGAATTCCGCGAGATCGAGTGGGAGGAAGCGTTTTCGATTGCGACCGGGCGGCTATCGAATATCCGCCGGGCCGATCCGAAAAAGCTCGCCTTCTTCACCGGGCGCGACCAGTCGCAGTCGCTGACCGGCTGGTGGGCGAGCCAGTTCGGCACGCCGAACTTCGCCGCCCATGGCGGCTTCTGCTCGGTCAACATGGCGGCCGGCGGGCTCTACACGATCGGCGGCTCGTTCTGGGAGTTCGGCGAGCCGGACTGGGACAATACGAAATACTTCATGCTGTTCGGCGTCGCCGAGGACCATGATTCCAACCCGATCAAGATCGGCTTGGGTAAACTCAAGGCGCGCGGCGCCAAGGTGGTGTCGATCAACCCCTGTCGCACCGGCTACAACGCCATTGCCGACGACTGGATCGGGATCCGGCCCGGCACCGACGGCCTCTTCGTCTTCGCCCTAATCCATGAACTGCTGAAGGCAGGCCGCGTCGATCTCGATTATTTGTTGCGCTACACCAACGCCCATGTGCTGGTCGTCCAGGAGCCGGGTGCGGCGGACGACGGGCTGTTCCTGCGCGACAGCGACAACAATCTTCTCGCCTGGGACAGAGTGGCGAAGACAACCGTCAACGCAGCCGATGCGGATGCGAAACCGGCGCTGACCGGCAGCTTCGCATTCGCCGGCCGCCGTTGCGTGCCGGTGTTCCGGCTTATCGCCGACCGCTACATGGACGACAGCTACGCACCCGATGCGGTCGCGGCACGATGCGGCATTCCGGCCGACACCATCCGCCGGATCGCTGCCGAACTCGCCCACGTCGCCTTCGAACAGACGATCGAACTGCCGGTTGCGTGGACCGACTGGGCCGGACGGCGGCACGAGACGATCAAGGGACGGCCGGTGTCGATGCATGCCATGCGCGGCATCTCGGCCCACTCCAACGGCTTTCACTCCTGCCGTGCCATCCACCTGCTGCAGGTGCTGCTCGGCACGGTGGACGTGCCCGGCGGCTTCCGTTTCAAGCCCCCCTACCCGCGCTCGGCGCCGCCGGGACCGAAGCCGGCCGGCAAGGTGGTCAGGCCGATGACGCCGCTCGACGGCATGCCGCTCGGCTTCGTCTGCGGGCCGGACGATCTCCTGGTCGACGAGGCCGGCACGCCTTTGCGCATCGACAAGGCTTATTCCTGGGATGCGCCGCTCGCCGCGCATGGGCTGATGCATACGGTCATCCGCAATGCGTGGGCCGGTGACCCGTACCCAATCGACACGCTGATGATGTACATGTCGAACATGGCGTGGAATTCCTCGATGAACACCGTCGAGACCATTGCCATGCTCACCGACCATGACGAAGCGGGTAACTACAAGATCCCCTTCATCATCTATTCCGACGCCTATTATTCCGAGACGGTGCCGTTCGCCGACCTGGTGTTGCCCGACACCACCTATCTCGAACGTCACGACTGCATCAGTCTGCTCGACCGGCCGATCAGCCATGCCGACGGGCCGGGCGACGCGATCCGCCATCCGGTGGTCGAACCGGACCGAGATGTCAGGCCGTTCCAATCGGTGCTGATCGAACTTGGCGCTCGGCTTGGCCTGCCCGGCTTCGTCGAGGACGATGGCTCGGCCAGATATGCCGACTATGCCGACTACATCGTCAATCACGAACGCACGCCGGGCATCGGCCCGCTGGCCGGCTGGCGCGGCAAGGACGGCACTTCCGTCGGCAAGGGCGAAGTCAATCCCGACCAGTTGCAGCGCTACATCGGCAATGGCGGCTTCTGGCACCAGGATTTTGCTGAGGACCAGCGCTATTACAAGATGGCCAACCGCTCCTATCTCGACTTCGCAGAGCAGATGGGGTTCATCCCCAAGGCCGAGCCGATCGTGTTCCAGCTCTATTGCGAACCGATGCAGCGCTTTCGCCTCGCCGCGCGCGGTCATGGTCGCGTCCAGCCGCCCGAGAGCGAACGCCGGCGCATCGAGACCTATATGGATCCGCTGCCGTTCTGGTTTACCCCGTTCGAAGAGGCCGCCGTCGATCCGCAGAAATATCCGCTGCATGCGCTGACGCAGCGGCCGATGCACATGTATCATTCCTGGGGTTCGCAGAACGCGTGGCTGCGGCAAATCACCAGTCAGAACCGCCTGTTCGTGCACCGCAAGACCGCGGCGGGCCTCGGCCTTTTCGACGACGACTGGGTGTGGATCGAAAGCATCAATGGCCGGGTGAAGGGGCAGATCAAGCTGGTCGACGGGGTCAATGCGGATACGGTCTGGACATGGAACGCCATCGGCAAAAGGCGCGGCAGCTGGGGGCTTAAGGACAACGCCGCCGAGAGCAATCGCGGCTTCCTGCTCAACCACATTATCGGCGACCAGACATCGGCTGACGCGAAAGGCAAACGCTATTCGAATTCCGATCCGGTGACCGGCCAGGCGGCGTGGTTCGACCTCAGGGTACGCATCGTCAAATGCTCTGATGAGGAAGCCGGCTTCACCGAACCGCAATTCGAGCGTTTCAGCCAGCCGCCAAATGTCGAGCCTTCGCCCGACATCCTTCGCTTCGGCGCCGAGTTCCGCGTCAATAGGGAAGCCGTGGAATGACCTGCCTTCCCGCCCATACAGACAAGAAGCTTGGCCTGGTCATCGACCTCGACACCTGCGTCGGCTGCCAGGCCTGCGTCACCGCCTGCAAGGAGTGGAACACCGGCGGCCACATGGCGCCACTGACCGACATCGACCCCTATGGCGGCCATGTCGACGGCGTCTGGTTCAACCGCGTGCACAGCTACGAGCACACGACCGAGGCGGGCGGGCGCACGGTCAACTTTCCGCGCTCCTGCCTGCATTGCGAGACGCCTGCCTGCGTCACTGTCTGCCCGACCGGCGCGTCCTACAAGCGGGCGTCGGACGGCATCGTGCTGATCGACGAAAGCAAATGCATCGGCTGCAAACTGTGCAGCTGGGCGTGCCCCTATGGCGCGCGCGAATTCGACACCGATGTCGGCGTGATGAAGAAATGCACGCTTTGCGTCGATCGCATCTACAATGACAATCTGGCCGAGGAAGACCGCGTGCCGGCCTGCGTTGCCGCCTGCCCGACCAGCGCCCGGCATTTCGGCGATCTCGGCGATCCCTCGTCGGCTGTCTCGCAACTGGTGGCGGAGCGTGGCGGCGTCGACCTGATGCCGGAGATGGGCTACAAACCGACCAACAAATATCTGCCGCCGCGCGCCCAGCGCGCCGCATGGGTGCCGGCGCCAAGGCTCGAGCCAGTCACGGCCGAAGGCGGTTTTCTCAGCTGGATCGACCGCATGCTTTCGAACTGACCAATGCATCCAGCCTTTTCCGTCGTCTTCTTCACAACTGCCACAGGAGCGGGCTATGGCCTGCTGGCGCTGCTTGGCGTGCTTGGCGGACTGGGTTTTATCCCGGCCCATTTCTGGCTCGGCCTTATCGGCATGGGGCTGTCGCTCGGCCTGATCGCCGCCGGCCTATTGTCCTCGACCGGCCATCTCGGCCGCCCCGAACGTGCATGGCGCGCCTTCTCGCAATGGCGCAGTTCCTGGCTGTCGCGCGAAGGCGTGGCCTCGGTCGCGACCTTCATTCCCGCCGGGCTGTTCGGCATCGGCTGGGTGTTTTTTGGCCGCACCGGAGGCTGGATGGCCATCGCCGGGTTTCTCGCAACTATCGGCGCAATCGTCACCGTCTGCACCACCGGCATGATCTATGCCTCGCTGAAGCCGATCGCGCAGTGGCATAGCCCGTATACGCTGCCGGGCTATCTCATCTTTTCGGCGATGACCGGCAGCGTGCTGTTGAACGCGCTGCTGCAGGCTTTCGCCATCAGCGCGACCGCCGTTGCGGTAGCCGCCCTGCTGCTGACCTTGCTCGGCTGGGGCTGGAAGCTGGCGACGTGGCGATACAATGACGCGCTGGAGATCGCGACCACCGCCAACACGGCGACAGGCCTCGCCGGAGGGACGGTGCGCTCGCTGGAATGGCCGCACACCGAGGAGAACTACCTGCTCAAGGAAATGGGCTTTCGCATCGCCCGCAAGCACGGTGCAAAGCTGCGGCTGATCACGCAGTTGCTGGCTTTCGCCTTGCCTGCCCTGCTGCTGCTTTCTGTCTTATTCGCTTTGCCCTGGCCATTCGCAGCGGTGCTGTCGGTGCTTGCGGCAACCGTCCAGTTCGCCGGCATGCTGGTCGAGCGCTGGCTGTTCTTCGCCGAGGCCAAGCACACCGTCACCCTCTATTACGGCCGGTAGAGCGTCCCGCCGTCAGGCGGCCCGTGCTCGTGGCGCCGCCGGCAAATCCTTAAGCAGGATTTCGATCGCGGCATCGATTACAGCTGTCCTGCGGTCGTGCGCGTAAAGGCCGTATTGGACCGTGAGCGGCTCGGGCAGGCCGGCTGACGTCTTCAGCACCCGCATCGAAGCAGTGCGCACGGATTCGGGCGGAAGCAGTCCAACGCCCAGTCCGTTCTCGATCGCGGCCTGAAGGCCGGTGACGCTCTGGCACGACAGGACGATCCGGTGCTCCCGGCCGGCGGCGACCAGCGCCTCGATCATCCGCCTGCGCCAAGGGCAGGTTGCGCCGAAGGCGGCGAGATCGAGTGGCCGGTCATGGTCCAGCACATAGTCCTGGGCGCAGACCCACTGCAGTTCGACGTTCCATGTCGTCACGGCATCGGCCGCGACGACGGATGTCGGGGCAATCATGACATCCAGCGCATCCTCGCTCCACAGCCGTCCCAGCGCGACGCTGTGCTCGACCATCGCGTCGAGGCTGATGTCGGGATAGGTGCGATGCAGCCGCCCAAGCGCGGCCGAAAGCGCGGCCGTGGTGACCTCTTCGGCAAGACCAATACGCACGCCGCCGCCAATGCTAGCCTGCTGCAGACGCGCCACCGCTTCGTCGCCGAGAGCGAGGATGCGGGTCGCGTATCCCAGAAAGAGCTCTCCCGCCGCAGTCGGTACGACACCGCGGCCGGTGCGCTGGAACAAGTGCCGTTGGAGCAGGCCCTCCAGCCGGCGCATCTGCATGCTCATCGCCGATTGGGTCTTGCCGGTCTGCGCGGCGACCCTGCTCAGGCTACCTTGCAGGCAGACCGCGACATAGGTGCGGAGAAGGTCGAGGCCGATCTGCTCAGATATCATTTTGTTTGAACTCTGATGTCATAGGTATCAGTCTACAATGATATCTCGCCACGCGCTATCTCACACTCAAGAGAAACAGCGCAGGGAAGAAAACCATGAAAGCGATCCGTGTTCACCGCCATGGCGGGCCAGATATGCTCGCCTACGAAGATGTCGACATCGGCCAGCCCGGACCGGGCGACGTGCGCGTGCGCAACCGGGCGGTCGGCCTCAACTTCGTCGACATCTATTTTCGCACCGGCGAATACGCGCCGCCCGCTCTGCCATTCATTCCCGGCAATGAAGGCGCCGGCGAAATCGTCGCCGTCGGTGAAGGCGTCAGCGGCTTCGCGCCTGGCGACCGAGTCGCCTATGTCGAGACGCTCGGCGCCTATGCCGAAGAACGCATCGTGCCCGCGCATTTCGTCGTGCATCTGCCCGACGCCATCGATTTCGAGACAGGTGCGGCGATGATGCTGAAAGGGCTGACGGCGCAATATCTGCTGCGCCGCACGTTTCGCGTCGAGGCGGGCCATACCATCCTGGTGCATGCCGCGGCGGGCGGCGTCGGCCTCATCCTGACGCAATGGGCCAAACATCTCGGCGCGACCGTCATCGGCACGGTCGGTTCACCCGAAAAGGCCGAACTTGCGCGCGCCAATGGCTGCGACCATGTCATCGACTACATCAAAGAGAATTTCGCCGCACGGGTGAAAGAGGTCACCAACGGCGAAGGCTGCCACGTCGTCTATGACGGCGTCGGCAACGCGACCTTCCCCGCCTCACTCGACTGCCTGCGGCCGTTCGGCACCTTCGTCAGCTACGGCACAGCGTCGGGGTCGATCCCGCCATTCGACATCATGCTTTTGATGCAAAAGGGTTCGCTGTTCGCCACCTGGCAGTTGCTGTTCCATCATCTCGCCAGGCGTGAGGACGTCGTCGCCATGAGCGAGGATCTGTTCAGCGTCGTCCTCAGCGGCGCAGTGAAAATCCCGGTGCACACAAGCATGCCGCTTGCCGAAGTGGCGGAGGCGCATCGCCGGCTCGAGGCACGGCAGACGACAGGCGCAACCGTGCTTATACCGTAGAAACTCAGCCCGGCCGCAGCATCGAACCGGAAATGGCGAAGATGCGCGCGGCGCCCATCATATAGGCCATCAACGTCTCGCGGCGGAACAGGCCGGCATAGGCGCGGTCGAGCACGTTGAGCGAGCCGGTATAAGCGCCGAAGGCCGGCATGATCATGCGGCCGCCATCGCCGGCAAAGCAGCGCCGCCGCACCGAGCGGCCCTGCTGGACGATGCGGGCGCAAGGGTGAAGATGGCCGGCAACTTCGCCCTCGGTTCTTATCTTCGACGGCTCGTGGCGGAACAGCAGCGAGCCGATGGCGAGTTCGCGCACCGTCTCGCCGGGCAAATCCGCCGGCGCTTCCGGGTCATGGTTGCCGGCGACCCAGAACCAGTCGCGGCCGGCCATCAATGCTTCCAGCCGATCGCGGAAGGTTTGATGCATGCGCTCGGCGCCGCCGCCGTCGTGGAAGGAGTCGCCCAGGCTGATGACGATGGCCGGCTGGTAGTCCGCGATTACCGCCTGCAGCCGGAGCAGAGTGGCGCCGGTATCGTAGGGCGGGATCAGTGCGCCGCGCCTGGCGAAGGACGAGCCCTTTTCCAGATGCAGGTCGGAGACCGCGAGCAGCCTCAGATCGGGGAAATAGAGCACGCCGCGCGAATCACAGATCGCGCGCTCGCCCGCGATGCCGACAAAGTCGGCCTCGGCGATCAGCGATGCCCGCGCCAGCGAAAAATTCATTCCTCAACCATCCCAGGACCCATGGCTTCCTCGACCAAAGTCGCGGCATCCATCAGCAGCGTTTCGTCGGCCTCGCCGTTCACCGGCATCTTGCCGATTTCGAGCATGATCGGCACGGCCAGCGGCGATATCTGTTCGAGTGCCTTATGCACGATTCGACCCTGGATACGCGAGAGCATGTCGGCAAGTCTGCTGACATCGAGCAGACCGGTCGCCGCGTCGGCGCGCGTCGCCTGCAGCAGGATGTGGTCGGGCTCATGGCTGCGCAGCACGTCATAGATCAGATCGGTCGAGACGGTGACCTGGCGGCCGCTTTTCTCCTGGCCGGGGTGACGTTTCTCGATCAGGCCTGAAATCAGCGCGCAGTTGCGGAAGGTGCGCTTGAGCAGCCAGCTGTCGGCCAGCCAAGCCTCGAGGTCGTCGCCCAGCATGTCCTGGTCGAACAGAGCGCCAAGCGAAGGTTTCCGCGATTTGAACATCGCGCCCATATCGCCCAGCGACCAGATGGCCAATGCGTAGTCGGTGGCGACGAAGCCAAGCGGCCTGGCGCCGGCCCTGTCCAGCCGGCGGGTGAGCAGCATGCCGAGCGTCTGGTGCGCCAGCCTGCCCTCGAAAGGATAAGCGACGAGATAGTGACGGTTGCCGCGCGGAAAGGTCTCGATCAAGAGGTCGTCGCGTTTGGGCAATACCGATTTGTCAGCCTGGAACCGCAGCCAGTCCGATACCTGCTCGGGCAGCTTCTTCCAGCGCTGCGGGTCGTCCAGCATGGCGCGCACCTGCTCGGCGAGGTAAGTCGAAAGCGGAAATTTGCCGCCGCCATAATAAGGAACCTTGGCGTCGCTTCCCGGCGCATTCGAGACGAAGCATTCGTTCTCGCGGATGCCTTCGAAGCGCAGCACTTTGCCGGCAAACATGAAGGTGTCCCCATGCGTCAGCGTTTCGAGGAAGGCCTCCTCGATCTTGCCCAGAGCCCGGCCGCCGTGCGAAGCCGAGCCTTTGCTGCCGGCCTTGACGTAACGCACATTGAGCGCCGGCACCTCGATGATGGTGCCGACGTTCAGCCGATATTGCTGCGCGACGCGGGGATTGGAGACCCGCCACATGCCGTCCTTGTTGAGGCGGATGCGGGCGTAGCGCTCGTAGTTCTTCAGTGCGTAGCCGCCGGTGGCGACGAAATCGATGACGCGGTCGAATGTCGGCCGGTCGAGGCTGGCATAGGGCGCTGCTGTCAGCACTTCCTCGTAGAGATCGTCGGCGCGAAACGGCGCTCCGCAGGCGCAGCCCAGCACATGCTGGGCCAGCACATCGAGCCCGCCATTGACCAGCGGCGGCGTATCCTGGGCGCCCAGATAGTTGGCGTCCAGCGCTGCCCGGCACTCCAGCACCTCGAAACGATTGGCCGGGATGAGGATCGCCTTCGACGGCTCGTCCATGCGGTGGTTGGCACGGCCGATGCGCTGCGCCAGCCGGCTGGCGCCCTTGGGCGCCCCGACATGCACGACCAGATCGACGTCGCCCCAATCGATGCCGAGATCGAGCGTCGAGGTGGCAACGATGGCACGTAAGGCATTGTCTCCCATCGCCTTCTCGACGCGGCGGCGCTGGGTGACATCGAGCGAGCCGTGATGCAGCGCGATCGGCAAGGTATCCTCGTTGACCCGCCACAATTCCTGAAACAGCAGCTCGGCCTGGCTGCGGGTGTTGACGAACAGCAGGGTGGTCTTGTGGCGCTTGATCTCGCGGTAGATTTCCGGCGTCGCATAGCGCGCCGAATGGCCGGCCCATGGCACGCGCTCTTCCGAATCGAGGATCGAGATTTCGGGCTTCGCGCCGCCGGTTACGACGATGAGCTCAGACATATCGGGACTTGCCAGGCCTTTGGGCGGATTCTGGCTCACCAGCCAGCGCCGCAACTCGTCGGGCTCGGCCACCGTTGCCGACAGACCGATCGTCTGCAGGCCGGGCACGATGCTGCGCAGCCGCGCCAGCCCGAGCGCCAGCAGATGGCCGCGTTTCGATGTCACCAGCGAATGCAACTCGTCGAGCACGACATAGCGCAGATCCTCGAAGAAGCGCCCGGCATCGCCGGCCGCAATCAGCAGCGCCAATTGCTCGGGCGTGGTGAGCAGGATATCGGGCGGCGCCAGCTTCTGGCGCTGCCGCTTGTGGGAAGGCGTGTCGCCGGTGCGCGTCTCGATGGTGACGGGCAGGCCGATCTCCTCCACCGGCTTGCCGAGGTTGCGCTCGATGTCGACGGCCAGCGCCTTCAGCGGCGAGATGTAGAGCGTATGGATGCCGCGCCGTGCCATACCGGCTTTGCGTCTGGGGCGGTTGGCCAGTTCGGTCAACGATGGCAAGAAGCCGGCCAGTGTCTTGCCGGCGCCGGTCGGTGCGATCAAGAGCACCGATTGCCCGGCTTGAGCCTTCGCCAGCAGCTCGATCTGGTGAGCGCGCGGCGACCAGCCTTTTTCGCCAAACCATCTGATGAATGGCTCGGGCAGAAGGACGGCGGCATTTTGTTTGGCAAGGCGCGGCTGCTCGGTCACGCGAAAGAGGTAGCGCGACGGCGCGCGATCGCCAAGGAAAATCGGAACAAAAGGTGATCGGGTGAGTTGCCCTCACCCCGTACGGGGAGAGGATGCCGGCAGGCACGTGAGGGACAGCGCGAGCTTTCAATCGCTGGCGCCGCCCCTCATCCGCCCTTCGGGCACCTTCTCCCCGTGAACGGGGCGAAGGAAGAGGCGCTAAGGCCGCCGAAACCCAGTCGGCCCGCCATAGAGATACCCAATCCGATCAACCGCATCCTTCAGCCCTTCGCGCGAGACCAGCATGGTGTGGCCGTTGGCGTGGATCATGGTCTCGGCGTCGGTCATAACGGCGACATGCCCCTTCCAGAACACGAGGTCACCGCGTTTTAGCCCGGCATAATCGGATCCCGGATCGAGCGGCTCGCCGAGGCCTGCCGCCTGCATGTCGGAATCTCGAAGCACATTGCGGCCGGCCATGCGCATGGCCAGTTGCACGAGGCCAGAACAGTCGATGCCGAAGCCGGAGGTGCCGCCCCAGAGATAGGGCGTGCCGATAAACATCTCGGCGACCGAGACATAGTCGGCGGCGATATCGCTGACGGGGCGCACATGGCCGGCGATCAGCGCCTCGCCGGAAGGCAACAGCGCATAGTGCGTGCCGCGCGTTTCGGCAGCGCCGGTTACCGTCACCGTCGAGCCCATTGACAATTGGCCGCTGATCGGGAAGCGCAGATCCGGGCCAGGATAGAGGAAGGTGCGCGGCGCCGTGACGATGTGGGTTGGCGCATGCTCGCGTGCGCCCAGCATGGTGGCGCCGACGTAGCCGACATAGCCGTCGCGTTCGGCCTGGACCCAGGCCCATCCCTCGGCTTCCTCGAAGACAAGCACATCGTCGCCGAACAGTACCTGCGTGTTGACGCCGGCATCCGGGCGCGGTGCCTTGCGCAGGTCAGCCACGGAGGCTGTGATCCGAGCCGGACGGCCGGTGACGAAGCGATCGGCCGAAACCTTCCCTTTCAGCCTTGCATCGGCGAGGTCGGAACGGAAGGCGTGGAGGCGGGCATCCCTGGCAGTCAAATCGGTACTCGTTCTAATTCAGCGATTGATCAGATGGGCAGTTCGTGGGCCCTGGCAACGATACCATCCCCGAAGCGCTCGACAAAGAGCGCGCCTTCGACCGTGCGCCGGATCAGCACATTGCGCTTGTCGAGCTCGTCGCGATGGCGTGACACCAGTTTCAGCGCACCCATAGTGTCGAGGGCGCGGGTGATGACCGGCTTGGTGACATTGAGGCGGGCTGCCAGGCCGCGCACCGTGTGCGGCGGCGGGTCGAGATAGATGGTGAACAGGATCGCCGTCTGGCGCATGGTGAGATCTGGCGCGCCGGCGCGCACCTGCGACAACATCACCTGCTGCCATAGTCGCATCGCCTGGCTCGGACGCATCGAAATCGACATCGCGCGAGCATGACGGAAAATTGTTTCGGTTCCGTTTCAGTTTAGAGGCAGTGTGCTTTGCTCACGACCCTAGGCATAGCGCCTCGAAATGACCCGCTCCAGTGCACGGATGCCTTGCGCCTCGCCGCCGGCGGGTCCGTAGGGGCGATCGGACGGGTTCCAGGCGAAGATGTCGAAATGCGCCCAGCCCGTTGTCCGTTCGACAAAGCGCTTGAGGAACAGCGCCGCGGTGACCGAGCCGGCGAAACCGTCCGTGGTGACGTTGTTGATGTCGGCGATCTTCGACGCCAGCCTGGCGTCATAGGGCCGCCACAACGGCATGCGCCACAACGGATCCTCGACGGCCACCGAGGCCGCAGCCAGTTCGGACGCCAGCGCTTCGTCGCCAGTGTAGAAAGGCGGCAGATCGGGACCGAGCGCGACACGCGCTGCCCCGGTCAGCGTCGCCATGTCGATCAGCAGTTCCGGCTCCTCGTCATCGGCCAGCGCCAGCGCATCGGCCAGCACCAGCCGCCCTTCGGCGTCGGTGTTGCCGATCTCGACGGTAATGCCCTTGCGGCTGGTCAGTACATCTCCAGGCCGGAAAGCGTTGCCGGCAATCGAATTCTCGACCGCCGGGATCAGGACGCGCAGCCGGATCTTCAGCCCGGCAGCCATGATCATCGAGGCCAGGCCCAGCACATTGGCGGCGCCGCCCATATCCTTCTTCATCAAGAGCATGCCCGACGACGGTTTGATGTCGAGGCCGCCAGTGTCGAAACAGACACCCTTGCCGACCAGCGTCACCTTCGGCGCGCCTTCCGGTCCCCAAACCATGTCGATCAGTCGCGGCGCTCCGACCGAGGCCCGGCCGACCGCATGGATCATCGGGAAATTCTGCTTCAGGAGATCATCCCCCTTGATCACCGACACCTCGGCCTTGTGAGTGGCCGCCAGGGTCCGCACGGCCTTCTCCAACTCGTCCGGTCCCATGTCGCTGGTCGGCGTGTTGACGAGGTCGCGCGCCAGGAAGACGCCGTCGGCGATGCGCCGGACGCGTCCTGCATCTACGCCGAGCGGCAGCGCAAAACGCAGCGTCTTGCCTGATTTCTTTCCGTAGCGAGTGAAGACGTAACCGCCGAGCACCAAGGCTATGGCCGCGAGTTCCGGCTCGGCTGGAGCGGCGGCAAAATGCCAGTCGCCTTCCGGCAAGGCTCTCGCCAGCATGCCGACCGCCAGCGCGCCCTCGCCATCACCGACGCCGAACAAGGCGCCGGCAAGGGAACCGTTGTCGCCGGGGACGGCGAGCGTCCTACCGGCTTCGCCGGAAAAGCCGTTGGCGGCCGCCCATGCGGTCATGGAAGGCGAAAGCCCCAAGGCCTCCAGTCCATCGCTCGCGACCAGATGGACCGGCAGGGCAGTGTTTAGTGTCTCGATGAGTTCGACGGGCATTCGATGGTCTCCGGGAGGCTTGCAGGTCGTCCTCAGTCAAGTGACAGGGACGTCGGATGATTTCAACATCTATGCACAGGGGCCGGCATGGGACTGCCAGGCCAAAGGCTTCCGGCGGGCCGTTCACCGATCCGACGGCTCACTTTTTAACTGTCCGTTAGGGTTAACAGAATATTTCTGCGGGGATGAAGATGGCCACGTGAATGGCCACGCGCAGGAATGGAGAGCCCCGTGCCGATGCCCACCAACCGCAGGATGAACGTCACGGGCAAACGGTTGGTCACCACGGCACTGCTGATGGCGCTGGCGGCCGGTGTTGCCGGGTGCGGAACCAGCAAGCTCACGACCGGCTCGATCGGGCGCACCAGCGGCAAACCGCTGGAAACCATGTCGGCCAGCGAGTTGCACGGGGCGACCGGGCGGCTGGGCGAATCCTACGCAAAGAACCCCAACGACAAGCGGCTGGCGACAAATTTTGCGGCGGCGCTCCAGATGGACGGCGATGCCGACCAGTCGCTTGCCGTGATGCGCAAGCTGGCGATCGCCTACCCCAAGGATCGCGACGTGCTTGCCGCCTACGGCAAGGCGCTGGCCGCCAACGGCCAGTTCGAGCCGGCGCTCGACGCCGTGCGCCGGGCGCAGACGCCGGAATATCCGGACTGGCGGCTGATGTCGGCCGAGGCCGCCATTCTCGACCAGCTTGGCCAGAAGGATGAAGCGCGCCAGAACTACCGCAAGGCGCTGGACCTAAAGCCGAACGAACCCTCGATCCTTTCCAATCTCGGTATGTCCTATGTGCTGGAAGGCGATCTGCGCACCGCCGAGACCTATATGCGCTCGGCAGCCCAGCAACCGAATGCCGACAGCCGGGTGCGCCAGAACCTTGCGCTGGTCGTGGGACTGCAGGGCCGCTTCGACGAGGCCGAGAAGATCGCGTCGCAGGAGCTTTCACCCGAACAGGCGCAAGCCAATGTAGCCTATCTTCGCCAGATGCTTGCCCAGCAGAACGCCTGGAGTCAGCTCAAGGATCAGGACAAGGCAAAGCCGGCGACCAACTGAGCGCCGCATGGGCGCCGGCTCCGCACAGCGCAAAATCCGTCCACATCTCAAAGCTGAAAACAAGAGCCGCACTGCATTGGCAGTGCGGCTCTTTTGTATGGCTGCAACGAGGCCTACTGGCTTGAGGAATTGTGCTGGTCGCCGAAGATGCCGCGCTGACTGACCTGAATGCCGGCTGGGCCCAGAATGATAGCGAACAAAACCGGCAGGAAGAACAGGATCATCGGCACGGTAAGCTTCGGCGGCAGGGCGGCGGCCTTCTTCTCGGCGGCATTCATGCGCATGTCACGGCTTTCCGAGGCCAGCACGCGCAATGCGTGCGCCACGGGTGTGCCGTAGCGTTCGGCCTGGACCAGCGCCTGGGACACTGACTTCACCGACTCCAGGCCGGTACGAGCCGAGAGGTTTTCATAAGCCTGCTTGCGCTCCTGCAGATAAGAGAGTTCGGCGTTGGTCAGCACGAATTCCTCCGCCAGCGCCACCGACTGCGAACCGATCTCCTCGGAGACCTTGCGCAAGGCGGCCTCGACCGACATGCCCGATTCGACGCAGATCAGCATCAGGTCGAGCGCATCCGGCCACGCCGCCTGGATCGACTGCTTGCGCTTGGCGGCACGATTGTTGACGTAAAGGATCGGCGCGTAGAAACCGGCGTAGGCGACAAGGATGCAGACGAACAGTTTCACGAAGGCCGGCCGGTCAGGCAGTCCGCCGAGCACGAACAGATAGATCGCTGCCAGCGCGAAACCGACAAAAGGCAGGATCAGGCGGAAGAACAGGAAGCGGGTCAGCGGGTTCTGGCCACGAAAGCCCGCCACCTTGAGCTTCTGCAACGTGCCTTCATCGGCCAACGCACGCCGCAGGTCCAGCCTGTCGACGATGTTGCGCATGCCGATCGACTGCTCTTCGCGCAGCCCCTTGCGGCGACGATCGGCTTCATTGGCAAGCCGCGCGCGCTGCTTGGCGCGCAATTCGTCACGCTCCAGCGCCACCGATCTCATGCGAGTCTTGAGCTGATTGCCACCAAGGGCCGGCAGCACCGTGAAGACGGTCGCGAACACCGCAATGCCAACCAGCAACGCTATCAGGAAGGCAGGATCGGTCAGCGATTTTACGACTTGGTCGGTCATTCGTTTTCAGTCTTTTCGTTTCGAGCTTTCCAAGGTCGGCCTAAACTTCAAAGTTCATCATCTTGCGCATCACCAGAATGCCGATCGACATCCAGACGCCGGAACAGCCGAGGATCAGATTGCCGGTGCTGGTGGTGAACAGCGGCATGATGTAGTTCGGGCTCGACAGATAGACGAGAAGGGCGACGACAAAAGGCAGCGCGCCGATGATGACGGCCGACGCCTTGGCTTCCATGGAAAGCGCCTGGACCTTGGCCTTCATCTTCTTGCGATCGCGAAGCACGCGCGACAGGTTGCCAAGCGCCTCGGAGAGATTACCGCCGGCCTGTGACTGGATCTGGATAACGATGCCGAAGAAGCTTGCCTCGCTGCACGGCATGGTTTCAGCCATGCGCAAGGTGGCATCGGGGATGGACATGCCAATCTGCTGTGAATCGACGATCCGGCGGAACTCGGTCTTGACCGGCTCCGGCGATTCACTGGCGATCAGGCGAATGGCGTCGTTGAGCGGCAGGCCGGATTTGACGGCGCGCACGATGATGTCGAGGGCGTTGGGAAATTCGTTGAGGAACGCCTTGACCCGGCGCGCGCGGCGAAACGAGACGAACCAGCGCGGCAGGCCGAGCGCCCCCGCCAGCAGCGCGCCCGGCAGGACCAGAAGCGGCGCGCCGGCGAGATAGGCAAGCACCGTCAGCGCGATGCCGCAAATGACGGAGTAGATATAGAAACGCTCGATCGAGACCTGCATGCCGGCCTGACGAATCTGGGCCTTTAACGGTGGCTTCTTGACGGCGAGTTCGTTGGTTTTCTGCTTTTCGTCGAGCAGTTTCAGCGTGTCCTGGACAGATTTACGCCGCTTGACCGCCTCCGCGACACGGTCGCGCGAAGCCTTGACGACCGAACGATCGGTCTCGGCGGCCTTGATCGTCTCGAGCCGCTTGCCGGCCTGCTTCTCGTTGCTCATCTTGGTGAACAGGAAGGCATAGGCGACCGCACCAGCGCTGAAGCCGGCGAGCACGATGAACGCCATTACGGTGGTGTCAATTCCGAACATCGACCTCGGTCCCCAGCGCATATCGCCGTTTCAAGGAAACGGCGATATGCGCTATCGCTTTGTTTTGACGCAATCCCCAAGGGAAAGCGCTACGCGCTTTTCCCGGGAAAACCGCTTCACACTTTTCCTGGAATTGCTTCCAACCTCGATATGCGTCAGTCAGCGCGTTTCTCCATCGATTCCAGCGCATTGGCGAGGCGCTGTTCCTCGCCATAGTAGCGGGCGCGATCCCAGAAATGCGGACGGCCGATGCCGGTCGACACGTGCTCGCCAAGCAGCCTTCCATTCGAGTCCTCGCCCTTGATGTTGTAGAGCACGATATCCTGCGTGATGATGACGTCGCCTTCCATGCCGATCACCTCGGTGATGTGGGTGATGCGGCGCGAGCCGTCGCGAAGGCGTGCTGCCTGGATGATGACATCGATGGAGCCGACGACGATTTCACGCACGGTCTTCTGCGGCAGCGAATAGCCGCCCATGGCGATCATCGATTCGATACGGTTCAGGCATTCGCGCGGGCTGTTGGAGTGGATCGTTCCCATCGACCCGTCATGGCCGGTGTTCATCGCCTGCAGCAGGTCGAAAACCTCCGGTCCGCGCACTTCGCCGACGATGATGCGTTCGGGCCGCATGCGCAGGCAGTTCTTGACCAGGTCGCGCATGGTCACCTCGCCTTCGCCCTCGAGATTGGGCGGGCGGGTTTCGAGACGCACCACGTGCGGCTGCTGCAGTTGCAGCTCGGCCGAGTCCTCGCAGGTGATGACGCGTTCCTCGCGGTCGATATAGTTGGTCAGGCAGTTGAGCAGCGTCGTCTTGCCAGAGCCGGTACCGCCGGAGATGACGATGTTGCAGCGGACGCGGCCGATGATCTTGAGGATCTCGGCGCCCTGCGGCGAGATGGCGCCGAACTTGACCAGCTGATCGAGCGTCAGCTTGTCCTTCTTGAACTTGCGGATGGTGAGCGCGGTGCCGTCGATGGAGAGCGGCGGGGCGATGACGTTGACGCGGGAGCCGTCGGGTAGGCGGGCGTCGCAGATCGGACTCGATTCGTCGACGCGGCGGCCAACCTGGCTGACGATGCGCTGGCAGATGTTGAGCAGCTGCTGATTGTCGCGGAAGCGGATGCCGGTCTGTTCGACCTTGCCATTGACTTCGATGTAGACGTTCTTGGAGCCGTTGACCATGATGTCGGCGATATCGTCGCGGGCGAGCAGCGGCTCCAGCGGGCCGTAGCCCAGCACATCGTTGCAGATGTCCTCGAGCAACTCTTCCTGCTCGGCGATCGACATTGCGAAATTTTTGATGGCGATGATGTCGTTGACGATGTCGCGGATTTCCTCGCGCGCGCTCTCGGGATCGAGCTTGGCGAGTTGCGACAGGTCAATGGTGTCGATGAGCGCGGAGAAGACCTGGCTCTTGGTGTCGTAGTAGGTTTCACTTTTTTCGCGCTGGATCTTTTTTGGCGGCTCCGGCGCCATCGATGGCGCCTCAACGGCACGGCGAGTTGGCGGGGTTCCCGGCGCTCCAGGCGGCGCTGCCGCGGGCCGGGCAAGTACCGCCATGTCCGCAGGCGTTGCAGTGGCCGGCGCCGCTGGCGCCGGTGCTGGCTGACGGAACTCCGGGGTGAACCGGCCGCCGTCGTCGGAGCCTCTTTTACCAAACATGATCGACTACCAATTCCGTCCAGAACATGATGCCGAAGCGGTTTTCGGACGACATCATGCTCTACTTCTTGATTTGGAGGGGAGCGTCATTTCTTGTTACGCGAGAGCTTGCCGAGCAGGCCGCCAAGGCCTGCCTTCTTCCTGGCCTTGATTTCGCTGCGACCGGTCAGGACATGCGCGATTTCGTTGATCATGCCGACGACCGGGCTCCTGGCATCCATCTCGCCCAGCATGCGGCCGTTGTTGGCGGCATTTCCAAACAACAACGGGTCGAAGGCGATGACCGACATCGGCGTGAGGCTGAGCGGCTCGGCGAAGTCGGAAGCGGATATCTCGGGTCGCTTCGGTACGCCGGCCTGGTTGATGATCAGTTTCGGCGGCGGATCGTTCGGGCGAAGCCGCGTCAGCATATCGACCAGGTTCTTGGTGTTGCGCAGATTGGCCAGTTCCGGCGTCGCCGTGATGACGATCTCGTCAGCCTTGATCAGTGTGTTCTTGGTCCAGCCAGTCCAGACATGAGGAACGTCGAGCACCAGCAGCGGCACACTGCGCTGCGCGGTGTCGATGAGTTGCGTGAAGGCATCGGGATCGAAATCATAGACACGTTCGAGGGTGGAGGGCGCGGCGAGCAGCGACAGATGTTCGGCGCACTGGGCAAGCAGACGGTCGAGATAGACCTCGTCAACTCGTTCGGGCGAAAATACGGCTTCGGCGATGCCTTGCGCAGGGTCCTGGTCGAAATTTATGTTGGCCGTCCCGAAAGCCAGGTCGAGATCGGCGACGACCACTTCCGACTTGAACAGCGATGACATCGCCCACGCTACATTGTGGGCGATGGTCGAGGAGCCGACGCCGCCCTTGGCGCCGATGAAGGCGATCGAGCGGCCGATCGGCTCGGCTTCCGGATCGACGAAGATCGATGAAACCACGGAGACGATATCGGCCATCGACACCGGCGCGATGACATATTCGGAAATACCGAAGCGGATGAGTTCGCGGTAAAGACCGACATCGTTGTAGTGGCCGATCACCACGACTTTCGAGGAGGGATCGCAATATTCGGAAAGCTGGGCAAGCTGCTCCAGCAACTGCTTCGGTTCGCTGCGCGATTCCAGCAGGATCAGGTTCGGCGTCGGCGCCGACTGGTAGAATTCGATCGCCGTGGCGATGCCGCCCATATGCACTTTCAGATGCGCCTTGGCCATGCGGCGATCCTCGCCGGCCCGCTCCACCGGATGCGCGACACCTTCCGTCTCGCAAAATGCCTGGATCGAAATACGCGGCACCGGCCGCAGCGCCTGCATCGCGGCAATATCCGATTGCGAGCTGTCGCCGCCGTCTCCGGGCGTGTCGTAGGCAAGATTGCTCATCGTCATGCTCTTTTCCGTGACTTCTCTTTCCGGTCTCTACGCGGGGCCGGCGCTCCTAATACGTCACTTCCGAATTGCCGAGGAACTCGTCCGAAATACCTCTGCCGCGATAGACGTCGATCACCGCGCCGCGGTTCTCGGCGTCGATATCGGACGACTTTCTTGGCCCGAGCAGATCGGCCGGATTGGCGAGTTGCGCGGCGAGGTTGTTTTGAGAGGAGCAGCCGTAATCGGCGTAGTGCTTGTTTTCGGAGGTTGCGAGGATGTCTTCGGGCCAGCGCCCGCATTTGTCGGTCTGGGCTCTCACCGAAATATAGGAAACGCGGATAGGCGCCGAGGCTTCCGGGGAAACCGACTGGTAGGAGGTCACCACGATCCGGTTTCGCTTGATGCCGCTGGCAACCGCCAGCCTGGCGAAATCGCGCGCCGCGGCAGTCGCCGCCACCTCATTGGCCGAGCCGATCGGGGTTGCGATCGTCAGCGCCGGGGCAGCGCTCCTGTCGTAGCCGTCAAGGAAGCCTAGAAGCGTGTCGCGCTGCGAGCCGGTCATGCCGCGATCGCCGGCGCCGACCGGGAGGTCCAGCTTCTGGTTCTTCTCGGCAATCACGATCGGATGCGTGGTGCGATAATCATCGGGAATCGCCCCAACCGTGATGCTGTCGCGCTTAGCGCAACCGGCAAGCGAGGCGGCGATCGCGACCGCCATGATCGGCATTGCCGATCGGCGGATCCGGCCACGGCCAGACCATGCCGTAGCGGCAATCGCCAGTACCTTTGATGCTGACTGAGACATGTCCGCTTCCCCGCTTACTTGTAGATGAAGCCGACAACGCCGTGGTAGCGGCCGTTGGGCTTGTCGGTCTGCATGGTGCCGTAGACGCGGTTGACGCGGCCAAGGAACATGGCCGGACCATCGCCGGCGGCATTGAAATTGTCGTCCGGCTTAGCCAGGTCGTTGCGCGCCACCGGCCGAGCCAGATAAGGCGTGATGATGATGACCAGTTCAGTTTCATTGCGGACGAAATCGCGGCTGCGGAATAGCGTGCCGAGCACCGGGATCTTGGTCAGGCCGGGCAAGCCCGATACAGCCTGGCGGACGTCGTCGCGAACGAGGCCGGCAATCATCATCGAACCGCCCGACGGCAATTCGACGGTGGTGTCGGCAAGTCTCTTGCGGATCGACAGAAGCGTCAGGCCGGGCAAGCTGCCGCCGCCTTCCAGGGTGGTAGCACCTTCCGAGGTCGGCTCCGAAACCGATGTTCTGACCTTGAGGCTGATCCGACCCGCCGACAGCACAACGGGCTGGAACTCGAGGCCTATGCCGTATTCAAGCTTTTCGTTGGTGTAGGTGACCTGGCCGGTCTGGTTGTCGGTCGAAACGTTGTTCGTACGTGCCGTGATGAGATTGAATTCGCCGCCGACCCTGAACGTTGCCTTCTCGCCCGAAACCGCGGTGAGGGTCGGTTCTGCAAGCGTCTTCATGACGCCGCTTTGCTCCATGGCATTGATGTAGGCTTTGAGGCCACTGCCGCCCAAGTTAAAGCCTGAATTCTGCGAAAGCGGCTTTCCCAAACCGTAGTTGGGCGAACTCAGCGCACCGTAGGCGATGCCGTCCATGCTGCCGCTGCCAACCATGTTGACGCCGAGCTGCTTCATCACCGAGCGGCTGACTTCGGCCACGGTCACCTTCAGCGTCACCTGGTCGTCGCCGATGATCTGTAGCAGGTTGACGATCTTCGAGACCCGGCGTTCGGCATCCGGGTTGTTGATGTCGACGCCGCCATTGGCATTACCGCCGGCCGCGGTCTGCGAATACTGGCCCGTCGTCGCTTCACCGCCGGACACGAAGATGGTTGCCAGATCGACGGCGCGCTTGGCATCGAGCGGCGTATCCACCGTCCCGGTCAGGACGACGTTGTCGTTCAGCAATTCGACCTTGATCTCGGCATTCGGAAGGAAGCGCTTGAGGTAGTCTTCCAATCCGGCGACGTCGCGTTCGACGGCCAGATCCAGGCTGGCAATCTGCTCGCCATTGGGACCGAAGACGAAGATGTTGGTTTCGCCCACCGACTTGCCGAACAGATAGATGCGCCTTGCAGTGCGGGTCACCGCATCGGCGACCGCGGGATTGGCGACAAGGATGTCGTAGGCGTCGCTCGGCAGATCGATGACGACAGATTTGTTGAGGCCGAGCTTGACACGTTGCGTGGCGGTCGAGCCCGTGACCCCGACGCTCTTTCCGGCGGCCTTGGCGTCGCCGAGGCCACTTGCATGGGCTCCGAGGAAAAGCAGGCCGACGGCTGCAGCCATGGTGACCGGCAGTTTAGCGATTAACCTCATTTCCTTGCCCCTACTTCGGAAACTTCGCCCGATTTGATCAACCGCACCGTTCCGCGCCGCCCACTGCCGGAAACGAGGTAGTCGGCTTCATCGGTACCCTTTTCCTTGTTGTCGGTGATCGAGCGCAGCGCCAGCGTCAGGCGATCGGCCATCTGCTGGGCGACGGTTATGATCTCGGCCTGCTGCGGCGTCAGTTCCAGCGTCGCCGTCTGTCCGACCCTGGTCTTCTTGCCTTCCTCGTCCTCCTGGATGGTCTGATCGATCGCCAGGACGCGGATGTTCTTGAGGATGGTCTCGGTGGTGAATCCGCTGCCGCCGTTGCCGGTGTCGGATCTGCGGGTCATGATGACGTCGACAAAATCGTTGGGCAGGATGAACCCGCCTGCCGACGTGTCAGCCGAGATCGCGGTGGCGACGGCACGCATGCCGGTGGGCAGGATCGAAGACATGAAGCTTTGCCCCTCGCCGATCAGCTTGGAGCGCCGCAGCGGCTCACCGGTGTACATCGCCATGCGGGCGACGGAGCCCTTCAGTTTCTCCCGCGCTTCGGGTTCGGCGGCACGGGTGATGAAATTCGCATTGATCCCGTCGGACGGCCAGGACTCCCAGCTGAGATTGTTCTCAAGTGGGCTGCCCATCGGCACGTCGCCGGAGAGCACGAGCACATCCTGCAAGGCAATGGCCGGCGCCTGCGGGGCATCGGCGACGACCTGCTGGGGCGGGACCGCCACCATATTCTTCGCAACATAACCTGCACCACCCGCCGCAGCCACCGCCACGCCCAGAATAATCAGTCGGGATGCTGGCATCTGTCCGAACCCTCGCCTTTAGGCAACCACCTAGCCAGGCCGGACTTTGCAGCGGCAATCGTCAAAACAAGGTTAATGCAATGCTTACGATCGTGATTAATTTAAGGTTTACATAAATTGGACGGACCCGTGCTCCGACGACAGAAAGGGCGACCAGCGGCCTCTTTTCAGACCGATGTCGGAGCGGCAAAGGTTGCTTGCTGTTTCAGTTCGCCAGCTTTGCCAGTGCCCAAACCATCAGGGGTGAATCCGGATAGGTCAGCAGCCCGCCAATGCCGAGTGCAATGCCGTAGGGAACGCCAGTCGTGTCGTCGGCGAAATGGCGCAGGAATAGATTGTGGCTGGTGTAAATCGCCAGCGGCGATTTCCGGTAGAGAAGGATGGCGAGCGTCAGCAGTCCGCCGATGAACGTCGATATCACGAGATACTCGACAAGGTGAATGTTGAACCCCATCCAGACGGCGGTGCCGGCGAGCAGCTTGGCGTCGCCGCCACCCATGCCGCCGAGTGCAAACAGACCGAACGTCACGGCCAGCACCAGGCCGCCGGCGGCGAAATGCCAGCCATAGGTTGCCAAGTCCATGGCCGTCAGCGGCGCAACCAGCGCAAACACCGCCAGCAGCAGCACCGGTACGCGGTTGGCGATCGTCATCGACAGCATGTCGGAGATCGCGGCGAAGAGCATGCAGAAGGGAAAGACGACGAAGATCAGGGCTTCAAGCATCGGTGCGGCGCCTTGGTCAGATGCATCAGGCTTGAGCCTAGGCCGGTTCGATTAACGATTGATGAGGCAACGATCTCAATTTGCCTGGTGTCGCCGGCAAATTGCGGATCGAGATCCTGCGCATCGCACAAATGAAACAAGGGCCGCCAAGGCGGCCCTTGTTCTGAAAACGATCGCAGATCCGTAATGTATTACGGAGCCTTGCCGGTCGAGACGGCAGTGGCGATGGCGCTGAACTTGTTGTTCAGGGCATTGCCGAGCTGACCAGCGCCAACCATGATGGCAAGCGCGATGAGAGCGGCGATCAGACCGTATTCGATAGCGGTCGCGCCGGATTCGTCCTTCGCGAAACGTGCGATGAGATTAGACATTCGAGAGCTCCTACTCCACGTGTTACAGCACTTCCGTCAACTTCTGTGGTGGTTGATCGGATGCTGCCAATCTACGGAGAAGCTCTTTCAATCGGCTTAATAAACAGCCTTACCGATTCCTTTCCCGCTTCGAACAGCTTGCGTGGTTAACCGTAAACTAAACGCTGGAAAGTAGCTCGCCTGCCCGTGAAAAGCTGTAATCTCACGGCTATCGGCAGGATGCATTGTTATATTAGCTGGCAGCAAGATTGGTGCGAATACCCCGGCGCCGGTCAAGGGTTTAACCGTTGGTTCACCAATCTCCTTCATGTTTCTTTGAACAAGTTTTGCCGCTGTGGAGCGCCTTGATGACTGCCATGAAATCGTCATTCCTGCTTGTCGCGCTTCTCGCCGTCCCGGCTTTTGTGCTGCCGGCCAAGGCCGGAGCCGGCATCGAAGTGACGATGAATCAGGCCAAGATCGTCAAACTGACACGTCCCGCCGACACCATAGTCGTCGGCAATCCGGCGATTGCCGACGCCTCCGTCCAGGATGCATCGACGATCGTACTGACGGGCAAGGGGTTCGGCGTCACCAATCTGGTTGTCCTCGACCACGATGGCAGCCCGATCGTCGACGAGCAGGTGACCGTGGTGCGCCAGGACGCGTCGTCCGTGCGTATCTACAGGCGCGCCTCGGTACAGACCATGTCCTGCACGCCCTATTGCGAAAGCTCGTACAAGAGCGACTCGGAAAAGTCGTCCGAAGCCGAGATGAGCGCTGGGCAGTAAGCGCCTCAGTTGGCTTGATTGTCTCGGGAAAGCCGCTTCGGTTAGCGGCCGGTTAATGTCGCCTGGTCGAATTTTAACGGTCATTCAAACCGGAGCTAAATGGGTTCTTGATAGTGGTGCTGACGGTACCGCATCAGGATCGGCAGGAACGGGATATGGGCGACGTTTTGGACGAGGATTCAGAACGCGAGATCTGCAAGGCCAAGGCAGGGCGCGTGACGTTTGCCCGTCTTTTCCTTGGTGATCGGCGCGGCAGCACGGCGATAGAATTTGCGATGCTTGCGTTACCGTTTGCGGCTCTCGTCTTCGCCATCCTCGAGAGCTGCGTTTCATTTGCCGGACAGGAGGTGATGGCCAACATCACCGATGATATAGCCCGTCAGTTGCGTACTGGCCAGCTCAGGCAGGCCAACATATCCGGAACCCAGTTGCGGGATAAGATCTGCGGTAGGCTGGAGATCATGGTGGCCAAGGGTTGCCCCGGATTGCAGGTGGACCTTCGCGAATTCACGACCTTCGAGGCGGCGTCCACCGCCGGCTTCAAGATATCGGGCGATCACGTTGAGCTGACCGGTGTGGCCAACACGAGTTTTCAGAACAAGGTAGGCCCGTCGGAATCAAGAAACATGCTGCGGGTTTTTTACCCTTGGCCGGTCATGACCGATTTCATGGCCAAGTATATGTCCAACATGGCAAACGGCAAAAAAACGCTGCACTACGCATCGGCCGTCTGGCAGAACGAACCGTTCGACGACTGAAAAACGTACCGGTGTGATGGCTTAAAAAGGGAAGCATGCATGTATCGTGCGGGGGCACATCAAGGATTTTCGACCATCTGGGCGAGAGCGATGCGGTTCTGCTCGGATCGCCGCGGCGTTGCGGCCATCGAGTTTGCTTTTGTCGTGCCGGTCCTGCTGATCATGTATTTCGTGACCATGGAGGCCTCACAGGCCATCGAGACCAGCAAGAATGTCAGCCGCGTCAGTTCCATGGTTGCGGATCTGATCACGCAGCAGCAGACAATCGTGGCCACCGATATCGATGCGATCATGAAGATCGGCACGTCGACGCTGCAACCCTATCGTCGCTCGACCCCGACCATCATCGTCACGGCAATACATATATCAGACAGCGCCGCGCTGAACGTAGAGGTTGTGTGGTCGCGCAAGGTCGGTAGCTCCGCGGGCGGTCCAATCACGGTTCCCCCGGCGCTCAGGATCAGGAACACTTTCCTTATCCGCGTCCAGAGCATTCTCGGATACGTGCCGGTCATCGCATGGAGTGCCGACAATTCGCAGCAGCTCGGATTGACCTCCGCCTTCAGCACCATAGTAATGAAAGAGACCTACTATCTCAGGCCGCGCCGGAGCACGACGATCCCCTGCAGCGGCTGCTGAAGCGGCCCTAACCCGCATCCGCCGTCGGATTTACTGCCCGCTGCTGTCGGTGCTGGCTGACACCAGGCGCACGATGGAAGCGGCCATCGCATAGTCACTCGCAGCGGCGAGCGTGAACCCTCCCGAATGTCTCGATTCCACGAAATCGTAGACTTCCGGCGACTGCGATCTGAGATTGGTGAGGAAGACGGTCAGTCGGCGTTTGGCTTCGGGGTCGAGATCGCTGCGGACGGCGTGAGGGCCGTATCTGAGCACGCCGGAAGTCCAGATGATCTGGAGCGCGGCTTCTGGAATCCCCGCCGCCTCCAGCCGCGCCGCCGTGCCGTCCGGATCAGCCGGCTGATCGCCAGCAATCGCCGTCTTTTCCGCCGTGGCCCGCTCCCAGCCGAATACGGCATCGGCCTGGCCATCGGCCAGCATCGCTTCTGCGGCGGCAGCCGAGCCGGCATGAGCGAGGAATGGCGCATCCTGGCTGATCTTGATGCCGTCGGCCGCCAGCCCGGCGAGCGGTAGAAGCGAACCGCCGACATAGTCGGAAGGCGCCATGGCGATGCGGTGCGTTTCCAGGGCCGCGAGATCGGAAAGCCTGCCGTCGCGCGTCAAAAGCACGGAGCGGATGCCCGTGGGACCGTCGGCGTCGACCGGCGCCACAAGAGGTTCGACGCAGCCGCAGCGCTCCGAGGCGGTGGCGTAGGCGGTCGCCGAATAGACCGCGTATTGAACCCGGCCATTGGCCTGCGCCTCGATCAGCGCCGCATAGTCATGCGCGACGACGAATTCCACCTTCATGCCGAGCGCCCTGCCGTAGGCGTCAGTCAGCATGGCCAGACCCGGAACCGTGTTGCCGGCGCCCGGCTCGGCAACGATGCCGATCCGAAACGTGCCGATCTGGTCGCGCCAGTCGGCGTGCGCGGCGAGCTGCGAGCCCAGCAGTGCTACAGTGGTCGCCAGTGCACTCCAACCGAGGTCAGCCCGTCTCATCGATCCATGCCCCGCACACCGTTCCTTGAAGCGCATTGCATGTCTCAAGGATGCGTACACCACGCCTGCCCGACTTCGCGACCATCGCGTCAGGCCGTTGCCGCCTGGTTTACGATTTGCCAATGCCGCGACGGGACCTTATGTCTGGTCAACCAGACTGGCAATGACGGCACCGATGTCACGCGCTTTCCTCTTCGTTCTCGATTCTTTCGGCATTGGCGGCGCCGCCGATGCCGAACGCTATGGCGACGCCGGCTCGAACACATTGGGACATATCGCGCTGGCCTGCGCGGAAGCCCGCGCCGATCGCGAGGGCCTGCGCGAGGGACCGCTGAAGGTGCCCACCATGGTTTCGCTCGGTCTCGGCCGCGCAGCAGAAACCGCAACCGGCTTCCAATTCGACAGCAAAGCCGCCGTTTCAGCCTCCGCCTTCCACGGCGCCGCGCAGGAGATTTCGAGCGGCAAGGATACGCCGTCGGGTCACTGGGAAATCGCCGGGCTGCCCGTGCGGTTCGACTGGGGCTATTTCCCCGATAAGGTGCCCGCCTTCCCTGCCGAACTGACCGAAGCGATGATCCGCGAGGGCAAGGTCCCGGGCATTCTCGGCAACTGCCATGCACCCGGCACCGAGATCATCGAGCGCTTCGGCGAGGAGCATATCCGCACCGGCCAGCCGATCTGCTACACCTCGGTCGATTCCGTCCTGCAGATAGCAGCGCACGAAGTTCATTTCGGCCTGGAGCGGCTCTACGAGTTCTGCAAGACGGTACGCCGGCTGGTCGACCCGCTGAAGATCGGACGGGTGATCGCACGGCCTTTCCTGGGCGAAACATCAGCCACGTTCGAGCGCACCTACAACCGCCATGACTACGCCGTGCCGCCGCCTGAGCCGACGCTGCTCGCCCGCTTGACCGGGCGCGGCAGCCGGGTGATCGCGGTCGGCAAGATCGGCGACATCTTCGCCCACCGCGGTATCTCGGAAGTACGCAAGGCGCCCGGCAACATGGCAATGTTCGACAAGGCGCTGGGCGCGATGGACGATGCCGGCGACGGCGACCTGGTGTTCGCCAATTTCGTCGACTTCGACACCGAGTTCGGCCATCGCCGCGACGTCGCCGGCTATGCTGCGGCGCTCGAAGCCTTCGACCGCCGGCTGCCCGAGGCACTGGCAAAGCTGAAGCCGGGCGATCTGCTCATCCTCACCGCCGACCATGGCAACGATCCGACATGGCGTGGCACCGACCACACGCGCGAACGCATCCCGGTCATCGGCATCGCACCGGGTCTCACGGGCGGCGACATCGGGCTCAGGACCACCTTCGCCGATATCGGCGAGACGGTCGCCGAACACCTCAAGCTGGCGCGCGGCCGCCACGGCGCTTCCTTCCATGCGGCGATAGGCGGCCATGCCTGAACTGCCCGAGGTCGAAACCGTCCGGCGCGGCCTGCAGCCGGTTCTGGAAAGCGCTCGGATCGTACGCGTCGAGGCGCGCCGGCCCGATCTCAGATTTCCGTTTCCGGCGAAATTTGCGCAGCGGCTGACCGGCAAGACCGTCATCGCGCTTGGCCGCCGCGCCAAATATCTCACCATACACCTGGACGATGGCCCGGTGCTGATCTGCCATCTCGGCATGTCGGGCTCGTTCCGCATTGAGATCGCTGATGACAAAGAGACGCCCGGCACGTTCCATCAAGAGCGCTCGAAGAATGCCAAGCACGACCATGTGGTGTTCCATGTCGTGTCGCCTGTCGGCGTCCAGTCTCGCGTGGTCTTCAACGACCCGCGTCGCTTCGGCTTCATGCTGTTTGCGGAAGGCCTGGCCGAGGCGCATCCGATGCTGGCGGGACTGGGCGTCGAGCCGACCGGCAATGCGCTGGAAGGCGCCCTGCTCGCCTCTCTGCTGAAGGGCCGCAGATCGCCGTTGAAGGCGGCGCTGCTCGACCAGAAGCTGATTGCCGGGCTCGGCAATATCTATGTGTCGGAAGCGCTGTGGCGCGCTGGCCTTTCGCCATTGCGCGAGGCAGGCACCATCGCCGGGACCGGCAAGAAGGCCAAGGAACAAAGCGAACGACTGGCCGAGGCAATCCGTTCGGTGATCGCCGATGCGATCGCCGCCGGCGGGTCTTCGCTGCGCGACTATGTGCACACAGACGGATCGTTGGGCTATTTCCAGCATTCCTTCGCAGTCTACGATCGCGAAGGCGAGCCCTGTCCGACGCCCGGCTGTCGCGGCCACATCGCGCGCATCGTGCAAAGCGGCCGCTCGACCTTTTATTGCCGGACCTGCCAGCGGTAAGCTGCACGGTCCTTCAGTGCCGCAACCAGGAGGCCAGCCCATGAGCTATGAAACCATCATCGTCGAGACGCGCGGCAAGGTCGGCCTGATCACGCTGAACCGGCCCAAGGCGCTCAACGCGCTGAACGCGCAGGTGCTGGAGGATTTGCTGACGGCGGCAAAGGGGTTCGACGCCGATCCCGGCATCGGCGCCATGGTCATCACCGGTTCCGAGAAGGCTTTTGCGGCGGGCGCCGACATCAAGGAAATGCAGGCCGTCACCTACGCCGAGGCCTATGTGCAGGATTTCTTCGTCGGCTGGGAAGAGTTTACCCGTGCGCGCAAGCCGATGATCGCGGCGGTCGCCGGCTATGCACTGGGCGGCGGCTGCGAACTGGCGATGATGTGCGATTTCATCATTGCCGCCGACACGGCGAAATTCGGCCAGCCCGAAATCACGCTCGGCGTCATTCCCGGCATGGGCGGGTCGCAACGGCTGACCCGCTTTGTCGGCAAGTCGAAGGCCATGGACATGTGCCTGACCGGTCGGATGATGGATGCCGCCGAAGCCGAGCGCAGCGGCCTGGCCTCGCGCGTCGTGCCGGCCGGCGAGTTGATCGAGGAGGCGATGAAGGCCGCGGCCAGGATATCAGAGTTTTCACTGCCATCGGTGATGATGGCCAAGGAGGCAGTCAACCGCGCCTACGAGACGACGCTGGCGGAGGGACTGCGCTTCGAACGCCGGCTGTTCCACTCGCTGTTTGCGCTCGACGACCAGAAGGAAGGGATGGCAGCCTTTGCCGAGAAGCGGAAGCCGAATTTCACCAATCGCTAGAGTGGCGGCGGCGAGGACCAAAAAGAAGCCAAAGCGGCGTTGACGCGCCGGAAAAGCTGAACTATAAGCCGCTCCAACCGAGGCGGCCGTTGGCTGCCCGTTTGTTTTTTGCGCCCTGCGGCATCCCGCATGCGCCCACCAGATCAGAAGAGAGGCATCATGGCCAATACCTCCTCGGCCAAAAAGGCAACGCGCAAGATCGCCCGCCGCGCAGCGATCAACAAGAACCGCCGCTCGCGCGTGCGTACATATGTCCGCCAGGTCGAAGAGGCACTGGCTGCCGGCGACAAGGCAGCCGCGCTGGAAGCCTTCAAGACCGCAGAGCCGGAATTGATGCGCGCCGCGACCAAGGGCGTGATCCATAAGAATACGGCATCGCGCAAGGTGTCGCGTCTGGCTCACCGCCTCAAGGTGCTGTCGGCCTGATCGACCGTTCCTGAACTGTCGTTCTTTCAAACCCGGCCAATCGCGCCGGGTTTTTTCGTTTGCCGGCAAGCACTTAAAAAGAAGGGCCGCAAAGCACGCCCGAGCCGCATTCCAGAGTCCGGAATCCTTTGCCGGCACATACACTCCCACTGATATTCCAATCCGCCGAAACGGCCCACGCCAATAAATTTGGCTGTCACAAATTGCTGATATTTTTCAGTGGCTTGCTGGAAGTGATCCACAGCTTGTTCACATAGCCTGTGGGCGATAGGCAGCAAGTTGGTGTCAAGCGAATTATTTCAGAAAATTTCAAACCGCACAGCCATTTTCATATTCGCGGCAAAAGGGTTTGAATCCCAATGGCTTTGTCAAAATATGCGCTTCCAGCACGGAGCCCGAACCGTTGTTCACTAACCAGATTCCTTAAAAATCCGTTAGAGGTGGCCTTGCCCTATCCACAGCGATTTCGGTAATGTCGATCTATCGAAAGGGACGGGCCATTAGCCCTTAACCCAGCCTGAATCGGCCAGCTAACAGTGGCAGAATTCATGACGTGGATCAATTCCGCGAACGGGTATGGCTTGCCTTTTCGATACGATAGGGGACTGGCGTAATTGTACATGGCAGCTTGATGGCGCACCGGCGTTTTCGCCGGGTAGCACCGCTTTGCCCGAACATGTCAGACGGACTGGCCTTAAGCAGCCGGGACCGATCCCATTCTGACGAGGCAACGTCATCCGCCGGCGGCGGCGGTGGTGTTGTAGCGAAGATACGGTCGCTGGAAACATGGGTGCAGGAGGCGCACTCCCGGCGGAAAAAAGGTACAAAGGAAAAGGGACGCACAATCATGCAGAGCGGCATCGAGCGGGAGCTTACGGGCGACCTGCCATTTCCCGGAACATTGGTCGGAGCGCACGATACGGCGGCTTCCAGCGACGCGGAACAGAAGTTCGACCGGGTCAAGGCCCAGTTGAAGGCGCGCCTGGGAACCGAGGTCTATTCGAGTTGGTTCGGCCGTATGAAGGTGGCTGAGGCTTCCCGGGGCATTGTACGCATCTCGGTGCCCACGGCCTTCCTGCGCTCGTGGATCAATGGCCATTATCTCGATCTCATCGCCGATCTGTGGAAGCACGAGGATCCCGAAATCCTCAAGATCGAGATGGTCGTGCGCACCGCGACCCGTCCTGCCCGCAATGGCGTCGAACCCGAGGTCGTGCCGGCGCGCAAGATGACCAAGCATACGCAGACCGCATTGGCGGCCGGCACGGTCGGCCCCGGCAGGGTGGAGCGGGCGCCCGTCCCTCGTCCCGGCACGCCGATCGAGAGCGAATTCCGGCACAATGTGCTGGGGTCGCCGCTCGACCCGCGCTACACGTTCGGCTCCTTCATCGAAGGCCCGTCGAACCGGGTGGCTTTCGCCGCAGCCAAAGCCGTGGCGGAATCGCAGTCGAGCGCGGTGCGCTTCAACCCGCTGTTCCTTCATGCAACCGTCGGGCTCGGCAAGACGCACCTTTTGCAGGCGATTGCGGCCGAATCCCTGAAACAGAACCCGAAATCGCGCGTCGTCTATCTGACGGCCGAATATTTCATGTGGCGCTTCGCCACCGCGATCCGCGACAACAATGCGCTGACGCTGAAGGAACAGCTGCGCGACATCGACCTCTTGATCATCGACGACATGCAGTTCCTGCAGGGCAAGTCGATCCAGCACGAATTCTGCCATCTCATCAACATGCTGCTCGACAGCGCCAAGCAAGTGGTGGTTGCCGCCGACAGGCCGCCGTCGGAACTGGAATCGCTGGAACCGCGGGTGCGCTCGCGCCTCAATGGCGGTGTCGCGCTGGAAATGTCGGCGCCGGACTTCGCCATGCGCATCGGCATGCTCAAGCTGCGGCTTGCCACGGCCAAGGTCGACGATGCGTCGCTCAATATTTCGGAGGAGATCCTCAACCATGTCGCCCGTACCGTCACCGGCAGCGGGCGTGAGCTGGAGGGCGCGTTCAACCAACTGCTGTTTCGTCAGTCGTTCGAGCCGGCGATCACCATCGACCGCATCGACGAGATCCTGGGGCACATCTATCGCTCTGGCGAGCCGAAGCGGGTGCGCATCGAGGACATCCAGCGCATCGTGGCGCGCCACTACAATGTGTCGAAGACCGAGTTGCTGTCCAACCGGCGCACGCGCACCATCGTGAAGCCCAGGCAGGTCGCCATGTACCTGTCGAAGGTATTGACGCCGCGCTCGCTGCCGGAGATCGGCCGGCGGTTCGGCGGGCGCGACCACACCACGGTGCTGCATGCGGTGCGCAAGATCGAGGACCTTTCCGGCGTCGACAACACGCTGGCGCAGGAACTGGAACTGTTGCGCAGGCTGATCAACGACCAAGCCTGATCGGCGCGGCAAACGGAGCGCGCCGGGTTAGAGTATTCGGTCGTCGCGCTTTAAATTTTCTTGTTTTGATGCATGTCTTTGTCCCAAAATCGCTGCGCAGTTTTCGGCGACATGCATCGGTTGCCGGCCAACGTCCGCTTTATCCCCAGAAAGCCCGCTTAACCGGCGCGAACCGGTGGCCCGGACTTGCGTTTGCTGGCTTTTTCCTGTCAGTTTGCATAGATTCTGAGCCTGTTCAGACCTTTCGCGGGGCGCCGCCCACTGGTGACCCGTCCATTCATTCAAGCGAGCCTGTTTCGTCATGCGTGTTATCCTGGAACGGTCCAATCTCCTGAAGTCGCTCAACCACGTTCATCGCGTGGTCGAGCGGCGCAATACCATACCGATCCTGTCGAACGTGCTGCTCAGCGCCGAGGGCGCCAGCCTTGAAATGAAAGCCACCGACCTCGACCTCGAAGTGACCGAAGCGACGCCGGCAAAGGTCGAGCGCGGCGGGGCGACGACGGTTCCGGCGCACCTGCTCTACGACATCGTGCGCAAGCTGGCCGACGGCGCCGAAGTGATGCTGAAGACCGACGAGGACGGCAACGCCATGACGGTAACGTCGGGCCGCTCGAGCTTTCGCCTGCAATGCCTGCCGCAGTCCGATTTCCCGGAGCTTTCGGCGGGATCCTTCTCACACATCTTCCGGCTCGATTCCGTCGCCCTGAGAGGCCTTATCGAAAAGACCCAGTTCGCCATATCCACCGAAGAGACGCGCTACTATCTCAACGGCATCTACCTGCACACGCATGAAACTGGCGGCAAGCTGAAGCTGCGTTCGGTGGCGACCGACGGCCACCGCCTGGCGCGCGCCGAGATCGACGCTCCGGCCGGGTCCGAAGGCATGCCGGGCATCATCATTCCGCGCAAGACGGTCAGCGAGTTGCAGAAGCTGGTCGACGATCCCGATGTCGCGGTGACCACCGAATTGTCCGACACCAAGATCCGCTTCACCATCGGCAGCGTGGTTCTGACCTCGAAGCTGATCGACGGCACTTTCCCGGACTACCAGCGCGTCATTCCGACCGGCAACGACAAGAAGCTGATCATCGACCGCCAGAGCTTCGCCGCCGCCGTCGATCGCGTCTCGACCATTTCCTCCGAGCGCGGCCGCGCGGTGAAGCTTTCGATCACCGAAGGCCAGGTGACGCTTGCCGTCAACAATCCGGATTCGGGCAGCGCCACCGAGGAACTGGCGGCCGACTATTCGTCCGACCCGATCGAGATTGGCTTCAACGCCAAATATCTGCTCGACGTCGCTGCTCAACTCACCGGCACGGAAGCCAAGTTCATGCTGGCCGATGCCGGCTCGCCGACGCTGATCCACGACATGGCCGATGAGACCGCGCTCTACGTGCTGATGCCGATGCGGGTGTAGCCGCACTGCGGCACACTGCAGCATAGTGATTGCGGCGACTTCTATAGGCGGATAGCGGTTGCCGGAACAAAATCACATAAGTAAGCTCACACTTACGAATTTCCGCAATTATGCGGCGTTGTCGATCGGCTTTTCACCCGGCGCGGTGGTGTTTTCCGGCGACAATGGCGCCGGCAAGACCAATCTCCTGGAAGCCATCTCGCTGCTGACGCCTGGCCGCGGCCTGCGCCGGGCGCCCTATGTCGACGTGGCCCGCGAAGGCGGCGATGGCGGCTTTGCGCTGCACGCAAGGCTCGACGGGCCGGAGGGGCAGGTCGAGATCGGCACCGGCATCACCGGGGGTGAAGCGGCCGGCGAGGGCGGTCGCAAGGTGCGCATCAATGGCGCGCCGGCACGGTCGGCCGACGCCATGCTGGAATGGCTGCGCGTGGTCTGGCTGACGCCGGCCATGGACGGCCTGTTCCCGGGGCCTGCCGCGGACCGGCGGCGCTTTCTCGACAGGCTGGTGCTTGCGATCGATCCCGGCCACGGCCAGCGCGCGCTCGACTATGAGAAGGCGATGCGCGGACGTAACCGATTGCTTACGGAAGGTTCGCGAGACGGCGCATGGTTCGACGCCATCGAGATGCAAATGGTCGAAACCGGCGTGGCGATTGCCGCGGCGCGCGCCGAGCTGGTGCGCCTGCTGGCCGCCATGATCGACAGGTTGCCGTCCAGCGGGCCGTTTCCGCAAGCCGACATCAGCCTCTTCGGCGACCTTGAGAGCCATGTCGCCTCAGCACCCGCTGTGGATGTCGAGCAACGCTATCGCGACGCCCTTGCCGACGGCCGCGAGCGCGACCGCGCCGCCGGACGCACGCTCGACGGCCCGCACCGTTCGGATCTACTGGTGCGCCACCGCCCCAAGGCGATGCCGGCCGAACTCTGCTCGACCGGAGAGCAGAAGGCGCTGCTGGTCGGCATCGTGTTGTCGCACGCAAGGCTGACCGGCGAGATGTCGGCGATGACGCCGATCCTGTTGCTCGACGAGATTGCCGCGCATCTCGATGCCGGCCGGCGCGCCGCGCTGTTCTCGATCCTGGAGGAGCTGAACTGCCAGGCCTTCATGACCGGAACCGACGCCGCGCTGTTTTCCAGCCTGAGGGGACGCGCGCAGTTCCTCACCGTCGACCACGGCACGGTTGGGCCAACCGAAGAGACCTGACAAGGTTTTTGCTCCGCTATATGGTCGGGCAATGACCCCTGCCGCCCTCACCGACGAAGAACTCGAACGCTATGCCCGCCACATCGTGCTGCCCGAGATCGGCGGCGCCGGCCAGCAGAGGCTGAAGCGGGCCCGGGTACTGGTCATCGGCGCCGGCGGGCTCGGCGCGCCGGTGCTGGAATATCTCGCTGCCGCGGGCGTCGGCACGCTTGGCATCGTTGATGACGACATTGTCTCGCTGTCCAATCTGCAGCGGCAAGTGATCCACGCCACCGATACGGTCGGCACGGCGAAGACCGAGAGCGCCAAAGCAGCGATCGCCCGGATCAATCCCCATGTCGCGGTGGAATTGCACGATTTCAGGCTGACGGCCGACAATGCTGCCGTCCTCGTCACGCGCTACGACGTGGTCGTCGATGGCTCCGACAATTTCGAGACGCGCTATGTGGTGGCTGATGCCTGCGCGGCGGAAAAGCGGCCGCTCGTGCATGCCGCCGTCGGCCGCTTCGACGGCTCAGTGACGGTGTTGATGCCGTTCGGCACCGGCGCCGACGGCAAGCCGAACCCTGGATATCGCGACCTCTTTCCCGAAGCGCCGCCAGAGGGGCTGGTGCCGTCCTGCGCCGTGGCCGGGGTCGTCGGTGCGCTGACCGGCGTCGTCGGCACGCTGCAGGCGATGGAAGCCATCAAGCTGATCACCGGCATCGGCGAACCACTGGTCGGCCGGCTGCTGCTCTACGATGCGCTGTCGGCGCGCTTCGACACGATCCGCTACAAGAGAAACTGAGCTTATGGATCAGTCCACCAGCGTCCTTGTTACGCAGCTCGCCTCCGATTTCGAGCGCTGGGATGAACTGCTCAGCCTAATCATGCATTCCTTTGCGCCGATGGACGGCGTCATCGATCCGCCCTCCTCTGCGCATCTGTTGAGCGTCGAAAGCCTGAGGGACAAGGCTGGGCGGGAAACGGTGTTCATGGCTCTGCAGGGCGGCCAGATCGCAGGCTGCGTTTTTGCGCTGGAGAGACCCGATGATTTCTATGTCGGCAAGCTCGCCGTCGAACTCGGGCTTCAGGGCCGAGGCATCGGCAGACGATTGATGCAGGCTGTCGAGGATCTTGCCCGCAACCGCAACAAACCCGCCATCGAACTGCAGACGCGGGTCGAGCTCACGGCAAATCACGCAACCTTTGCGCGTCTCGGCTTCCGCGAAACCGCGCGCACGGCGCATGACGGTTATGACCGGCCGACCTCGATGACCATGCGCAAGGAGTTCGCGTGAGCCCCGCCCTCAGCGCACAGGAGCAGACAATCGCCTCCGGCCATGACGGGGCGGCGATGGCGATGCGCATCGTTGCCGAAAGCGCTGCGCTGCTCGGCGCGCCGCGACTGATCCCGATCGCCTCGACGCATATAGACGGCGCGCTCTATCACGGCGATTCCGGCACGCTGTTTGCCGAAAGGCTGGTCGATGGCGGCGCCAGGGTCGCGGTGCGCTCGACGCTCAATGTCGGCGCGCTCGATCTGATGGGCTGCTCGCGCGTGCGCCTCGAAGAGCCGGCGCGCGGCATGGCGCGACGAATGATGGAGGCCTACCGCAAACTTGGCTGCGAGCAGAGCTGGACCTGCGCGCCCTATCAGGCCGGCCACAGGCCAGCGCTTGGCAGCGATGTCGCCTGGGGTGAATCGAACGCGGTGGTGTTCTGCAATTCGGTGCTGGGGGCACGCACCAACCGCTATGGCGACTTCCTCGACATCGCCTGCGCCATATCGGGCCGCGCGCCGGATTGCGGCCTGCATCGCCCCGAGAACCGGCAGGCACGATTGGCGTTCGATGTGTCCGGCCTCTCCGCCTCGTTCCTTGGTTCGGAGATCGCCTGGCCGGTGCTGGGCAACCTCTACGGCCGTGAGGTCGGCAATGCGGTCGGCGTCGTCACCGGCATATCCAGCCATCCCGGCGAGGATGCGCTGAAGGCCTTCGGCGCGGCGGCGGCATCGTCGGGCGCCGTCGGCCTGTTCCACATTGCCGGCGTCACGCCAGAAGCGCCCGACGCCGAGGCCATCCTGGTGGGCGGCAGGCCGGAAACGATGATCCGCGTAACGCCGGAGATGGCCATGAAGGCCCGCGCCGGCCTGTCCACCGCAGCCACGCAGACCGCCATCGATGCCGTGGCGATCGGCAGTCCGCATCTGTCCTTGGCCGAATTCGATGCACTTGAGCGGCTGATTGGCGGGCGGCGGCTCAGCGTGCCGATTTACGCCTGCACCGGCCGCCACGTGCTCACCAGGCTGGAGCAGAACGGCAAGCGCAAGATGCTCGAAGCCAGCGGCGTCATCATCGTCGCCGACACCTGCGTGGTGGTGACGCCGATCCTGCCGGATCTGGCCGGCGGCGTGCTGATGACCAATTCGGGAAAATTCGCGCACTACGCGCCGGGCAATACCGGTTACGCCGTGCTTTACGGCTCGCTGGCCGACTGCGTGGAAAGCGCGGTTGCCGGTAAGCCCAGGTTTACGGACATCGCCGCATGAATGCTGCAGCCGACATACTGGTGCCGGGCAGCGGAGGCGAAGGGCTGGCCTTGGTGCTGACCGCGCCAATCAGCTTCTGGGGTGGCGTCGATCCGAAGAGCGGCCGCATCGCCGATGTCCGTCACCCGCATCATGGCGAGACCATTTCCGGGCGTGTGCTGTTCCTGCCCGGCACGATCGGCTCGTCCTCAGCGTCAGCCGTGCTGATGGAACTCGTCCACAATGGCCATGCGCCGACGGCACTCGTGCTGCACGAGCCGGACGCGATCCTGCTGCTTGGCTTGATCGTGGCCAGGGAAATGGGCTGGCCGACGCCGGTAGCGCTCAGGCTCGAGCGCGACGATTTTGAGGCCTATCGCGGCAAGCGTGTGAGTGTCGCGGCGGATGGCGCCCTCACAACCGCATCCTGAACGCGGCCCGCTTCAAGTCCGTAGCGGCAGCACGCGGTCCGGCGGCCGGTGGCCGTCGAAGAAGGCGCGGATGTTGATGATCACCTTCTCGCCCATGTCGATGCGGCCCTCGATCGTCGCCGAACCCATATGCGGCAAAAGCACGACCTTGTTCTTCGCGGCAAGCTTCAGCAGTTTCGAGTTCAGCGCCGGTTCGTGCTCGTAGACGTCGAGGCCGGCGCCGGCGATCTTGCCGTCCTGGATCAGCTTGACCAGCGCTTCCTCGTCGATGATGTCGCCACGCGCGGTGTTGACCACATAGGCGGTGGGCTGAAGCAGAGCCAGGCGCCGCGCCGAAAGCAGATGAAAGGTCGCCGGCGTCGACGGGCAATTGACCGAGATGATGTCCATGCGGGCAAGCATCTGGTCGAGGCTTTCCCAGTAGGTCGCCTCAAGCCCTTCCTCGACCGCCGGCAGCACGCGATGGCGGTTATGGTAGTGGATCGACAGGCCGAAAGCCTTGGCGCGCCTGGCAACAGCGGTGCCGATGCGGCCCATGCCGACAATGCCGAGGCGCTTGCCCCAGATGCGCCGGCCGAGCATCCAGGTCGGCGACCAACCGGCCCATTTCTTGTCGCTGGTGAGCACATTGGCGCCTTCGGCCAGCCGCCGCGGGCCGGCCAGCATCAGCGCCATGGTCATGTCGGCCGTATCCTCGGTCAGCACGTTCGGCGTGTTGGTGACGGTAATGCCTTTCCTGGCCGCCGCCGCCACATCGATCTTGTCGACGCCATTTCCGAAATTGGCGATCAGCTTGAGATTGTCGCCGGCCTGGGCAATCAGCGCCGCATCGATCTGGTCGGTGATGGTCGGCACCAGCACATCGGCTTCCTTGATCGCCGCGACCAGCTCCGGCTGCGTCATCGGGCGGTCCTCGACATTCAGCCTGGCGTCGAAGAGTTCGCGCATGCGGGTCTCGACCGGATCGGGCAGCTTGCGCGTGATGACGACGAGAGGCCGTTTTTTGCCTGCCATTGTTTCCTCGAACCCGATCTCGTTGAGACCTCTTTAACCAAGACAGGCGAAACTGAATACCGGTCGCGGTGCCTGCCACTCCTGTAACAAGCGGTGCCGCCGAAGACAAAGAAAAAGGGGCGCCCGGACCAAAGGGCACGCGCCGAAAGGAATGAAAGTGTCTGGTTTCGCGTCGCTTCGCCTGATCCTCAGCGCAGCGCTTCTCGGCGCTCTCCTGCATTTCCCGCAAGCCGCGGCGCAAGGTGCCGCCGCACCTGTGCAGACGGTCACGCTCGGGCCGAGCGGCCTGCCGCTGCCGCGTTTCGTCAGCCTGAAATCGGCTCGCGTCAACTCGCGCGTTGGGCCCGGCGCCAACTATTCCGTCGACTGGATGTACACAAAGGCCGGCCTGCCGATGGAGATCATCCAGGAATTCGATACCTGGCGGCGCGTGCGCGATGCCGATGGCTCGGAGGGTTGGATCAACCAGTCGCTGCTGTCGGGCCGCCGGACCGCGATCGTCGCCCCCTGGCAGCGCACCAAGGGGGGCCGAATCAATCTGCTCGACGATGCCGACAAGGACGCCAGCGTCATCGCCATCATCGAGCCGGGCGTTACGGGCACGATCAAAACCTGCGATGGCCAGTGGTGCGAAATGACCTTCGACGGCCACACCGGCTGGATCGCCCAGTCGCAGGTGTGGGGCGCCTATCCCGGCGAGCACGTCAAGAATTGAGATTGCTGGAGGCCTAACGGCCGATACGGCCGAGATGGGTGTCCTGAAAACCGGTCGACAGTTTGAGACCGTAGCCGAGCGCGCGGTCGACGGCGATGTGGATGATCCAGATCAGACCAATCGCGGTCGCCGTCGAAATGGCCAGAACATATCCGGCGAGCGCCAGCAACAGCGGGACGATCAATATGTGCAAGGCATTGTAAGCGACAGCGCCGATCCGTGCCCGGGCGAGATAGCCCAGCATCGACAGGTCTGGCGCCAGGATAAGCAGGGCGAACAGCCACCAGGAAACGCCTGACGCGGCATAGGCGACTATAGCCACGACCGCGACCGCAACCCACTCGAGCCGGATTGCAAAATCGACAGGTTTCACGGGTTGGGGCTTAAACGCTGCGTTTCGGGCGCAGCCTCACCACGATGTCGACATTGGCGATCTCCATGCCTGCGGGTGGCTCCGGCAGGTTGGAGACGGTCACCGGACCGCTTTCTATATCGAAGATCCTGTTTTCGCCTTCGATGTAAAAATGATGGTGATCGGAGGTGTTGGTGTCGAAATAGGTCTTGGACCCCTCGACCGCCAGGATGCGCAGCAGGCCGGCCTGGGTGAACTGGTGAAGCGCGTTGTAGACGGTGGCGAGCGAGACCGGCACGCCGGCGGCGACCGCCTCTTCATGCAGTTCCTCGGCCGAAAGGTGGCGGTCGCCCTTGGCAAACAGCAGATCGGCCAGCGCAATGCGTTGGCGTGTCGGCCTGAGGCCGGCTTCGCGAACCCGCTTGTCCACAGCGACATTTTCCTTCCGGCAGCCCAGATCCATCTATCCGTCCAAGCCCATAGTTCTGCCTCAAGACACGCCCGAGTGGCGAAAAAACGTCATTCGCCGAAACTGGATACCTCCAGACATATATTCTGTTGGCCGAATACGATCAATAGAGCGACGTGCGTCCAGTTGGACGCACTAAGTGCGCTCTATCGCTGTTTTGGGATCGCATGGTGCTTTCCGGAAATCGAAATCGATTTCGGCCGATGCGAGAGCGCGCATTGACCCGGGCAGACGGGCGGGTTAACGCAAACGCCGGTTTCCGGCCCGAAAGGGATTGTGTTAGGAAACCAACGACAAGGGCGCCCACCGCCCAGGACATTATGGGGACGAGACATATGGCGGGTTCGAAATCCAGCTACGGTTATGAGGAATTGCTCGCCTGCGCCCGCGGTGAGCTGTTCGGGCCCGGCAACGCCCAGTTGCCCTACCCGCCCATGCTGATGTTCGACCGCATCACCGAGATCAGCGAGACCGGCGGCGCCCACGACAAGGGCTTCATCCGTGCCGAATTCGACATCAAACCGGACCTGTGGTTCTTCGCCTGCCATTTCATCGGCAATCCGATCATGCCGGGGTGCCTGGGCCTTGACGCCATGTGGCAATTAACGGGTTTTTACCTCGGCTGGCTCGGCGAGCCGGGCAAGGGCATGGCGCTGTCGACCGGCGAGGTCAAGTTCAAGGGCATGGTGACGCCTTCGGTCAAGAAGGTGGAATACGGCATCGATTTCAAGCGCGTCATGCGTGGACGCCTGGTGCTCGGTATCGCCGATGGCTGGCTTAAGGCCGACGGCGAACCCATATACGCTGCGACAGACCTCAAGGTGGGGCTGTCCAAGCAATCGGCCGCCTGACCGGCGCCACTGCAGCGGCGCGTTCTTCCGAGACGCAACGCCGCTGCGGCATTTTGATTTTGCGTATGATCGCCGGTGAAAACCGACTAGGGTTCGGGATCATCCGCTGGAAGGAGTTGCGAATGAGAAGGGTCGTCGTCACAGGCCTCGGCATCGTATCGTCGATCGGCAACAACGCCAACGAGGTGCAATCCTCGCTCCACGATGCCAAATCAGGCATCAGCTTCTCAGATTCCTTCGCCGAACACGGCTTCCGCTGCCAGGTCTGGGGCGCGCCGACGCTCGACCCGACCCCTATGATCGACCGGCGCGCCATGCGCTTCCTGAGCCCGGGCGCGGCCTGGAACCATGTCGCGATGGACCAGGCGATCGCCGACGCCGGGCTTGGCGAAAGCGACATCACCAATGAGCGCACCGGCATCGTCATGGGCTCGGGCGGCCCCTCGACCCGCACCATCGTCGAGGCGGCCGAGACCACGCTCAAGAACAACAGCCCCAAGCGCATCGGTCCGTTCGCGGTGCCGAAGGCGATGTCGTCGACCGCGTCGGCGACGCTCGCCACCTGGTTCAAGATCCACGGCGTCAACTATTCGATCTCGTCGGCCTGCTCGACCTCGGCGCATTGCATCGGCAACGCCTACGAACTGATCCAGTGGGGCAAGCAGGATGTGATGTTTGCCGGCGGCCATGAGGACCTCGACTGGACGATGTCGGACCTGTTCGATGCCATGGGGGCGATGTCGTCGAAGTATAACGATCGTGCGCCGACAGCTTCCCGCGCGTATGACGCCAATCGCGATGGCTTCGTCATCGCGGGCGGCGCGGGCGTCCTCATCCTGGAGGAGCTCGAACACGCCAAGGCGCGCGGCGCCAAGATCTACGCTGAGATCGTCGGCTATGGCGCGACGTCGGACGGTTACGACATGGTGGCGCCGTCGGGCGAAGGCGCGGTGCGCTGCATGCGCCAGGCTCTGGCGACGGTGTCCACGCCGGTCGACTACATCAACACCCACGGCACCTCGACGCCGGTCGGCGATTCCCGGGAAATGGGCGCCATCCGAGAGGTGTTCGGCGACACGATGCCGTTCATCACCTCGACCAAGTCGCTGACCGGCCATTCGCTGGGTGCCGCCGGCGTACAGGAATCGATCTACTCGATCCTGATGATGCAAGGCGGCTTCATCGGCGAGAGCGCCCATATCGAAAACCTCGATCCCGAATTCGAGGACATGCCGATCGTGCGCAAGCGCATCGACGACGCCAGGATCGACACGGTTTTGTCCAACTCGTTCGGCTTCGGTGGCACCAACGCAACGCTGATTTTCCAGCGCTATTCCGCATAAGGCCAGCGTTTTATTGTAGGGGGATTGCCGGCCATGGACGGACTGATGAAGGGCAAGCGCGGGCTTGTCATGGGCGTCGCCAACGATCATTCGATCGCCTGGGGCATCGCCAGGAAATTGTCCGAACACGGGGCGGAGCTTGCCTTCACCTATCAGGGCGACGCATTCGGGCGCCGCGTCAAGCCGCTTGCCGAGAAGCTTGGCGCGTCTCTGGTGGTGCCCTGTGACGTCGAGGACAGCGCATCGGTCGCCGCCACCTTCGAGACGCTCGGCAAGGAATGGGGCGGGCTCGACTTCGTCGTCCACGCCATCGGCTTTTCCGACAAGAACGAGCTCAAAGGGCTCTACGCCGACACCAGCCGCGACAATTTCGTCCGCACCATGGTCATCTCCTGCTACTCCTTCACCGAGGTCGCCCGCCATGCCGCCCCGCTGATGAGCGAAGGCGGCGCGATGATCACGCTGACCTATGCCGGCTCTGTCCGCGTCATGCCGAACTACAACGTCATGGGCGTCGCCAAGGCCGGGCTGGAAGCCAGCGTGCGCTATCTCGCCAACGATTATGGCCCGCGCGGCATCCGGGTGAACGGCATATCGGCGGGACCGGTGCGTACTTTGGCCGGCGCCGGAATCTCGGACGCCCGCCACATGTACTCCTACCAGCAGCGCAACTCGCCGCTGCGCCGCACGGTGACCATCGACGAGGTCGGCGGCTCGGCGCTCTATCTTTTGTCCGACCTCTCGTCAGGCGTCACCGGCGAAATCCATTATGTGGATTCCGGCTATCACATCGTGTCGATGCCAACCCTGGATGAGTTGAAGCAGACCGACAGCGTACGCGATTAACTCACCAGTAAAATTAGATGCATCGGCGGAAACTCATTTTAAGGAGATATCCGCTAGAAGTCCTATGGGCTTGGGCTCTGCGCGTTCTTGCTGGGCGCAAAGGATGCTTTAGCCTTTATGAATTTGCGCTTGATATTTCCCGAAAGTCGAGTTGATTTCGGGATCATGCGACAGGGACTGAGCAATGCCTGCTGTCAGCAACCCGAAGCGAACACCTGTGTTCCGGCTGCTCACCGTCGCCAGTTCGGGCCTTGGCAGTTTCATCCTTGGGCTTTGGGGCCTCCGGCATGGTTTCGGGGACGGCTTTGCCGGCATGCAGGCGGAAACCATGATCGGCGTCGCGTCGGCGCTATGCGCGCTGGCCGCCGCCGGTGCTGCCTTGTCCTTCTTCGCCGGCGTCGATGAATCGGTGGACTACGTTTTCAACGAAACCCATTTCGACAAGCTGACCGGGCTTTTTGCGCGGCCGGCGATGGTCGGCAGGATTGCCGACGCGGCGTCCGCGACGATCAGGACCGGTGAGCCGGTGTTCCTCATCGACATCGACATCGACCGCTTCAAGCAGATCAACGACGCCATCGGCTACAGCCATGGCGACGAACTGATCCGCGGCTTCACCAAGCGGTTGAAGGCCTGCATGCCCGAAGGCGCGGTGATGGGGCGCATCGGCGCCGGCGAGTTCGCTATCCTTGTCTGGGAACACCAACTCCAAAGGTCCATGGAAAGCACCGTCGAAACCATGATCGAGGAGATGCTGAAGCCGTACCAGCTCGATTCTCACCTGCAGTCGGTCGGCCTGTCGGTCGGCATCGTGGCGATGCCAAAGGATGGCGTCGATCCGGTCCTCATCCTGCGCCGCTCCAACCTGGCGCTGCAGAATGCCCGCGCCGGCGGCGTGGGCAACTGGTCGGTCTTCCATTCCGACATGGGCCAGGTCGCCGACTACCGCCACTGGATCGAATCCGAACTGCACATCGCCTTCGTCCGTGGCGATTTCGACCTTCACTACCAGCCGCAGCTCGACCTGCCGACCGGCCGTATCGTCGGCTACGAGGCGCTGATCCGCTGGAAGCACCCGGAACGCGGCATGATCCCGCCGATGGAATTCATTCCGATCGCCGAAGAGACCGGCATGATCCACCCGATCGGCAATTGGGTGCTGAACAAGGCCTGCAGCGATGCCCGTCATTTGCCCGAGGACTGCTTCGTTGCCGTCAACATCTCGCCGGTCCAGTTCATGACCAAGGATTTCGTCGGCATCGTGCGCGATACGATGGCCAGCACCGGCATCAAGCCGTCGCGGCTGGAGCTCGAAGTGACCGAGACGGCGATGATGCAGGACCGCGACCGCGCCGCCACCATCCTGCAGCAGCTTGCCGACATGGGCATTTCGGTGGCCGTCGACGATTTCGGCACCGGCTATTCCAATCTCAGCTACCTGATCGACTTCGCCTTCGGCAAGCTGAAGATCGACCGCTCCTTCGTCAGCCGCATCGACACCGATTCGAATTCGGGCGCCGTCGTCTCTACCATCGTCGGCCTGTCGCGGGCGCTCGGCGTCGGCATCATCGCCGAAGGCGTCGAGACCGAGAACCAGGCGACGCTTTTGCGAGCAGCTGGTTGCGAGATGGTGCAGGGCTATCTGTTCGGCAGGCCGGCGCCGCTCAAGATCAAGCCTGGCGATATCAGACCGACCATTCCCGTCCACGAGCCGGCGCGCATCGTCAGCATGCATTGAGGCGACCGGCACCGTCCTATCGGCGCGCGGAGAAAATCTTGAACATGCCGTCGCGGCCGAGCTCGGCATGGCTGGAGAAGACGGCCTTCAGAACCGGTTCGTAAGGCAGCTGACGGTTCGCCACCATGAACAGCCGCCCGCCCGGCTTCAGCGCCTTGCCCGCCGCCTGGATCATGCCGGCGCCGATTTCCGGCTCGGCCGCCCGGCTGCGATGGAAGGGCGGGTTCATGACGATGGCATCATAGCGCCGCTCGACCGGCTCGCTCAGCAGATCGGTCCAAAAGAAGCCGGGCTCGAAGCCTGTCTGGCCGATATTGCCCTTGGACGCCTCAAGCGCGTCGAAATCCGCTTCGTAAAGGTCGAGCCCCGTTATACCGGATGAACGTGCCGCGACCTCGGCGGCGACATAACCCCAGCCGGCGCAGAAATCAGCAATGTTGCCGCGCAGGTCTTTGGGCAGGTTGTCGACCAGAAGTTTCGAGCCGGCGTCGATCCGGTCGAAGGAGAACATGCCCGGCGCAGTGCGGAAGCGGTCCTCTACGACCAAGGCAGGATTGGCGACGCGCAGTTTTTCCGCAGGCGCCAGATCGACCGGACGGCGAAGCCAGAAGGCGATGCCGTGATATTTCGGCAGATGCCCTTCGATGGGGACAAGCTCGTCGATGCGCTTGCGCAGGCTGGCGATGCCTTCGTCCTTACCGCCGGCGACAATGATCAGACCGCCCGGCGTGACGCGTTCGATCGCCTCGGCAATACGCATCTCGTTTAGCCCACGATGGCGGCCGGCAAGCACGAGCGCTGCATCGAATGCATCGCCTTCCGAGCGGGGCGTTACCTTGTGACCGGCACGCTCCAGCGCTCGGAGATGCGGCCGGAAACCCTGTGCAAGATGGAGCTCTGCCTCGAAGCCTTCCGGCAAGCGGAAGCCGGGCTCCGCACCCAGGAACAACACACGCTCGCCCTTTTGCGGCAGAGGGAGCCCCTCGGCCTCGAAGGGATGGAACAGTGTCTTCAGCGGCTCAGCGGCCATTCTTCGATTCTCATGTCGTAGACGGGTATTAAACGAAAACGGGCGCGACATAAGCCGCGCCCGTTCAACTCTATTGTCAGACCACTCAGGCGGCGTTTTCTTCGCCTTCGGCCTTCTTGTCGCGGGCGATTTCCTTGCCGGTGGCCTGGTCGACGACCTTCATCGACAGGCGGACCTTGCCGCGCTCGTCGAAGCCCATCAGCTTGACCCAGACCTTGTCGCCTTCCTTGACGACGTCCGAGGTCTTGGCGACCCGGTCGTTGGCAAGCTGCGAGATGTGGACGAGGCCGTCACGCGGACCGAAGAAGTTGACGAAAGCGCCGAAGTCGGCGGTCTTGACGACCGTGCCTTCGTAGATTTCGCCGACTTCCGGCTCGGCGACGATGGTATGGATCCACTTCTTGGCCGCCTCGATCTCCTTGGCGTTCGACGAAGCGATCTTGACCGTGCCGTCGTCCTCGATGTTGATCTTTGCGCCGGTCTTCTCGACGATCTCACGGATAACCTTGCCGCCGGAGCCGATCACGTCGCGGATCTTGTCGGTCGGGATGTGCATAACCTCGATGCGCGGTGCGAACTCACCGAGTTCGGGGCGGGCGCCGGTCAGAGCATGCGCCATCTCGCTGAGGATATGCTGGCGGCCGTCCTTGGCCTGGTCCAGCGCGATCTTCATGATCTCCTCGGTGATGCCCTCGATCTTGATGTCCATCTGCAGCGAGGTGATGCCGCCTTCGGTACCGGCAACCTTGAAGTCCATGTCGCCGAGGTGATCTTCGTCACCCAGGATGTCGGACAGAACCGCGAAGCGCTCGCCTTCCTTGATCAGGCCCATCGCGATACCAGCAACCGGCTTGGCCAGCGGAACGCCGGCATCCATCAGCGCCAGCGATGTGCCGCAGACGGTGGCCATCGACGACGAACCGTTGGACTCGGTGATCTCCGAGACGACGCGCAGCGTGTAGGGGAACTGGTCCGCGCTCGGCAGCATCGGACGGATGGCGCGCCAGGCGAGCTTGCCGTGGCCGATTTCGCGGCGGCCCGGCGAACCCATGCGGCCGGTCTCGCCGACGGAGTAGGGAGGGAAGTTGTAGTGAAGGAGGAACTTCTCCTTGTACATACCGGTCAGCGAATCGACATACTGCTCGTCCTCGCCGGTGCCCAGCGTGGCAACGACCAGCGCCTGGGTCTCGCCGCGGGTGAACAGCGCCGAACCGTGCGTGCGCGGCAGGACGCCGACTTCCGAGACGATCTTGCGGACAGTCTTGAGGTCACGGCCATCGATGCGCGAACCGGTGTCGAGAATGTTCCAGCGCACGACCTTGGCCTGGAGTTCCTTGAACACCGAACCGATCTGCTCGGAGGTGTACTTGGCGTCTTCGCCTTCGGCCGGAGCGAACGCTGCCTTGACCTTCGCCTTGACTGCGTCGACGGCGGCGTAACGCTTCTGCTTATCGACGTTCTTGTAGGCATTGCTGAGCTCGTCGCCGACGATCTTCAGCATTTCGGCTTCAAGCGCGGAGTAGTCCGGCGCTGTGAAATCGCGCGGCTCCTTGGCGGCAACTTCGGCCAGCTTGATGATGGCGTCGATCACCGGCTGGAAGCCCCTGTGGCCGAACACGACGGCGCCGAGCATCAGCTCTTCGCCGAGTTCCTTGGCTTCGGACTCGACCATCAGCACGGCGTCGGCGGTGCCGGCGACAATGAGGTCGAGCCTGGATTCCTGCATCTCGTCGACATGCGGGTTGAGCACGTATTCGCCGTTGATGTAGCCGACGCGAGCGCCGCCGATCGGGCCCATGAAGGGAACGCCCGACAGCGTCAAAGCGGCCGAGGTGGCGACGATCGACAGGATATCGGGATCGTTCTCGAGGTCATGCTGGACGACGGTGACGACGATCTGGGTGTCGTTCTTGTAGCCGTCGGCGAAGAGCGGGCGGATCGGGCGGTCGATCAGGCGGGAAACCAGCGTTTCCTTTTCGCTCGGACGTCCCTCGCGCTTGAAGTAGCCGCCCGGGATCTTGCCGGCGGCGTAGGTCTTTTCCTGGTAGTTGACGGTCAGCGGGAAGAAATCGAGGCCTGGCTTCGGCTCCTTCATCGAAACGACGGTGGCGAGAACCTTGGTTTCGCCATAGGTCGCAAGCACCGCGCCGTCAGCCTGACGTGCGATCTTGCCGGTTTCCAGGATGAGCGGACGGCCGCCCCATTCGATTTCCACTTTGTGGTAGTTGAACATATCTTGTCCTTAGTAAGCGGAAAGGGCCGCGCCGTTTCACGGTGCGCGGATGCCCTTTCCCTGGCTTCCTTTCTCGGGCAGCCACGGGCAAGACAACGGGAAGCTCGGGTAGATTCGGCGCTGGTTAGCGCACGAGCGTCCTGCAATCCTGCCCCATGACCGTCCATGGGCGGTTTCGAGTGGCCTCTGCACGCTCGAAACCGGGTCTGGCCAATCGATGCGACTGGCAGAATGCGCGACCGGCGGGCTCTCCTTCGAAAGCCCGCCGGTCAATTCGTCAACGGCGCAGACCGAGCTTCTCGATCAACGTCTGATAGCGCGCGTCATCCTTGCGCTTGAGATAATCAAGCAGGCTGCGGCGCTGGGAGACGAGAGCGAGCAGACCACGGCGGGAATGGTTATCCTTCTTGTGGTCCTTGAAGTGGTCGGTCAGGTTCTTGATGCGCTCGGAAAGGATGGCCACCTGGACTTCCGGAGACCCGGTATCGCCCTTGGCGGTTGCGAATTCACCCATCAATTCCTGTTTGCGCTCGGCAGTAATCGACATCGTGTTTTTCCTTATCTGTTTGAGGAAACGGGTCGCCCTCAGCCGGGATGTCGTCCAGCAGGGGCCGGTGCAAGCAAAGCGACATGGCGCGATGCTGCGGCGCATATAAGGCAATTCCCTGGAAAACACCAGCCCATTCATAAAGCCGGCTCGTCGCAGCCCTTTGCTCAGGAATCCAGGATCCCCCTGACACCTGAAGCTTACAGCCACTTCTTGCTTTTGAAGAAGACGATCAGCCCGACAGCAACGGCCAGCATGAACAGCAGCGAAGCCGGGTAGCCATAGTAGGCTTTCAGTTCCGGCATGTTCCACGGCGAGCTCTCGGGATCGAAATTCATCCCCCAGATACCGACCAGGAAGGTTAGCGGCATGAAAATCACCGAGACGATGGTGAGATAAGAGATCACATCGTTGGTGCGCGCCTGGCTCAGCGACAAATGCATTTCGATCAAGCCGGTCAGCATATCACGCTGGTTCTCGACCAGCTCGATCAGCCGCAATGCGTGGTCGAGCGTGTCGTTGAAGAAGATTTTCGTCTCCGGCTTCACATAGGGCACGTCGTTGCGGATCAGCGTCGCCAGCGCGTCGCGCATCGGCCACAGCACGCCCTTGAGCACATTGGCGTCGCGCCGCAATTCGTGCAGCTGGCGCATCTGATGCTTGTGAGGCGTGTTGAGCATCTCGTCCTCGATGCCATCGACCTCCTCGCTAGCGGCCTCAATCGGCGGGAAATAGCTGTCGACGATGGAATCGATGAGCGCATAGGCCAGATAGTCGGCGCCGCGCATCCGCAAGCGGTTGGGCAACGCTGCGGCGATGCGCTTGCGCACGGGGTCGAACGGATCGCCTTCGCGCTCCTGGAAGGTGACGACGAATTTCTTGCCGAAGAACACCGCGATCTGCTCATAGCGATGTACCTTGACGTCGTCGATCATGCGCATGACGACGAAGGCGTGGTCCTCGAAGAAGTCGACCTTCGGCCGCTGGCCGGTGTTGACGACATCTTCCAGAGCCAGTGGATGCAGGTTGAAGATCCGGCCGATCTCCTCGATCAGCTGGATGTTGGCGAGACCGGTGCAGTCCAGCCAGACGACCGGCCAGTTGTCGCAATGGGTGTTGAGATCGTCGATGCTGGCGTCGTTGATGGTCTTGAATTTTTCAGGCGAAATCAGCGTCAGCCGCAGCTCGGACCGTCGCGCCGCCGGATCGGCGATCAGCGTGCCAGGCGAGGCGCCAACCGGCGGCCGGCGCGTTGTCACCGGCGCCCGCTTCTTCACCGCCTCAGCCTTTGCCATGTGCCCCTCGGATGTGACGTCGACGTAAGACTAGACGAGAGTGGTCAGCCGGCAAAGACCCGCTTCGGCTTGAACATGCCTTGCTCGATGGCGCCGATGGCGACAAGCTTGCCGCGCGCGGTGGCGCAGGCTTCCTCGGCTTCCACGGGCGCGTCGCGGCCGCGGATGATGACGGGATTGCCAAGCCGGATTTTCGTCGCCGCTTCGTCGCTGATGGCAATCTGCGGCAGGCAGTCGAGCGCGGCGGCCGTGTCGACGAGCAGCGCATCGATGGCGCCAAAGTCGATCGGCGCGTCGGCAACATCGGCGTCGCCCTCTTTGTCAGCTTCGCGCTGTTCGCCGAAACGGGCGCCTTCCAGTTCGGCGACGGTGACGAAATCCTCCTGGGTGAACGGCTCGACCTCGACCCTGCGCAATTCGGCGATGTGGCCGAAGCAGCCGAGGTCGCGGCCCATGTCGCGGGCCAGCGAGCGCACATAGGTGCCTTTGCCGCATTCGACCTCGAACAAGGTGTGGTCGGCAGCGTGCTCGACGATGTCCAGACGGCCGATCTCGATCTCGCGCGCGGGGATGTCGACTGTCTCGCCCCCACGGGCGAGATCGTAGGCGCGTTCGCCTGATATCTTGATGGCCGAGAATTGCGGCGGTGTCTGCATGATGACGCCGGTGTAGTTCGGCAGCAGCGCCCTGACATCTTCTTGCGCCGGACGGCGGTCGGAACTTTGCGTCACCGGGCCTTCGAGATCGTCGGTCGAACGCTCCTCGCCCCAAGCGACGGTGAACCGGTAGATTTTGGCGCCGTCCTGCACATAAGGCACGGTCTTGGTTGCCTCGCCCAGCGCGATCGGCAGCATGCCAGAGGCCAGCGGGTCGAGCGTGCCGGCATGGCCGGCCTTTTCGGCCTGGAAAAGCCATTTGATCTTGGAGACGGCTTCGGTCGAACCCATGCCAACCGGCTTGTCCAGCACCACCCAGCCGGAGATCGGCCGGCCCTTCTTCTTGCCGCGGCGCCCCACTATTTCTCGTCCTTGTCGTTGTCTTCGCCATCGGTACCCAAGTCTCGCGCGACTTCCGGCGATTTCAGCAAATCGTTGATCCTGGCGAAATTGTCGAAGGACGTATCGAGCTTGAAGCGGAACTCCGGCATGAACTTCATCTGGCGGAGCGCGCCGGAGACGCGGCCACGCACGAACTTCGCGTGCTTGTTGAGCGCGTCGATGACCGCACCCGTGTCCTTGGCGCCGAGCGGCGAAACGAAGGCCGTTGCGACCCTCAGATCAGTGGACATGCGCACTTCCGAGACCGAAACCACGGTGTTCTCGATCAGCGGGTCGATAATCTCGCCGCGCTGCAAGGTTTCCGACAGCGCATGGCGCACCTGTTCGGCGACGCGAAGCATGCGCTGGGATGGGCTGGAGGCGGTTGGACGGGGCATTTTTCTCAATCCGGAAAGCGTGAGGCGCGGGATGGGACCGTGCCGCCATGTCTCATATTTGTTCTATGCATGTCGTTTATCCCGCACTTTTGGGCGACAGGCATTAAAGTTAGGGCGGCGGTCTTTCGACCACCGCCCGGTCGTATCGACAGTATACGAACTCAGAGCGTCCGGGTCACCATCTCGACGCGGAAGCACTCGATGATGTCGCCGACGCGCATGTCCTCGTAGTTCTGGAAGGCCATGCCGCACTCCTGGCCGCCCGGAACTTCCGCGACTTCATCCTTGAAGCGCTTGAGGGTCTTCAGCGTACCTTCGTGGATGACGACGTTGTCGCGGATCAGGCGCACGCCCGCTCCACGCTCGACCTTGCCTTCGGTGACACGGCAGCCGGCGATCTTGCCGACCTTGGTGATGTCAAAGATCTCGAGGATCTCGGCATTGCCGATGAAGGTCTCGCGGCGTTCCGGCGACAGCAGGCCGGAAAGTGCTGCCTTCACATCGTCGACGAGGTTGTAGATGATCGAGTAGTAGCGGATTTCGATGCCCGCGGCCGCCGCGGCCGCACGTGCCTGCACGTTGGCACGGACGTTGAAGCCGATGATCGCGGCCCCCGAGGTCTCCGCCAGCGACACGTCGCTTTCGGTGATGGCGCCGGCGCCGGCATGAACGATGCGCGCACGCACCTCGTCGGTGCCAAGCTTGTCGAGAGCGGCGTTGATCGCCTCGATCGAACCCTGCACGTCGCCCTTGATGACCAGCGGGAATTCCTTCAACCCGCTCGTCTGCAGCTGCGACATCATCTGTTCGAGCGAGCCGCGCTGGCCGGCATGGCGAGCCACTGCCTTCTCGCGCGCCAGACGCTGGCGATATTCGGTGATCTCACGGGCGCGGGCCTCGTTGTTGACGACAGCGAAGCGGTCGCCGGCTTGCGGCGTGCCTTGCAGGCCGAGCACCTCGACCGGCATTGCCGGCGGCGCCTCCTTGATCTGCTCGCCATGGTCGTTGACCAGCGCGCGCACCCGGCCCCATTCGTTGCCGGCGACGAGGATGTCGCCCGGCATCAAAGTGCCGGTCTGCACCAGTACGGTGGCGACGGGGCCACGGCCCTTGTCGAGCTGGGCTTCGATGACCACGCCCTCGGCGGTACGGTCCGGATTGGCCTTGAGGTCGAGGATTTCGGCCTGCAGCAGGATCGCCTCGAGCAGCTTGTCGAGGTTGGTGCCCTTGGTCGCCGACACTTCGACGTCCAGCACTTCACCGCCCATCGATTCGACGAACACCTCATGGCGCAGCAGTTCCGACCGCACCTTCTGCGGATCGGCATCATGCTTGTCGATCTTGTTGATCGCCACGATGATCGGAACGCCGGCCGCCTTGGCATGGCTGATCGATTCGATGGTCTGCGGCATGACGCTGTCGTCGGCCGCCACCACCAGGATGGCGATGTCGGTCGCCTGAGCGCCGCGGGCGCGCATCGCCGTGAAGGCGGCGTGACCGGGCGTGTCGATGAAGGTGATCTTCTGCCCGTTCTTCTCGACCTGGTAGGCGCCGATATGCTGGGTGATGCCGCCGGCTTCGCCGGAGACGACATTGGCATTGCGGATTGCGTCGAGCAGCGAGGTCTTGCCGTGGTCGACATGGCCCATGATGGTCACGACAGGTGGCCGCGACACCAGGTCCTCGGCATTGTCGGCAATGTTGAACAGGCCTTCCTCGATGTCGGACTCGGCGACGCGGCGGACCGTGTGGCCGAATTCGGTGGCGACCAGCTCGGCCGTGTCGGCGTCGATGATGTCGCCCGGCTTCAGGATCTGGCCCTGCTTCATGAAGTACTTAACCACATCGACGGCGCGCTCGGACATGCGCTGCGCCAGTTCCTGGATGGTGATGGTTTCAGGCAGGATCACTTCGCGCATAACCTTCTCGCGCGGCTCATTGTGCATCGCGCGCTTGAATTTTTCCTGGCGGCGACGCATGGACGACAGCGAGCGGGCGCGCGCGTCCTCGTCGGAAAGAGCCGTGTTGAGGGTCAGCTTGCCGCGACGACGGTCTTCCTCGGCCTTGGTCGGCTTGGCCGGGCGCGCCACTTCGGGCGTAACCGGACGGCGTACCGGGGCGCCGGCGGCGGTGCGCTTCGGCTTGACCTCTTCCTCGTCGTCCGATGCCACAAGCTCGGCAGCCTGCGGCGCGCGGCGGCGCGCTTCTTCCTCGGCGCGGCGGCGGGACTCGGCCTCGGTCTGCAGGCGGGCTTCTTCCTCGGCCTGACGGCGCGCGGATTCCTCGCGCTCGCGCTTGCGGCGTTCCTCATCCTCGTTGCGGCGCTTGGCCTCTTCGATGGCGCGTTGGCGGTCCTCGACGTCGCGAACCTTGGAGCCTTCGAGCGCCCTGCGGCGCGCTTCCATTTCATTGCGCGACAGTTCGTTCAGCACCATGCCGCCGCGTTCGGCCGGGGGCGGAGGCGGCGCCTTGGGCGCTTCCTGCACGACGGGGGCTGCCACTACCGCGGGCTTGGGCGTAAATACGGGTGCAGCCACCGGCTCCGGCTTGTCGCCGGGCATGGAGAATTTGCGCTTCTTGATCTCGACCTGGACCTGCTTGGTGCGGCCATGCGAGAAATTCTGTCGCACGACGCTCTGCTCGGTACCGGGGCGCTTCAGCGTCAAGGTCTTCTTCGGTGTAACACTCAACGTCTTGTCGTCGCCCGATTTCGTATCGCTCATTCCATATCCTCTGCAGCATCATCTTCGTCAGCAACGGCCGCAAGCATTGCCAGATCGTCGGGGGTTCCGCCCCGATATCGGTCGAGCGCAACCATGCGCCTCTCAACCGCCTTGCCCGCGTCTCCCGCGAGAACGGCAGCATGTATCACATTTGTACCCCCCAATGCCAAGCTCAACTCGGCCTCGGAGAAAAGTTTGTAGGCAAGGACTGCCGGCCCGCCGAGGTGGACAGTTGCCCGCCGCGCCTGACTGATCTTGCGCACGCCATCGTCGGATGCCTCGGTCGCGTGGAGCACGAAAAGCGCCAACCCCGAGCGCACCGCGCTCTCGACCTTGGTTGCGCCGAGTGCGATCGAGCCAGCCTTGCGGGCAAGGCCAAGCATACCCAAAGCGGATCGTGCAAGCAGTCCGTCGACCATGCCGCCGAGATCGGGCGGCACGACGACCTGCGCCTTGAAGGCGCGGGCAAACAGGTTCTTCGCCGCCGCCTTGTCGATATGTAGGCGGTCGGCGCTCACCCAACAACCACGGCCGGGCAGATTTCTCTTCAGGTCAGGAACGACGGCCGAATCCGGGCCGACGACGAAACGGATCAGCTCATCCGGCTCGGCTTGCTTGCGCGTGACGATGCAGGTGCGATCGTTCATCTCGTCCTGGGGCGGGTTGTGTGCGATGCGGTTTCACCTCACACACCAACGGCTTCGTCAGCCGGGACCTGTTCGGCTGCAAGCTCGTCTTCGGTGATCCAGCCGGCCTTGAGGCGGGCTGCCAGAACCATCTGCTCGGCGTCGGCGCGCGACACGCCGTGATTGGCGAGCACACCCGGGAATACCTTGGTCTCGCCGTCCTTGCGTTCCTTCCAGCCGGTCAGGTCGTCGGCGGCATAGCCGGCGAAATCCTCGATCGTCTTCACGCCATCCTCGCCGAGCGTCACCATCATGGCGGTGGTGACGCCAGGGATCTCGCGCAGTTCGTCGGTGACGCCCAGCGCCTTGCGCTTGTCGTCATGCTCGGCTTCGATCTTCTCCAGATATTCGCGGGCGCGGGTCTGGATCTCCGAAGCGGTGTCTTCGTCGAAACCGTCGATCGAGGCGATCTCGCCCGAATCGACATAGGCAACTTCCTCGACGCTGGTGAAGCCTTCGGAGGCCAACACCTGGCCGACCATCTCGTCGACATCAAGGGCTTCCATGAACAGCGACGAGCGTTCGACGAATTCCTTCTGGCGGCGCTCAGACTCCTCGGCCTCGGTCAGGATGTCGATGTCCCAGCCGGTGAGCTGCGAGGCAAGACGCACGTTCTGGCCGCGACGGCCGATGGCCAGCGACAGCTGGTCGTCGGGAACCACCACTTCGATGCGCTCGGCATCCTCGTCGAGCACCACCTTGGCGACTTCCGCCGGCTGCAGCGCGTTGACGATGAAGGAGGCGGCCGAAGGCGACCACGGAATGATGTCGATCTTTTCGCCCTGCAATTCGCCGACCACGGCCTGGACGCGGCTGCCGCGCATACCGACGCAGGCGCCGACCGGATCGATCGACGAGTCACGCGAAATGACGGCGATCTTAGCGCGCGAGCCTGGGTCGCGGGCGACCGACTTGATCTCGATGATGCCGTCATAGATTTCCGGCACTTCCATGGTGAAGAGCTTGGCCATGAACTGCGGATGGGTGCGCGACAGGAATATCTGCGGGCCGCGCTGTTCGCGGCGCACGTCGTAGACATAGGCGCGGACGCGGTCGCCGTACTTGTAGTTTTCACGCGGGATCAGCTCGTCGCGGCGGATAATCGCCTCGCCACGGCCGAGATCGACGATGACGTTGCCATATTCGACGCGCTTGACGGTGCCGTTGACGATCTCGCCGATGCGGTCCTTGTATTCGTCATACTGGCGGTCGCGCTCGGCCTCGCGCACTTTCTGCACGATGACCTGCTTGGCTGACTGGGCGGCGATGCGGCCGAAATCCATTGGCGGCAGCTGTTCGGCGATAAAGTCGCCAAGCTGGGCGTCCGGATTGCGCTCGCGGGCCGAGGAAATGGCGATCTGGGTGGCGTAGTCGTCGACCTTCTCGACCACTTCCATCAGCCGCTGCAGCTTCATCTCGCCGGTGTTGGCGTTGATGTCGGCGCGGATGTTGGTTTCCTGGCCGTAGCGCGAGCGCGCGGCCTTCTGGATCGCATCAGCCATGGCGGCAATGACGATCGACTTGTCGATCGACTTTTCACGCGCCACCGCGTCGGCGATCTGCAGCAGTTCAAGTCTGTTGGCGCTTACAACCATCTTATTTCTCCCGAGCTTGTTGCCGAGCTTTTAGGCCCGGCCGCTCATCATAGTTCCTGTTCGATTTCGTCTTCCGCGCCGCCTTCAGCACCTTCGGGTGCATCATCAGCTTCGCCGCGGCGTTTCTTGGCTTCCTTGCGTTCCCGGTTGTCCTTCGAAAGGGCATCGCGAATAAGGTCGTCGGTGAGGATCAGCCGCACATCGGCGATCGCGTCATAAGGAATGCGAACCGTCGGCTCTTCGCCGTAGGCGGCCTTGTCGCGCTCGAGCAGCATGTCGTCTTCGCCGGCTTCGGCGATCTTGCCCTTGAAGCGCTTGCGGTCGGCGACCGGCACCGAGGTTTCCATCTTCACCAGATGGCCGGTCCAGGTGACGAAATCCGACTTGCGTACCAGCGGCCGGTCGATGCCCGGCGACGACACTTCGAGATGATAGGCCTTCTCGATCGGGTCATCGACGTCGAGCGCCGGCGACACAGCGCGGCTGACCTCTTCGCAATCCTCGACGGTCATGGTGCCGTCTTCGCGTTCGGCCATGATCTGCAGCGTCAGGCCGTTCTGGCCCGACAGATGCACCCGCACGAGGCGGAAGCCAATGCCTCGCAACACCGGCTGAACGATCAGCGCGATGCGCGCATCGATACCGCTTTCGCGGATGATGCGGTCGTCGGCTTCGCTTGCCGTTGCAGTCATGCGGTTCCTGTCGTTCTCTGGATCAGGATGATCGTCGTCCCGAACCATCTCTTTGCTGATGGCTGACCGGCAGGTAATAAAAAAGAGCGGGACCGGGTGGACCCACTCTTCGTCATACCGACCAAGAATTTGAGGCTGATATAAACGATCCCGGCCAGTGTTTCAAGTCTGTTGACGGGCCGGGCAGAGTGCAGCCGGCGACGGCTGGCAGGATTGCGCGGGGCGCATGCCGGCTATGCGGTAACGGCCCTGTGATCCCGGATGTCACATCGCTATCTATGGTGCACTGCACAAATCAAAGATGAGCGCGCGTTGGCGCGCGAAAGGTCAAGACAATGAGCAACCGTACCGTGTTTTCCGCCATAGGCGAGGCCTTTGCCCTGTTCGGCAGCGCCGTTGCCGCCTCGCGGGCCGTCGAAGCCGGCCGCAAGCCGCGCGCCAACGATCTGCGCCGGCTCGGCATGGACCCGACCGCTTTCGGCAAGATCGGCCGTTTCTGAAGCCAGACCGGCTGTCGATGCGGGACACTTTCCCGCATCGAACTATTTTCTGATGAAGGTGAGATAGGCCGGCCGTCGGCCCTCGCGAAAGGCTTTTGCCTCGTAGCGTGTGCCCGGCCAGCTCTCATAGGGCCGGTGCCAGTCGGCCGCGTCCTCCGCTTGCCATAGGAGCGCACCATGCGCCCGGCAGTGCAACAAGGTCCAGTTCACATAGGTGTCGATGTCGGATGCGAAGCGGAAGCTTCCGCCCGGCTTCAGCACGCGCGCGAACCGATCGAGGTTGAGCGGGCTGACAAAACGCCGCTTCCAGTGCTTTTTCTTCGGCCAGGGATCGGGGTAGAGCAGATCGATGCCGTCGAGCGACGCCTGCGGCAACCAATCGAGCAGGCGCGTGGCGTCGTCGTCATAAACGCGAAGATTGGCAAGCGGCTTTTCCCGCACCGCCATCATCAGCTTGGCCATGCCGTTGACGAACGGCTCGGCACCGATGAAGCCGGTCGCCGGTGCCTCCGTGGCACGGTACAGCAGATGCTCACCGCCGCCGAAGCCGATTTCCAGCCGAACCGTTGAAACATCCGCTGAGAATAGCGCGCGCAATTCTGCCGGTGCCTGGACGGAGAGGTCGAGGCCATACGCCCCAAGACCGCTTTCCAGCGCCGCGGCCTGCTGCGGGCGAATGGTCTTGCCGTGCCGGCGGCCGAAGAACCCTTCGGTCGCGCGGCTCCGCCTGTCCTGTGGATCCATGGCCTGGTCGCGCGCCGCGCTTAGATTGAGATGAGATTTGGGATTGAGATGAGATTTGGGATTGAGATGAGATTTGGCTGAAATCTCATCTCAATCTAATCCTTTGTTGGAGCATGATCTTTTCCAAAAAACCGGTACCCACTTTTTGGAATCATGCCTAAGCAGCGATCGCGTCCTTGAGCGCCTTGGCCAGATCGGTCTTTTCCCAGGAGAAGGACCCGTCTCGGCCGGCCTTGCGGCCGAAATGGCCGTAGGACGAGGTCTTTGCGTAGATCGGCTTGTTGAGGTCGAGATGCCTGCGGATGCCGGATGGCGACAAATCCATCACCGTGCGCAGCGCTTCCTCGAGCTTGGCCTCGTCGACCTTGCCGGTGCCGTGCAGGTCGACATAGACCGACAGCGGCTGGGCAACGCCGATGGCGTAGGACAGCTGGATGGTGCAGCGGTCGGCGAGCTTGGCCGCCACTACATTTTTGGCGAGATAGCGCGCCGCATAGGCGGCGGAGCGGTCGACCTTGGTGGTGTCCTTGCCGGAGAAGGCGCCGCCGCCGTGCGGGGCAGCACCACCGTAGGTGTCGACGATGATCTTGCGGCCGGTCAGGCCGGCGTCGCCGTCCGGTCCACCGATGACGAACTTGCCCGTCGGGTTGATGTACCACATGCAATCGTCGGCGATCTTGAGGTCGCCGAGCGCCTCACGGATGTAAGGCTCAACGACCTTGCGGACCTTCTTGGAATCCCAGGTCGCGTCGAGATGCTGCGTCGACAGCACGATCTGCGTCGCTTCGGCGGCTTTGCCATCGACATAGCGAACGGTGACCTGGCTCTTGGCGTCGGGTCCGAGCTTGCCGGCTTCGCCGTTGTTTTCGTGACGGGCAGCGGCGAGCAGTTCGAGAATCTTGTGGCTGTAATAGATCGGCGCCGGCATCAGGTCCGGGGTCTCGCGGCAGGCATAGCCGAACATGATGCCCTGGTCGCCGGCACCCTCTTCGCCCTGGCGGTCGGCGGCGTTGTCGACGCCCTGGCCGATGTCGGGCGACTGGCCGTGCAGCAGAACCTCGATCTTTGCCGTCTTCCAGTGGAAGCCGGCCTGCTCGTAGCCGATTTCGCGGATCGCCTTGCGGGCGACCGACTTGAACTTGGCCGGGTTGACGACCGAATGCCCGGCGGCGTCCTTGAGGATGTTGCCGGCTTTGTCCCGCTTCAGCAGAGTATCGGGAACCCTTACTTCGCCGGCGATGACGACGCGGTTGGTGGTTGCGAGCGTCTCGCAGGCGACGCGGACTTTCCATGGGTCCATGCCGGTCTTCTTGGCCTCGCGATAGACCAGATCTACGATCTCGTCCGAGATGCGGTCACAGACTTTATCGGGATGACCCTCGGCCACGGATTCCGAGGTGAAGAAGTAGTTCTGCCGCGTCACGGGTGTCCCCTCTTGAAAAAACGATCGGCAGGGCTGCCGATTTTGGCGCGCCACGTGTTAACGGTGCCGGGCGCCGCTCGTCAAGCGGTGCCGCGGTTCTGGCATGAGTGTCGCAGCAATATATCTTGTACCACCGGCGGCTTGGCGCCGCCGGCAGTCGAGCCTCTGGGCTACTCGGGCCCAGGGGATTACTGGGGCCAATGGGTCAATCGACCCACCGAATCACTCGGCATCTTCGGCAGAAAGGGACTTCACAAGGTCGATAATCCGGCGGCGCACCTTTACATCCGCGATCTTGACGAACGCGCGGTTGAGCTGAAGCCCTTCCGGACTGCCGCAGAATTCGACGGCGAAAGCCATCGAAGTGTCCTCGGCAAATCCTCTATTACCCACCGGCTCCTGCCCTGGCGCATCCTCGAAAAAGAAGGCGACAGGCACGCTGAGTATCGAGGCTATTGCCTGCAGACGGCTGGCGCCGACGCGGTTCGTTCCTTTTTCATATTTTTGGATCTGCTGAAACGTAATACCGAGATTTTCACCAAGCTTTTCCTGGCTCATTCCAAGCATATTGCGCCGAAGGCGGACGCGACTTCCGACATGGATGTCGATCGGATTCGGTTTCTTCTTGTTTTCTTCTGTCATTTTTTCCTCGCCGAATTTTTCCGGCCTTTTCTATTTTTCTCGCCCAAACGAAGCCGGAGCCAACTGCCCCAACAGAAACACCAACCGACTTCGAGAAAATTAGGCGGTAACAGTATGAGTTTCTAATGTGTCGACTGTCAATTCACCCGTAGCCGTTGCCTTACGTTCAAGCTGAGGGCGATTGCGGCAAACACCAACATGATCAGCATTCCGTTAATGCGCCGCCCCGCGGCGGAGATGAAGGCTTGGCCGGAGATCGGCACCCGCACGTCGATGGCGCCACGTGCATCGACCGCCAATGCGTCGACGATGCGTCCCCGCGTATCGACAACGGCGGAAATGCCGTTGTTGGCGGCGCGCAACAACGGCAATCCGTTTTCCACCGCGCGAATCTGAGCCTGCCTGAAATGCTGGTACGGCCCGGGCGTGTCGCCGAACCATGCGTCGTTGGTGACGTTCACAATAAGCTGGGATGACGTGGCGTCAACAGCCACCAGATCAGGAAAGATCACCTCGTAGCAAATAAACGGCAAGGCGCTGATGCCGCCGGGCAGAGCGATCGGATGGCGCTCGTTGCCGGCGGCGAAGTTCATCGGCCCGGCGACGAGTTGTCCGATGCCGAAGCGGCTGAGCAGACCGGAAAACGGCAGATACTCGCCGAACGGCACCAGATGGACCTTGTCGACGGCATCAGCGATTTCGCCCTTGTCGTCGATCGCCACCACCGAATTGTAGTAGCGGCTGTCGGAATCCGCCCCCGATCCGCGCTCCTCGCGCACGACGCCGGCAATCAGCATCTGACCAGGCTGCAGCATGTCGCCGAGCGCGGTCAGCGCGTCCGGACGCTCGGTGAACAGGAAGGGTACCGAGGTCTCCGGCCACAGGATCAACTGCGGTTTGTCATGACCGGGATCGGGCGCTGCGACCGACAGGCCCATCATGGTGGCGAAGATGCGGTCGCGCACCGAGGCGTCCCATTTTTCGCTGAGGTCGACATCCGGTTGCACGATGCGGACATCGAGAGTGCGGGTTGCCGGCTTGTCGGGGGTCGCGAGCCTGACATAGCCGAAGCCGGCATGAGCGGCGACGAGAATGGCAAGCAGGACCACACCGAGACGGACATGCCGGCGTGCTGCAAGCAAGGCCGGCATGGCGAAGACAAAGACCGCCAGCGCGTTCATGCCGACCATGCCGGTCACCGACACGCTTTGCATCAACAGCGGCACGGGCATCGCCGCGTAACCGACGGCATTCCAGGGAAAGCCGGTGAACAGGAAGCCGCGCAGCCATTCCGTCAGGCCAAAAGCAAAGGCAAGGGCGGCAACGCGGCCAATATCGTTGGTCCATAACAGCCGCGCGACGACGGTGGCGAAGCCGTAGAAAAATGCCAGCGCCAAAGGAATGCCTACGACCGCGAAGGGTAAGGCCCAGGCGAAACTGTCGGCCTCCACCAGAAGCGCCTCGCCGATCCACCATAGGCCGGCGAGGAAATAGCCGAAGCCGAACCACCAGCCGATGGCAAAAGCCGGCCGCAGGCGCCTGAGCCAGCCGTCGGAAGCCTCGCCGGTGGCGCCGTCGAGGAGCCAGACCAGCAGTGGAAACGAGACGAAACAGACGGCGAAGAAATCGTAAGGCGCCTGGGCGAGCACCGCCAGCGCCCCGGCAAGAAACGCCACCAGCGCGCGCCGCCAGCCCCAAAGCAGAATTATCCGGCCGGCAAGGCGCTCCATACAGACTTCCCAGGTCGCGCGAATCAAGAGCCAAGATTTATCAGATTTATTGAAACGCGAACCGGCCGATCGCTGCGCTATCGGTGCCATCCCTCGATGGGTAGCCCGCTCAGGTGCTCGGCCTCCTCGCGCGGCACGGTGCGCAAGGTCTGGGAGAAGGTCCAGACATGGCCTTCGGGGTCGCGTGCCCGATACTGCCGTTCGCCGTAGAAATGGTCGGCAGGCTCCTCGACGATTTGGGCTCCAGCCGCCATTGCCCGCCCACAATGCACGTCCAGGCCGTCTTTCAGACGCACACAGACCGACTGAGTGTTCTTGCCGCCGACGCTTACCGGACTGGCAATATGATCGGCCCATTCGGAATCGACGATGATGTAGCCGTCGCCAAAGCGCATTTCGGCATGGACCAGCCGTCCGTCGGCATCGCTGACCACCATGCTCGGCTCGAAGCCGAAGGCCGTTTCGAGCCATTTCAATGCGGCTCGCGGGTCCTTGTAGAAGACACCCGAGCCAAAGGTTGAGTGCTTGAAGGGATCGTCGATCGTCATCGGCCGGGCAACGTTCTGTCCTAGGCCTGCTCGGTGCGGGGGGCGGTCACGCGGCGGCGACGCTCGCCCTTCTGGTTCTGGACGATGCGCACCCGCTTGACGCGGCGCGGATCGGCGTCGAGCACGTGGAATTCGAAGCCGGGGATGGCTTGCACAACCTCACCACGCGCCGGCACGCGACCGAGCGTGTTGAAAATCATGCCGCCGATCGTGTCGACATATTCACCATGCTCACCGGCGGTAAAGTCCTCGCCGATCATCTTGGCGACCTCGTCGATCTCGGCCTTGCCGTCGACGACGAACACGCCCTCGCCGGTCTGGGTGATCAGCGGCTCGTCCTCGTCATGCTCGTCCTCGATATCGCCGACGACCATCTCGACGATGTCTTCCAGCGAGGCGAGACCATCGGTGCCGCCATATTCGTCGATGACCAGCGCCATCTGGGTTCGCGTCGTCTGCATATGGCCCATCAGGTCGGAGGCAAGCATCGAGGGCGGCACGAACAGCACCGGGCGGATCAGATTGAGGTCGCCGATGGTGCGGCCGAGATCGACCTGGGCGAGGTCGAGAAGCGTCGTTGCCGGCGTCTTCCTGGATGTTCTGCCCTTCTTGACCCGGGCGACGTTGGTGATGTGGGCCAGCACGTCGCGGATGTGAACCATGCCGCGCGGATCGTCGAGCGTCTCGGAATAGACCGGCATGCGGGAATGGCCGGACTGCTCGAACAGACCGAGCAGATCGCCCAACGTCGTGGTGATCTCGACGGCCTCAATATCGGCGCGCGGCACCATGACGTCCTCGACGCGTACCTCGCGCAGGCGCAATATGTTGTTGAGCATGGCGCGTTCGCCGGGCGAGAAAGACCCGGCATCGCTGGTCGTTTCGGCAAGCGCGCCGGCGATTTCCTCGCGCAGGCTGGTGCCGTTCCGCTGCCTGAAAAGGCCCAAGACGCGGTCGAACAGGGACGGACCGGCAGGCGATGGCTCGCTGGCAATACCACCAGAAGCGGGGCTGCCGGAACTGGGACTCGGACTCGATCCCTCTTCCGTCGTATCGGAAGGCTTTGTCGCACTGCCAGCCTCGGGGCGGGCGGCAGTTTCTGGTTTGTCGTTCATCGTCGTCCGGTCAATTGGTCTTTTGTCATTACGTGTAGGGATCGGGAATGGCAAGCCTTGCGAGCGCTGAGCGCTCGATGGCTTCCATCTCCTCGGCCTCTGCATCGGTCTCGTGATCGTAGCCCAGCAAATGCAGCAGGCCGTGGATGACGAGATGGGTGATATGGTTCTCGAAGGGCTTGTCTTCCAGGGCTGCTTCGCGCGCCACCGTCTCGGCGGCCAGCACGATGTCACCCAGCATGGGCGGCAGCTTGCCACCCCTGGGGAACGGAAAAGCAGGGAAAGACAAGACGTTGGTCGCCTTGTCCTTGCCGCGCCAGCCGGCATTGAGGGTACGGATATGGGCATCGTCGGAAAAGACGATGCTGAGTTCGGAAGGACCGGCAGCAGCGGTTTCGGCAAAGGCAGCCGACACGGCGCGATTGACCAGACGCGTCAGCGCCGCCTCGTCGGGCCAGTCGCCGGCCCCGACCGACATATCGATCTCGACGGGAACCGAACTATCCCCGCCGCCAGGTCTTATGTCTTCAGGCATGAGCCCGCATCGTCACATCAGCTCTCGGCGCCGAGGCCGCGCGCCAGCTTGGCGTCGCGGTCATAGGCCCTGACGATTTCGGCCACCAGCGGGTGGCGCACAACGTCGACATCGTTGAAGCGCACGGTTACCGCGCCCGCCACGCCGTCAAGGACACGCAAGGCTTCGACGAGGCCCGACTTGGTGCTTGGAGGCAGATCGATCTGCGTCGGATCGCCGGTGACGATCATGCGCGAATTCTCGCCGAGGCGGGTCAAAAACATCTTCATCTGCATCGGCGTGGTGTTCTGCGCCTCGTCGAGGATGACGGCGGCATGCGCCAGCGTGCGGCCGCGCATGAAGGCCAGCGGCGCGATTTCGATTACCTCGGCAGCGATAGCACGCTCGACCTTGTCGGCCGGCATCATGTCGTAGAGCGCGTCATAGAGGGGCCGCAGATATGGATCGACCTTTTCCTTCATGTCGCCGGGCAGGAAGCCCAGCCGCTCGCCGGCCTCGACCGCCGGCCGTGACAGAATGATGCGCTCGACCATGCCGCGTTCGAGCAGCATCGCCGCATGCGCCACCGCCAGATAGGTCTTGCCGGTGCCGGCGGGGCCAATGCCGAAGACAAGTTCCGAACGCTCCAGCGCCCGCATATAGGCGTCCTGGTTGAGCGAACGGGCATAGATCGTCTTCTTGCGGGTGGAGATCTGGGCGGCCGAAACCTTGCCCTTGCGTTCCAGCGTCGGCAGCGTCAGCTGGTCGTCGGCGGCAATCGCCATGCGCACGGCGCCATCGACGTCGGACTGGCCGATATCGGTGCCCTTCTGGAGAATGCCGTAGAGATTGTCGAGTGCGCGGCGCGCCTGTTCGGCCGCCGAGGCCGAGCCCTTGATGGTCAACTGGTTGCCGCGCGAGCGGATGTCGACGCCGAGCTTCTGCTCGAGCCGGGCCAGGTTCTCGTCGAACTGGCCGTACAGGGCGCTGGCAAGCTTGTTGTTGTCGAAAGTCAGAACGATGTGCGCCATGTCAGAGGCCCCGGATGTCTGGTTCTGGGGCAGAGTCTTCACTTCAGCAGCGCTCAACCGTCTCTCCTCATCTGCCGAGGCCATCAAGCCAACTCGGCGAACAGGCTATTGTACCCCGTCTTCGTGATTCGCACCCGGATAATGTCACCGATTTCGCCGGCCTTTTCATCAACAATAACCGGCTGCAGCCAGGGCGAGCGGCCGACCTTCTGGCCGGCCTGACGGCCGGGCTTCTCGATCAGCGTGTCGATGGTGCAGCCGACCAGGCTCAGGCCGAAATCCTGCTGTTGTTTCAGCAGCAGCGCCTGCAGGCGTTGCAGGCGCTCGTCCTTGACCGCTTCCGGCACGTGATCGGGCATATCGGCGCCCGGCGTGCCGGGACGCGGCGAATATTTGAACGAGAAGGCCGAGGCGTAGTTCACCTGGCCCACCAGATCCATCGTCGCCTCGAAATCGGCGTCGGTTTCGCCGGGGAAGCCGACGATGAAGTCACCGGACAGCGCGATGTCGCCGCGTGCAGCGCGGATGCGCTCGAGCAGCGCCAGATAGTCCTTGGCCGTGTGCCTGCGGTTCATCGCCTTGAGGATGCGGTCTGACCCGGATTGCACCGGCAGGTGCAGATAAGGCATCAAAGCCGGGAGATCGCGATGGGCAGCGATCAATTCGTCGTCCATGTCGCGCGGATGGCTGGTGGTGTAGCGCAGCCGCGCCAAGCCGGGAATCTCGGCTAGCCGGAACAGCAGACGGCCAAGCCCCCATTCCATGCCATCCTCACCCTTGCCGTGCCATGCATTGACGTTCTGCCCCAGCAGCGTCACCTCGCGCACACCGGCATCGGCCAGCCGCTCGGCTTCGGCGACGATCTGCGCCACCGGCCGCGACACTTCCGAGCCCCTGGTATAGGGCACGACGCAGAAGGTGCAGAATTTGTCGCAGCCTTCCTGCACCGTGAGGAAGGCGGTGACGCCGCGCTTGATCATTTCGGCACGCTTCGGCTGCGGCAGATGCTCGAACTTGTCCTCGATGGCGTATTCGGTCTCGACGATCTTCTCGCCGCCACGCACCCGGGCCAGCACATCGGGCAGCCGGTGATAGGTCTGCGGGCCGATGACCAGATCGACAGCAGGCGAACGGCGGATGATTTCCGCGCCTTCGGCCTGCGCGACGCAACCGGCGACGCCGATCAGCATTTCGCGCCCAACTGCTGCGCGTTCAGCCTTCATGTCGCGGATGCGGCCGAGCTCAGAATAGACCTTTTCCGCCGCCTTCTCCCTGATATGGCAGGTGTTGAGCAGCACCAGGTCGGCGTCGGCGATGACATCGGTCGCGGTGTAGCCGTCGGCTGCCAGCGCATCGGTCATGCGCTGTGAGTCATAGACATTCATCTGGCAGCCATAGGTCTTGACGAAGACCTTTTTGGCCGAGGCGGACGCCACAGCAGCGCTTTGCAAGGCGCTGTCGGTTTCGTTCCGCTCTATCGTGTTCAAATCCATCCGGCGGCTTCTAACGCCTTTCCGTGACAAAAAACAGACGATTCTAGGTTGCGCTACCGACTCTGGCGCGGGTCGGCGAGCGCGGCCTGCATCATGGCGCGCACCTGGCTTTCCATCAGCCTCGACGTTTCCTTGCGGTTCGAGCCCTTGGAAAAGGCGATGGGCTCGCCGAAATGCACCTCGACGTCAATGGCGCCTTCGGCCATCAGCACCTTGAGATGCGGCATCAGGTCCTGATCGCCGATCCAGGCAGCGAGCGGCCGGTGGCGACGGCCGAGAGGCACGCCGTGCACCCGCGTGTAGGCAATCGCCAGCGGCTGGATGAAGACCTGCTCGGCCGCGCCTTCCGAAATCGCCATCGAGGCGGCGCCGAACAAGGTGCTCTTGAACGGCAGGATGGTGTTGCCGTCGCCGGTAGAGCCCTCGGCAAACAGCACCATGGCGTCGCCCTTGGCCATGCGGCTGGCGATCTCGCTGGCCTGGTCGCCAGCTGTCCGCTTGCGCTCGCGTTCGATGAAGACCGTACGCTGCAGTTTCGACAGCCAGCCGATCAGCGGCCATCCCTCCATGTCCGCCCGAGCGATGAAGGTCACATCGGCAAAGGAGCCCAGCACCATGATGTCGGTCCAGGAGATATGGTTCGAGGCGACCAGCAGCGGGCGCTGGCTGGACAGCGCACCTTTGACATGGATGCGCAGGCCGAGCGTCCGGACGATGAGGCTGTGCCAGGCCTTCAGAATGACCGTCTCGCGCCAGATTCCGGTCTTCATCGACAGCAGCTGCAAAGGCACAAGGACCAGCGAACCGATGACAACGAGGCTCAGCGCCAGGAAAATCCTGATTTTTCCGATCATGCAGCTTGGCCCTGCCCCAAAACTTTGGCTAGCGAAGATCGCGGCGCATGACAAGCGCGCCGGTAGGACCATGTTCGGTCGAGCGGTAATAATTGGCGCGGTGGCCGACCTGGCGGAAACCCAGCCGCCGGTAGAGGGCGATGGCAGCGACATTGGTCTCGTCCACCTCAAGGAACAGCGCCTCGGCCCGCTGCGCATGCAATTCGCGCAGTACCGCGTCCATCAACTGCCAGCCGAGCCCCTGGCGGCGATGCGAGCGCGCCACCGCCACGGTCAGAATCTCGCCCTCGCCGGCTGCAAGCCTGGCCAGCACGAAGCCGACCGGCGGCTTGGCGCCCTGGCCGATTTCGCGCGCGGCATAGCCGAACACGGTTTCCTGTTCGAGCAACGCGGCGAACTCGCCATCGGTCCAGGGCCGGACGAAATCCTCGCGGTGCAGCACCGACGCTGCCGGGCTGTCGGCGATGGTCAGCGGCTCGAGCGCATAGTCCCTGCGGCGCGGCTGGAGGAAAGGGATGCGCATCACTTTTCCTGCCTCAACAGGATGAACCCGGCCTGCGCCTTGGCATCGGCGCCGCGCAGATAGAGTGGCTTCGGCTTGTCGCCCTCGCCTTTTGCAGCGGCGAGCCGGGCGTAGACGGCAATGTCGGCGGTGGCAGCCGTCGGGCCGATATCGAAATCGCGACCGGCCGCGGCTGCGATCTGCACGGCGGCCGTGCCGGCAAGCACCGGACGATTGTCCGCCGCCATTCCCGCGGCTTGCGCAAGTGTGGTCACCGCCGGACCATAGCGCAAAATCGCTTCCGCATCGTAAAGCGCGGCATGGATTTCCTCGCGGCCGGCATCGAGAGCGGCCAGGACCGGGCGGCCGGGAAATGCCGCCCTCGCCTCGGCCGCCAGCGCCTCCAGTGTCGTTACCCCGATCGCCGGGATCTTCAGCGCCAGCGCCAGGCCGCGCGCCGCCGAGACGCCCACCCGCAGGCCGGTGAAGGAACCCGGACCGATGGAAACCGCAACGGCGCCAAGGCCGGCATAATCGGTGCCGTCCGCTTTCAGCGCTTCGTCAATGACAGCCATCAGGTGTTCGGCATGGCCTTTGCCGAGATCGAGTACCGAGCGGCCAAGTTCTCTGCCGCCCGATGCGTCATAGACGCAAGCGGCGCAGAGATTGGCGGCACAGTCGATGGCGAGCAGTTTCATGGGCGACCGGTTCGAAAAACAGTCTCCCTCTGCCCGCCACGGCGCGCCGCCGCAAGAGCCAGCGCGTAAATTGTTAAGTGGCTTCGCTTCGATGCAGGCCGGACGGCTTACGCCGCCGGCGCGATGCGCAGCATGTGGTTGTCCCAGACATAGTCGGGCTCGGAGCGCGTCGCGCCGCTGCCTTCGATGATTTCGCCAGCACCCGTGGTTGCCATGAAGCCCGGGCCGTCGGGCGCCAGGCCGCAGACCTCGACCAGCGCCTTGGTGGCGACGATCTTGCCGCTGGCGGCGTCGATGACGGCCAGCGAATTGCCTTCCGGCGAAGACACCGCGACCGTGCCGGCAATCGGGTTGGCGGCGACCGAGCCGATGTAATTCCGGAAGCCGGATAGCACGTCCTGCGGCATGTCGAGCAGCTGCAGCCCCTTGCCGCGCGTGGCGCGGCCGACCAGCGGTGGCCGCTCGGTGCCCGGCCCGCGGTACTGGCAGCCGAACCAGATGGTGCCTGTGGGGTCGGCATCCATGTGGCGAATCGACAGCTGGTGCAGAGCCGGCGGCAGTTCGTGCTTTTCGATGAGATCGCCGGTTGTGCGATCGACCAGCACATAGGACGGCTTCATGGTGGCGATGTTGAGCTCGGCGCGGCCATAGTCGGGATGGGTCTCGATGCCGCCATTGGCGATGGCGATCGTCCGGCCGTCTCCGAGCAGCAAGAGCTCATGCGGCCCCATGCCATAGGTCGGAAACTCGCCGATGCGGCTGAACTTGGCCCGTGCGTCGTAGATCCCGACGACGCCGGCGGCATTGTCGAAATTGTTTTCGGTGGCGTAAAGCAGCGCGCCGTCGGTGGAAAACACACCGTGGCCGAAGAAATGCCGACCGGTGATGCTGGCGATGGTCAGCGGCGGCTCGCGGCCGGCATGGTCGAAGACCACGGCGAAGGTGCCGGGTTGCCGGGCGAAGACCACGGAGCGCTTTGAGGCCGGATCGAAGGTGACGTCGTGGCCACGGTCGGGCAGGTCGATCGCATGCAATACTTTTCCGGCTTCCGACAACACAGCGGCGCCAAAGCTGCCGTCGCGCTTGCCGAAGGCGGTGGCAAAGACGGCATCGGCGGCAAGCGTGTCCGCCCAGGCCCGCGGCGCCATTGACGCGACGAAGCCGGCGCCGGCAGCCCTGAGAAAATCGCGGCGGTCGATCAGCGGCGTCCTCATGATCAGTCTCCGTCGAGCGAGGAGAAGCCGGCGGTCAGGCCGAACTCGGCGGTCAGCCTGGTTCCGATCAGGCCCGACAGGCTGGAGGTGATCAGCGCGAAATGCTCGAGTTTTCCGCGCTCCGCGGGATCGGCCAGCGTCTTGTCGATCGGACCCTGGATGGATTTGGCAGTGGCAACGCCATTGATGAGCTGGATATGGATGGATTCCGCCATCCATCTGCTATCCTCGGGCAGCGCGTCGCCGAGCTTCGAGGCCTGGAACAGCGCATCAATGCCGGAGAGGTTGCCGGCTAATGACAGGCCGGTGTTTTGCGACCGCCAGTAGATCGCCTGCCTTGGCTTGTCAGCCTCCGGCTTGGCGCCGAAAAAACCTTTGAGGCGCACGTCGCGGACCATTTCCAGCTCGTTGATGAAGACGCCGACCAGTTCGGTCACCGCTTCGGTGCCGTCGCGGTAAAGCGCATTGTCGGGTCCGGGATTAGCCCACGAGGCTGCAAAACCGTCCGGTTTTTTCCAGGCCGCGTCGACATCGGCCGCCATGGTCTCGATGTTCTTGGCGACTGCCGCGCCATAGGCGCAGCGATAGGGCTCGTCCTTGCCGACGAGCGTCTCGGCGCCGTCGCCGTAAAGCACGAACTCAAGCGCCCCTAATCCCTGCATCGCGACACTCTTGCCCGCCAGCTGCGCCGGATCGGTGGCGGTCGGATCCTTGCCGGCCAGCGCCGCCTGCACCTGCTTCAGGCCGATGCTCTTTCGGTCCGGCCAGTAGAGCATGCGCTCCAGCCGGTTGTTCTCCTTGATTGGCCCGAAGCCGATGATTTCAGCCGACGACCAAGCTGCGACCGTGGCCGAGAATCCGGCATGCGCGGCATCGAGGTTGCCCTGCGACGGCGCCTGGCAGAGCGCGTCCATGGCCTTCGCCAAGGTGCCGGCATGGCCATGCAGGCTGGCATAGGCGGGGCGGACAAAGCCGTCGATCGCTCTTTGGATCACGTCGGAGGCTTTCACCGAGGCCGATGCCGGGGACGCACCGAACAGAGCCAATGGGAGGAGGAGAACAGGCAAAACCCGCTTGAGCATCAGAATGACTCCAGGAATTTGATGAGAGCATCGCGGTCGGCCGTATTGGCGGCGGCAAAGCGATCGCGCGCCTTCTGCCCCTCGCCGCCATGCCACAGGATCGCTTCGGTAAGCGTGCGCGCACGCCCGTCATGCAGGAAGAAAGCGTTGCCGTTGACGGTCTTTGTCAGGCCGATGCCCCATAGCGGCGGGGTGCGCCATTCACTGCCCGTGGCATCGCCCACCGCCTGGCCGTCGGCAAGGCCAGGCCCCATGTCGTGCAGCAGAAAGTCGGAATAGGGCCAGATCAGTTGGAACGCCTGCGCCTTGTTCCCGCGCATGGTGACGAATTTCGGCGTATGGCAGGCAATGCAGCCCATCTCGTAGAACAGCTTCTTGCCGGCGAGCACGGCGGGTGCGCCGACATCGCGCCGCGCCGGCACCGCAAGGTTCTGTGAATAGAAGGTGACGAGGTCCATCACCGGTGGTGGCGCCTCGACCGGGCCGAGCCGCTTCTGCACGCCATTGGGCATGGCTAAGCAGGCCTCTTCGGCTGCGGTGCAATCGCCCCAGTGGCTGGGCTCTTCCGGCGTCGAAATGCCGATATCGCCGGCAAAGGCGTCCGCCGCCTGCTGGCGGATCGATGCGGTCTGCGCCTTCCAACCGAAGCGGCCAAGCGTCAGTTGCCCGCTGCTGAGGTCACGCACCATGTTGGGCTTGCCGGAAATGCCGTCGCGGTCGTCGGGATCGGCATGGGCAAGGATGTCGGCCGGCGCGATCTGTTCGATCAGGCCAAGGCCGATCATGGGCGGGGTCAGACGTGGCGACAGCGTGGTGCGCGGGTCAAGCGGGCCGTAGCCAAGCCCGTCGAGCGAATAGCTCGGCTTGCGCAGCGAAACGATGCTACCGTCGCCGAGCGTGACCTTTTCCTTGCGATAATCGACATACATGCGGCCTTCGCCCTTGAGGCCGGGCACCGCCAGTTCCTGCAACTGCGCGCCGTAGACCGGATCGGGGAAGTTCAGCACCTTGTGCACGGCAATCTCGGCTTTTTCCTCGGCCGTGCTCGCATCGCGCGCCAGCCGCAGGAACATCGACGTGGTGCGGCTGTCGGCGGCCGGCGGGCGGCCGCGGCCATCCTTCAAATGGCAATTCTGGCAGGCGCGCTCGTTGAACAGGGGTCCGAGACCGTCCGAGGCCTGGGTCGAGGATGGCGACGACACCCAGTTCTTGCGGAAAAGCGCATTGCCGAGCTTGAAATTGCCCTGTTCCTCGAAGGTAATGTTTTCAGAGGGTTGCGAGAAGGCGTCGCGGTCGACCTGCTTGCGCGACGTGCCGGCGCCGCCTTGCATCGTTTCGAAGGATTCGGGCTTGGAGAAATCCTGGGTTGGCCTGGTAACTGCAAGGACGCGGGCCTGGTCCTTCGGCGTCAGGTCGGTGCGGCTCGTGGCGAGGCCGACCGGTTCCGACGATCCGGCCAGGGCCGGGGCCAAAATTGCCGCCAGGGTTACAACCGAAAGCCCGCGAAAGGCCTGATATCGCGGGTTTTTGAGGAGCAGCGGGCCGGCGGCCCGCCGCAAGCGGCGCAGAATATCTATGGGGCGCCGCATTCCTGCATGGTCCTATTCCGCCTCGTCCGCCGATGCGGCGTTGAGCTGGCCGTATTTTTCCTCGCCGATCGAGGCAAGGAGGTCGAGCTGCGTCTCGAGGAAGTCGATGTGACCTTCCTCATCCGCCAGCAATTCCTCGAACAGCTTCATCGTCACGTAGTCGCCGGCTTCGTTGCAGATCTCGCGCGAACGCTTGTAGGCGGTGCGTGCGTCATATTCGCCGGCGAGATCGGATTCGAGCACTTCCTTGACGTTCTGGCCGATGCGCAACGGCGCCACGGACTGCAAATTGGGATGCCCTTCGAGGAAGATGATACGGGCCACCAGCCGGTCGGCATGGTGCATCTCCTCGATCGATTCGGCGCGTTCCTTCTTTGCCAGCTTGGCATATCCCCAATCTTCGAGCAGGCGGAAATGCACCCAGTATTGATTGACGGCGCCAAGCTCCAGGAACAGAGCCTCGTTAAGCCGCTCGATGATCTGCGGTTCGCCTTTCATGGATTCTGCTCCCATATTGGACGCGCAGGCCTCTGACGCGATCCAGGTGTGAAACGATGTCCACGCCGCTCGCCTCCGAACGGGTGTGGTAATTTTCGGTGACCCGAATGATCGTTTCGACCACATTTGGGAAGCAGCCGCAACAGCGACCGCGCTTTTGCATCGTGTGATAGACCTTCGCCGGCACGATCAGTTGCCAGGGGTCCTGATCCAGCAGATCGACGATCGTCTGCTCAATCTCCTTTTCGGTGATGATGTTGCAATGGCAGATCAGCATGGATTGGCTCTGGCTGACGGCGCCCCTCCGCGCCGTTTGGCTGGTAGTTGGTTGGGGTGCTACTTGAACACCTTGTCCGGTGCGTCGAGGCTGTCGGACCCCTCGAAGGCTATGTTGTTCAGCTTCAGCGCGCCGACGGCGCGTTCGATCGACTTGGTCTGGTCGACCAGCGCGTCGATTGCCGCCTGCACGGTAGCATTGCCTTCGGTGTTGCCCTCGGCGATCTGCTGGTCGTAGGCCTCGCCGGCCACTTCCCGCGCCTTGATCGCCTCCATCTTGCCGACCGAGACATCGAGCTTGTCGGACAGTTCCTTGTCGATCGCCGGATCGGCCGCCTTGACCATATCGTGCACCGACGGGCCTGAAACGACGGTGCCGTCGATGCGCGTGTAGCTGGCGAGATAGGCGGCGCGGATGCCGATGGCGTCATAGAGATGCGAGTTGTAGGTATTATCCGAGAAGCAGTCGTGCTCCTCTTCGGGATCGTGCAGCAGCAGGCCGAGTTTCATGCGCTCCCCGGCCAGTTCGCCGTAGGACAGCGAGCCCATGCCGTTGAAGATCACCGAGATAGCGGTGTTCGGCTGGCCATCGACGAGGTTCTTGCGGGCGGCGCCGTCTTCCTTCCAGTTGCCGACCATCTCCTGCAGGTCGGAGACCAGAAGATCGCTGGCCGACTTCAGATACTCGGCCCGGCGATCGCAATTGCCGCCGGTGCAGTTCTTGAGGTCGTAGTCGGTGTACGGACGCTCGCCGGCGCCCGGGCCGGTGCCGTGCAAATCCTGGCCCCAGAGCAGGAATTCGATGGCGTGATAACCGGTGGCGACATTGGCCTCGATGCCGCCGGCCTCCTGCAGCGTGCCGGCGAGGAACTCCGGCGAAAGCTTCGAGGCGTCGACCTTCTTGCCGTCGATCTCGATGTCCTTGTTGGCGATGACATTGGCGGTGTAGAGCGCGTTGGCGTCGGACTCGGTGCCGTAGCTCTTGGCGACGTAGTCGATCAGGCCTTCGTCGAGCGGCCAGGAGTTCACCTTGCCTTCCCAGTCGTCGACGATCTTGTTGCCGAAGCGGTAGACCTCGGTCTGCTGGTAGGGCACGCGCGACGCCTTCCAGGCATCGCGGGCGGCATTCAGCGTGTCCGCCGACGGGTTGGCAAGCAGCGCGTCGACAGCCTTGTCGAGCGCCTGCGCCGTGGTCAGCGAATCCTCGTACTTGGCCAGCGCGATGTCGGAATAGGTCTTGATGACCGCCTTGGCATCGATCTCCGCCGCCTTGGCCGGCAGGATGAAAACCGCCGCCGTCAACATAGCCGTGGCACCGATCGCAGCCAGTCTGCCGCCATATCGCGCTGTCATCATCAGTCTCCAGTTCAAAGGGGATTCGGTAAAAGGCGCGCGTGCCAAACGGTGCCGGGACATAGGCATGCCGTAGGACACCACAGATGCCGCGCCGCTCTGCGGCTCACGGGAGAAAGACACCAAATGCCTCCAATCGAACGGGTTCAAGGCCCAAACATCAAAGGGATGCGCTGACGCGCGAGCCTCCATAAAACGATGGCGAGGCCGGAAGTCAACTGGTGAACCCTAGAAAATTCAATTGAAACAACAGTTTAGAATTATTCTAAACTAGGACTGTCAACTTTAAATCGTATAGCCAGCAGCCAAGATGAGAGACGCCGCGATTGACAAGCGACCGTTCCGGGTGCGACCCGGACCGGGGCTCTTGCGACGGCGGCAGACAATCGCCATCTGGCGGAACGGCTCACAATCAAAGCATGATGTCGTCCGAAAACCGCTTCACACTTTCGGCATCATGCTCCAGATTTGAAACAGGAATTCGGTTTGCGATGAAGAACGGGGTCGTCATTCTCGGTGCGGGTCATGCGGGCGTGCAAGCGGCCGCCAGCCTGCGCGAGGAAGGCTATGACGGGCCTGTCGTACTGATCGGCGACGAAACCGATCTGCCCTATCACAAGCCACCGCTGTCGAAGACCTTCATCAAGGACGCCGATGCCAAGCCGCAACCCTTGCGCGGCGAGGCCTTTTACACCGGCAGCGCCATCGACTTCAGGCCGGGCGTCCGAATCGACAGCATCGATACGGCAGGCCGCAAGCTGGACATAGCAGGCGGCGGCGTGCTGCCGTTCGACCGGCTCATCCTGGCCACCGGTTCGCGGCCGCGGCTCCTGCCGCTGCCGGGCGCCGACCTCTCGGGCGTGCTGTCGCTGCGCTCGATCGCCGATGCGCGGCTGATCCGCCAGCTCAGCGCCCAAAGCGAAGACGTGGTCATCCTCGGCGGCGGCTTCATCGGGCTGGAGATCGCGGCTACGCTGAGGGCCGCCGGCCGCAACGTCACCCTGGTCGAGGCTGTCGACCGGCTGCTTGGCCGCGCCGTGGCGCCGGTGGTGGCGAGCCATGTCCGCCAACGGCTGGAGGCGATCGGCGTGCGTATCCTCACCGGCACCACCATTGCCAGGCTGGAAGGGGAAAACGGCCATGTCTGCGCTGCCATCACCTCCACCGACGAAAGGCTGCCCGCGCGCATGGTCATCGTCGGCATCGGCGCCGTGCCGAATGTCGAACTTGCTCAGGCTGCCGGACTGACTGTCGCCAATGGCATCCGCGTCGACCAACAGATGCGCACCTCAGTGCCTGATATTCTGGCCATCGGCGACGCCGCTTCCTACCGCCACTGGTCGACCGGCGGCGACGTGCGGCTGGAATCGGTGCAGAACGCCACCGATCAGGCGCGGCTTGCCGCACGCACGATCACCGGCCATACGGACGCCTATGCGGCGGTGCCGTGGTTCTGGTCTGACATCGGCGACATGAAACTGCAGATGGTCGGGCTGACCTCGGGCGGCGACAGCCATGTCGTGCTGGGCGACCTCGCTGAGAACAAGTTCTCGATCTACCACTATGCTGGAAGCCGGCTGCTCGGCATCGAATCCGTCAACAGGCCGGGCGACCATATGCTGGGCCGCAAGATGCTCGGGGCCGGGTTTTCGCCGATGGCGCAGACTGTTGCGGAAGGGCCTGATGGGCTGAAGGCGGCGCTGGCCGCGTTCCAGCAGGATGAGCCGGCACGGGCTGCGGGCTAGACGCACTTACCCTCCCCCTTGTGGGGAGGGTAAGTGCGAAGCAGCGGGGTTGGGGTCGGCGCGAGGCCCCCACCCGGACCTGCGGTCCGACCTCCCCACAAGGGCGAGGTAGGGGTTTGCGCTAGGCAGCGCAGACTTCGCGGATCGAGCTTTCCAGAATGTCGAGCGCCTCGTTCATGACATTGTCCTGGATGGTGATCGGAGCCAGGAAACGGATGACGTTGCCGTAGACGCCGCAGGTCAGCAGGATCAGCCCCTTGTCGAGCGCCTTCAGCCGGATCGCGTTGGCGATCTCGGCCGACGGCAGGCCCTTCTTGACGTCGTTGAACTCGACCGCGTTCATGAAGCCGAGACCCCTGATGTCGACAATCTCGGGCACATCGTCGCGGATCGACTGCAGCCGCTGTTTCAGCCGGGCGCCCAGCGTATTGGCGCGGTCGCACAGCTTTTCGTCCTCGATGACGTCAAGCACGGCGTGTGCTGCGGCGACACCGATCGGGCTGCCGCCATAGGTGCCGCCGAGCCCGCCAGGACCGGGCGCATCCATGATGTCGGCGCGGCCGGTGACCGCCGCCAGCGGGAAGCCGCCGGCCAGGCTTTTCGCCATGGTGGTAATGTCGGCCGCGACCTCATGATGATCCATGGCGAACATCTTGCCGGTGCGGGCAAAGCCGGTCTGCACCTCATCGGCGATCAGCAGCATGCCGTGCTGGTCGCAGAGCTTGCGCAGCGCCGTCAGGAATTCGCGCGGCGCGTCGTAGAAGCCGCCCTCGCCCTGGACCGGCTCGATGATGATGGCGGCAACGCGAGCCGGATCGACATCGGCCTTGAAAAGTCTGTCGAGCGCGGCAAGCGAATCGGCAACCGACACGCCATGCAGCGGCACCGGGAAGGGCGCGTGGTAGACGTCGCCCGGCATGGCGCCGAAGCCGACCTTGTAGGGCACGACCTTGCCGGTCAGCGCCATGCCCATGAAGGTGCGGCCGTGGAAGCCGCCGGCAAAGGCGATGACGGCTTGGCGGCCAGTGGCGTTGCGGGCGATCTTGATGGCGTTCTCGACGGCTTCAGCGCCCGTGGTGACGAAGATGGTCTTCTTCTCGAACTTGCCGGGCAGCATGCCGTTCAGCCGTTCGGCCAGCCGCACATAGCTCTCATAGGGCACGACCTGGTGGCAGGTATGGGTGAAGCGGTCGAGCTGTGCCTTGACCGCCTCGATCACCCTGGGATGGCGGTGGCCGGTGTTGACGACGGCGATGCCGGAGGAGAAATCGATGTATCGGCGGCCTTCTACATCCCAGATCTCCGAATTCTCGGCGCGGTCGGCATAGATCTGCGTCGTCATGCCGACGCCGCGCGAGATCGACTGGTTCTTGCGCTCGGAAATGGCTGCGTTCTTCATTTCGTCCCTCATCGGGCCGACGCCCGTTCTCGTTAGATGAATGCCAAGGCCTCTTCTGACCTTATTTCACGTTTTCCTCAAGTTGGCACCGCCGCCGGGCGATTGGGCCTGTCGTCGATGCGGGCCACTTCGACAGACCGGTCTTAACCAGCCGACCGATACACGTACGGCGCAGTCCGTGACAGCTCACCCGTCACCGGGAACGGCGAAGCGATCCCGCTCGCGGCAGTGGCGACTTCCGCTACGACCTCGAACAGCCGACGGTGTGGCGGCGCAACCGCATCCCGACGATCACCGTTCGCGCCTCGTTGGCGACGTGCTGCCGGCCACCGTCGTCAACGAATTGAAGCCGTCGGTCGACGCCTTCATCGCCAAACTGCCGCCCGGCTATTCCGTTGCAACCGCCGGCTCGGTCGAGGAAAGCGCCAAAAGCCAGGGACCGATCGCAGCGGTGGTGCCGCTGATGCTGTTCGTGATGGCGACCATCCTGATGATCCAGTTGCAAAGTTTTCAGCGCCTGTTCCTGGTGGTGCGGTGGCGCCGCTCGGCCTGATCGGCGTGGTCGCGGCCCTGGTGCCGAGCGGCGCACCGCTCGGCTTCGTCGCCATTCTGGGCGTCCTGGCGCTGATCGGCATCCTGATCCGCAACTCAGGTGATCCTGATCGTGCAGATCAAGGATCTGGTGGCCGAGGGCCAAGACCGCTGGGAAGCCGTATCGAAGCGACCGAGCACCGCATGCGGCCGATCGCGCTGACGGCCGCGGCCGCCAGCCTGGCGCTGATCCCGATCGCGCGCGAAGTGTTCTGGGGCCCGGTGGCCTACGCCATGATGGGCGGCATCATCGCCGGCACGGCGATCACGCTGCTATTCCTGCCGGCGCTTTATGTGACGTGGTTCAGGATCAAGGAGCCTAAGCAGGGGGACGAACCATCTGTTCCGGAGAACGGCGAACTGGCGCAAAGCTCGACTTAGCCCTGCTGCATCACTCGTTGTCGTTGGAGGGTACAGGGAGTGATTTAGCGCGCTGCCAGGGCGACAATTTTGAATCGCGCCAAGCATGCCAGCCTTTTGGCAAATCGGCCAATTCCAGGATGCTCTCATCCCGCTGAACCACATTCTGGAGGCTGACGAGCATTATCTCGGGTTCATCTCGATTTTTCTTGTCGCTGCTATGAAATTGCCAACTGCCACCCTCATCGTTGTGGTTATCGTCGTCATCAGCTTCGTGCACAACGTATGCGATCCAGTCACCACGTTTAAATATGCTTGTGTCCGACCACACCGCGACGTTGGGTGGGTCTTCGAACTTCCATTCCGCCATAGGAAACCCCAGATTCAAGCGGTCCGCACAAACCCCTCGCTCGCCCTCAACAGATTGCGCGTATAATCCTTCTCCACCCGATGCCCGATCAGCTGGCCCGCGGTGAGATTTTCCACCGCTTCGCCATTCTGCATCACCATCAGGCGCTCGCACATATGGGTGATGATGGCGAGGTCGTGGCTGACCATCAGGAAGGTCAGCTTGCGCCGCCGGCGAATTTCTTCGAGCAGGTTGAGCACTTCGGCCTGCACCGAAGCGTCGAGCGCCGATGTCGGTTCGTCGAGCAGCAGTATCGACGGTTCGAGGATGAGCGCCCGCGCGATCGCCACGCGCTGACGCTGACCTCCGGAGAGCTGGTGCGCGTAGCGGAAACGGAAACCGTTGCCTAATCCGACCTCGTCAAGGGCGCGCTGGATGCGTTGCTCGCCATCGGCAAAGCCGTGAATGGCGAGCGGTTCCTGCAGCAGGCGGTCGACGGTCTGGCGCGGGTGCAGCGAACCATACGGGTCCTGGAAGACCATCTGCACTTCGCGATAAAAAGCCTTGTCGCGGCGCGCTCCCAGCGTCTTGCCGTTGACCGTGATAGTGCCGGATTTGGCCGGCACCAGGCCGGCAATGGCTTTGAGCAGCGTCGACTTGCCGGAACCGCTCTCGCCGACCAGGCCGAAGGATTCGCCGGACTTCACCTCGAGGTTCGCCCCTTTCAGCGCGCGAAAACGGTCGAACACCACCTCCAGCCCTTCAATCGAAATGGCTGGCGTCATGCCGCCCACTCCGGCTTGCGGTCGAGCACCGGCAGCGGGTGGCGTTCGTAACCGATCCTGGGCATGCAGTTGAGCAGGCCGCGCGTGTAGGGATGCTGGGCGTCGCGCAGCTCCGACGCCTTGAGCTGCTCGACCACCTTGCCGGCATACATGACGATGACGCGGTCGCAGAAGGAGGCGACCAGCCGCAGATCGTGCGAGATGAAGATCAGACCCATGCCGCGCTCACTGACCAAGCGGTCGAGGATGCCGAGCACATCGAGCTGAACGGTGACGTCGAGCGCCGAGGTCGGCTCGTCGGCGATCATCAGTTCCGGTCCGGCGATCAGCATCATTGCGATCATGGCGCGCTGGCCCATCCCGCCGGACACCTCGTGCGGATGCAGGTCGAAGACACGCGAGGGATCGCGGATCTGCACAGCTTCCAGCATGGCCAGCGCCCGCTCGCGCGCTTCGGCCTTGGAGACCTTTTCATGCGTGCGCAGCGTCTCGACGATCTGGCGGCCGATGCTCATCACGGGGTCGAGCGAATATTTCGGATCCTGCAGGATCATGGCGATGCGTTTGCCGCGCAGCGCCCGGCGCTGACGGGCCGGTATGTCCAAAAGATCGATGCCGTCCAAGGCAAGCTTCTTGGCCGACACCAGAGCCTGCGGCGGCGTCAGCCCCATGATGGCGCGGCCGGTCTGCGACTTGCCGGAACCGCTTTCGCCGACAATGCCCAGCCGCTCTCGGCCGAGCGAAAAAGTGACGCCGCGCACCGCCTGGATGAGGCCGGTCCGAGTCGGGAAATCGACGCGCAGGTCGTCGACATCGAGAAGTGCGCCACTCATTGGTCACCGCTCATTGGTCGCCACTCCGGGGATCGAGCGCATCGCGCAGGCCGTCGCCAAGCAGGTTGAAGCCGAGGCTGACGATGAGGATGGCGAAGCCCGGCGCGCCGGCCACCCACCATTGGTCGAGCACGAAGCGGCGGCCGGACGCGATCATCGTGCCCCATTCCGGCAGCGGCGGCTGGGCGCCGAGGCCGAGGAAGCCGAGGCCGGCGGCGGTGAGGATGATGCCGGCCATGTCGAGCGTCACCCGGATGATGAGCGAAGAGATGCAGAGCGGCATGATGTGGCGCAGCACGATGCGGAACGGCGAGGCGCCCATCAATTGCACCGCCTTGATGTAATCGGAATTGCGCACGGTCATCGTTTCGGCGCGGGCAATTCGGGCGTAAGGCGGCCACGAGGTGATGGCGATGGCCATCACCGCGTTTTCGATGCCGGGGCCAAGGGCCGCGACAAAGGCCAGCGCCAGGATCAGCTTGGGGAAGGCGAGGAAGATGTCGGTAATGCGCATCAGAATGGCATCGGTCCAGCCGCCGGCATAGCCGGCGACGGTGCCGACCAAAAGGCCGATGGGGGCCGCTATGACGGCGACGAGAATGACGACATAGAGAGTCCAGCGTGAGCCGAAAAGAATGCGCGAATAGATATCGCGGCCGAGATCGTCGGTGCCGAACCAATGCGCCGCACTCGGCGCCAAAAGCCGGGCATTCTTGAGATCGCCGATGGTCGGCGAATAGGGCGCCAGCACATCGGCAAAGGCGGCGACCAGCAGCAGCGCGATGATGATGAGCAGGCCGAGAAACGCCAGCCGGTTGGCGGAAAAGCGCCGCCAAGCGACGTAGGCGCGGCCGAGCCGTGCCTGCATGCGCGAGGCCGGCCGATCGCTGAGCAGCCAATCGCGGCGCGTTTGGATTGCTTCGGCGCTCATCCTGTCTTCGTCCTCGGATCGAGCACCTTGTAGAGAACGTCGGACAGGAGATTGATGCCGATGAACACCGAACCGATGACGATGGTGCCGCCGAGCACGGCGTTCATGTCGGCGTTCTGCAGCGAATTGGTGATGTAGAGGCCGATGCCGGGCCAGGAGAACACCGTCTCGGTCAGCACCGAACCTTCGAGCAGCCCGGCATAGGACAGCGCGATCACCGTGACCATCGGCACCGCGGCGTTGCGCAGCGCATGGCCCCAGATGATTCGCGTTTCAGACAGGCCCTTGGCGCGCGCGGCGACGATGTATTCCTGCGACAGCTCGTTCAGCATGAAGGAGCGCGTCATTCGGCTGATGTAGGCGAGCGAGAAATAGCCCAGCAGCCCTGCCGGCAGGATGATGTGGCGGTAAGCGTCGTAGAAGACATCCCACTGGCCCTGCAGCGCGGCGTCGAGCAGGTAGAAGCCGGTGATCGGTGTGAATGTGTACTCGTAGACGATGTCGAGGCGGCCGGGAAAAGCTACCCATTGGAGCTTGGCGTAGAACAGGACAAGCCCCAAAAGCCCGATCCAGAAGATAGGCACGGAATAGCCGATCAGGCCGACAATGCGAACGATCTGGTCGATGAGACTGCCGCGTTTTACCGCTGCCAGCACGCCGAGCGGCACGCCGATCAACGAGCCTATCAGAGTGCCCAAAGTCGCCAGTTCGATCGTTGCCGGAAAGGCACGGCGGATGTCGGTCATCACAGGATTGGTGGTCAGCACAGAGGTGCCGAAATTACCGTTCAGCGCATGCTTGAGATAGATATAGAATTGCTCGATCAACGGCAGGTCGAGCCCCATCTCGCGGCGGGTGCGCTCGACGACATTGGCCGGTGCGCGGTCGCCGAGCACCGCCAGCACCGGATCGATCGGGATGACGCGGCCGATGAAAAAGGTCACCGCGAGCAGGCCGAGATAGGTGGTGACGGCGATGACCAGGAAGCGGCCGATCGCCAACAAGATAGCGACGGCGCGGGCGCTTCCCTGCCCCGCCGTCGCCTGGTTTTCAATCGCGCTCATCAGGGCGCATCCGCCGGCGCTATTCCTTGGAGACCGGGCCGACGAAGTTGGTGTCGAAGCTCGGACCGAGCGCAAAGCCTTTCAGGTTTTTGCGCAGGCCTGCCACTTCCAATTGCTGGTGGATGATGACGAAGGGGCTGGTGTCGAGGATCGTCTTTTCAAGGCTCTTGTACATATCGGCGCGCTTGCCGGCATCCTTCTCCAGCAAGGCTGCTTCGGTCTGCTTTGTCAGGTCCGGGATGTCCCAGGCATTGCGCCAGGCCAGCGTCTTGGTCTTGCCTTCATCCGAATTGTCCGGGTTTGAGGCAAAGGTCTGGGCGTTGGAGTTCGGATCGAAATAGTCCTGGCCCCACTGGCCGATATAGATGTCATGATTGCGGGCGCGGTATTTGGTCAGCGTCTGCTTGCCGTCGCCCGGGATAATTTCCAGCTTGATGCCGGCTTGGCCAAGCGTCTGCTGGATCGATTCCGCCATGCCCGTTGTCGGCTGTCCCGTGCGTACGTCCATGGTTACGCTGAAGCCGTCGGCCAGGCCGGCCTTGGTCAGCAGTTCCTTGGCCTTGGCGACGTCGAACTTGAACGGATTTTCGTCCAGTTCGCCCAGCACGCCCTTGGGCAGGAAGGTCTGGTGAATCTCGCCAATGCCCTTGAGGATGGTCGTGCTCAGCGCATCGTAGTCCACCAGATATTTGAACGCCTGGCGAACCTCGGACTTGGCGAGGTTCGGATTCTTCTGGTTGAGACTGATGTAATAGACCGTGCCCTTCGGCGCGCTGGTCGTGGTGAGATCGGCATTCTTGGCGATGGCGTCGAGATCGTTCGGCTCGAGGTTGCGGGCAACGTCGATGTCGCCTGCTTCGAGCGCCAGGCGCTGTGCCGAGCTTTCCTTCATGTTGCGGTAGATGACGCGGGCGAGCTTGGCCTTCTCGCCATTGTAATTGTCGTTGCGCTCCAGCACGACGACCTCATTGGCCCGCCATTCGCGCAGCTTGTAGGCGCCGGAGCCGGCATAACCGGTCTTCAGGAAGGCGTTGCCGAAATCGTTGTCCCATTTGTAGTCGGCACTCGGCGTCACCGCGGCGACATGTTCCTTGACCAGCTTTGCGTCGACGACCGAAGCGACCGTTGCCGACAGGCAGTTTAACACGAAGCTCGGCGCATAGGCCTTGTCGACGGTGAACTGGAAGGTGGTGTCGTCGACGGCCTTGGCCTTGTCGGCGACGTTGTCGCCGCTGATGCCGAACTGGTTGATGATGAATGCCGGCGGCTTGTCCAGCTTGATGGCGCGCTCGAAGGAATAGGCGACATCGCCGGCCGTCAGTGGATTGCCCGAAGCGAACTTTAGGCCGGGCTTGAGCTTGAACGTATAGACCAGGCCGTCGTCGGAAACGGTCCAGCTCTCGGCAAGGTCGCCCTTGACCTTGGAGGTGTCGCTGAGGTCGAGTCGGACCAGCAGATCATAGGTGTTGCCGGTGACCTCTGCGGTCGACAGTTCGAACGCCTCGCCCGGATCCATGGAGATGATGTCGTCGATGGCAAAACCTTCGACCAGCGTGTCGGCGGGGGTCACGGCAAAGGCCGGCGCGACGCCAATGAGCAGAGCGGACATGGCAGCACCTGCGAGCCAGACGCGCGAACGTAGAGCAAACTTTTCCATCATCATGATGATTGTTCCCTGTTTTGTTGATTGTTGACCCCGAGTTCCCGGCTCAGGGCTGCAGTAATCTTTTTCGCGGCCGGAGGACGACCGTTAGACCCCATACCGTGTTGATTTTTTTCCAGTTGGTCAACACCCTATCCGGCAGCCCTCCAACCGGCAACGGGCATTTTTGCGAGCCGGCATACTGGACCGGAATATGCTGTGCGCGTCTAAGCATGGGCGAGCCAATTGCAGCCGCCGATGGGGAAAAATCTGCTCTTTTCGGTGTTACTTGATGGCAGCAACCAGATCGGCGTCGGGGAAGCAGGTGGCGGGGCGGCCATTCTTTTCCTGCCAGCTGCCGATCGAGCGGCGGGTCTTGAAGCCGGGCAGGCCGTCGGCGCTGCCGACATCGTAGCCCTTGGCCTCCAGCGCCCGTTGCAGCGCGGCGATGTCGGAACGATGCAGGCCGCCAACCGCACCCCAGCTGCCGACGAAATCAGCATCGCCATGGGCGATGCGGTCAGCGCCATGGCCGATGAACAGGGCGTACAGGTCGCTGGTGTTGTACTGTTTCAGCACGTAGAAATTGGGCGTGGCGATGAAGGCGGGGCCGCTGCGTCCGGCCGGCATCAAAAGGAATCCTTCCGCTTTCAGTTCGCCGGCCGGAAAGGCTTTGCCGCCGACGCGGCTGATTCCCATCGCCGCCCAGGCTGAGATTTTCTTGCCCTGGTCGGGACCTTCGAGCGAGCAGGAAACGCTTTCCGGCACCGTCACCTCGAAACCCCAGCCACGCCCCTTCACCCAGCCATAGTGGACGAGATAGTTGGCGATCGAGGCCAGCACGTCCGGCGTCGAATTCCAGATGTCGGGGTGGCCGTCACCGTCGTAGTCGACGGCGTGCTTCAGGAACGAGGTCGGCATGAATTGCGGCTGGCCGAGCGCGCCGGCCCAGGACGATTTCATGGCGCCGACCGGCGCCAACCCATGCTCGACGATCTCGAGCGCCGCCAGCACTTCGGTGCGGAAGAAGTCTTTCTTGGTCGACATGAAGGCCTTGGTGCCGAGCACTTCGAAAGCGTCGTAGGGCATTTTCGCCGCGCCGAAGCCGGTCTCGCGGCCCCAGATCGCCAACAGTATCTCGCCCGGGACACTGTAGCGCTTTTCGATCGCAGCCAGCGTCTTGGCGTTGGCCGCCTCGCGCGTGCGCCCACCTGACGTGACGGCGCGCACCGTCTTTTCGGCGAAATAGGCGCCGGGCGAACCGAACTCCGCCTGATGCTGCTTCTGCGGCGTGTTGGGCTTTTCGCCGGGCGGAACGAGGTCGGGCAGTTTGAGGTTCGGCTTCACGCCGTCGAAAGCGGCGTCGAAGGTGGATTTGGAGATGCCTTTGTTCTGGGCTTCCGGCCAGAGATCGGTTTGCAGCCAGGCGCGGAACTGGTCGTCGATTTTGGCCGCGGAGGCTGGGGAGATGAGGAAGAGGGCGAGCAGGGCTGCAAGGAATGAAAATAGTAGCAGCCTTGGAAGCTTGCGTTCCTTCACACCCCCCTCTGCCCTGCCGGACATCTCCTCCTCAAGGGGGGAGATCAGCAGCTTCTCGGACGGCATCATTCTTTCAACGCTGGTGGTTGGCGAAAACCGAAGCGACAGCCAATCTCCCCTCTTGCGGGGGAGATGTCCGGCAGGACAGAGGGGGGCCCGAAGGAATGCTGTCATCTCCGGAGCATCCCCGCCATTTGCGTCAAAACGCCGTCCGCGATCGCAACGCGGCTGCCAGCGTACCCTCATCCAGATAATCAAGCTCGCCGCCAACCGGCACGCCATGGGCAAGTCGTGTCACCTTGACCTCGAAGCCCGACAACTGGTCGGTGAGATAATGCGCCGTCGTCTGGCCCTCGACCGTGGCGTTGACGGCGAGGATCACCTCCTTCACCTCACCGCCGGCAACGCGGTCGACCAGCGAGCGCACGTTGAGCTGTTCGGGACCGATGCCGTCGAGCGGCGACAGCGTGCCGCCGAGCACGTGGTAGCGCACATTCATGGCCGCCGCCCGCTCCAGCGCCCAGAGATCGGAGACATCCTCGACGACGATCAGCGTCGAGGCATCGCGGCGCGGATCGGTGCAGATCATGCAAGGGTCGGAGGTATCGACATTGCCGCAGGTCGTGCAGATGCGCACCTTGTCGGCGGCTTCAGCCATGGCGGCGGCGAGCGGTGACAAAAGCTGCTCCTTCTTCTTGATCAGGTGCAGTGCCGCACGCCTGGCCGAACGAGGCCCTAGCCCCGGCACCTTGGCCAGGAGCTGGATCAGGCGTTCGATCTCGGGACCGGCGATTCGCTTTGACATCGCACTGATCTAGGATTTTTCCGCGCGCTTTGAAACATGCGCATACGCACCGAGCCCGCCATGCTGCCATGGCGGGCTCGGAAAATGTTCTGGGCGTCAGTAGGCTGAGAGCGGCCGGGTTTGATCGACGATCATTGCGCCGATATCGTCGGTGTTCTCAGGCGTCGACTGGAAGCCCATCGACGCTTCCTGCGTCGCCGATGGCACCAAGGTGACGTAGCGGGCGTTCAGCGTGCCGCCGAAACGCGAGGCATCCGGCTCGGCCATCGGCTCCTGCATCGCCACCTCCGTCTGCTTGGCGGCGACGCGGGCGCTCTTGGCGGGCGCCGCGGAAGCCGTCACATAGGTCTGCTCGGCCGGGGCACGTGTCGCCTTGGCTGCGCGAACCGCCGCGGCCTGCTTGGCAGGATCTGGACGGACAATGGTCTTCACCACCGGCTCGGCGTAGGCAACCTGCACCGGCGCTTCAGGCACAGGAGCGCGCGGCTGCGCCGAGGCAACCATGGTCGTGGATTCATCCGGCAGCGGCTGCCAGTTGCGGCCGCGCTTCTCGTAGAAGGCGTTGCCGCCGGCAACCATGGTGTAATGCATGTTCTTGTAGGGGAACCTCAGGCCGGCGGTGTGGAAGTACATCGTGTTCTTCAGCTTGGCCTTGCGCTCGCCCTTGAGCACCGCATCGGCGGCCTCCTCGACATCGGGCATCGCTTTCGAATTCATCGCCCGCGTCATCACGCCGGGCGCGAACTGGCCCGGTTCGCCAACCACTTGGCAAATGGTGCTGCCATGATTGCCGGAGCGCAGCCGGTTCATCACCACCGTGCCGACAGCGATCATGCCGTCACGGCTCGAGCGGTTGGACTCGAAGAACATCGCCCGCTCCAGGCATTCCTTCTCCTTCGGCGTGTTGCGGTAGGCGCGCGTCGAAAGGAAGCTGGGCGTGATGGCGTCGGTCAGGCTGGCGACCGACAGGCCGTGCGAAGACGTGGTCTGGCTGCAACCGGCCAGGAACATAGGGGAGAAGATGATGCCGAGCAGAAGCGGCGTCTTCCATCGCGTCGCGATCAACAAAAATGCCTCATTGTCCAGATGCCAGCCCGCCCCGAGAGGAGGCAAGAATGAGACTCTTAAAGGCAAAAAGATGGCTAAAGGATTAGCTTTCGTGCAGCATAGGTAAAACTTTATAAATGCCCGGATATGTCCGCGTGAGCAAAGCCGGAGAAAGTCTTAACAACAGCCTCCGCAGCCGATTTCCCTTCATAATCAATTAACTGGTTGGAGCCGGCTCAGAACGGCAATTTCATTCCGGGCGGGATCGGCAAGCCTGCCGTCAGCGCCTTGGTCTTCTCCTGCATAATCTGCTCGACCTTATTTTTGGCGTCATTGTGAGCGGCCAGCAGCAGGTCTTCGAGAATCTCGACCTCGTCCTCCTTGAACAGCGACGGATCGATCTTCAGCGACTTCATTTCGAACTTGCCGGTCAGCGTGACATTGACCAGCCCGCCGCCCGCCTGCCCGCTTGCTTCAATCGTCGCGATCTCGTCCTGCATGGCCTGGAACTTGGCCTGCATTTCCTTCGCCTTGCCCATCAGGCTGAGAAGATCTTTCATGGTCGGGTCCTTTGCGGATTCGTGGCTATGGTCAGGTTTCGTCGTCGTCGGACGGCGGCTCGACCGGCGCTTCGGCCTTGTCGGTGTCGACTTCCGGTGCGTCGGGAATGCGCACGTCGATGATCTTGGCGCCGGGAAAGCGCGCGAGGATGGCGGCCACCGCCGGATCGCTTTTCGCGTCGGAGAAAGCGGTCTCGCGCCTGGTCGATTCCATCTCGGCTAACGTCTGGCCGCCCTCTTCCTTTGACAATGACACCAGCCAGTTGCGGCCGGTCCAGGCCCGCAGCTTCGTCGTCAAGTCGTTGAGCAGCATCTTGGGCGCATCGGCGGTCAGGCCGACGTCGATACGACCGGGCTCGATGCGCACCAGGCGAATACAGCTCTTGACCAGCACCTTGAAGGCGATGTCACGCTGCGCGTCGGCAAGAGCGACAATATCGGCCAGCGATTTCAGCGGCGGCGATTGCGGCTCGACGACCGGCTGCGGAGGCGCGACAAAGGCGACCGGGGGCGCGTCGACCAATCGCATGGTTTGCGCACCGGCTGGCCCGGACGGCATCCGGGTCTGCGCTACCGCGCTGGCGCCGCCGCCATTGCCGTAATTTACCGGCGCACCATTCGGGCGTGAAACACCACCGGACGCCGGAGCGCCGCTCTCTAGAGATTTCAGCGCCTCGTCCAGCGTCGGCAGGTCGGCGGCATGCGCCAGCCGGATCAGCACCATCTCGCCGGCGCTGACCGGTCGGTTGGATGACTGCACCTCGGGAATGCCTTTCAAGAGCATCTGCCAGGTTCGCGACAGAACCTTGACCGACAGCGTGCTGGCGAAGTCGGCGCCGCGGCGGCGCTCATCCTCGGACAGGGAAGCGTCGTCGGCAGCCGTCGGCACGAAGCGCAGCCGGGTGACGAGGTGGTTGAATTCGGCCAGATCGGTCAGCACGGCAGTCGGATCGGCGCCGGTGTCGTACTGGTTGCGGAATTCGGCAAGGGCGGCCGCCACATCGCCCTTCATGACATGTTCGAACAGGTCGACGATGCGGGCGCGGTCGGCGAGACCCAGCATGGCGCGCACCGCTTCGGCGCTGACGGCGCCGCCGCCATGGGCGATCGCCTGGTCGAGGATGGAGAGCGAATCGCGGGCCGAGCCTTCGGCGGCGCGCGCGATCATCGCCAGCGCGTCGTCGTCGACCGATATGCCTTCCTTGCCGGCAATCGAGGAGAGGTGCGCGACCAGTGCGCCGGCATCGATGCGTCTCAGGTCGAAACGCTGGCAGCGCGACAGCACGGTGATCGGCACTTTGCGGATTTCGGTGGTGGCAAAGATGAATTTGACGTGCGGCGGCGGCTCTTCCAGCGTCTTCAACAGGCCGTTGAAGGCCTGGGTGGAGAGCATGTGCACTTCGTCGATGATGTAGACTTTGTAGCGCGCCGACACCGGGGCATAGCGCACGCGCTCGATAATGTCCCTGATGTCGTCGATGCCGGTATGCGACGCGGCGTCCATCTCGATGACGTCGACATGGCGGCCTTCCATGATCGCCTGGCAGTGCTCGCCCAGGAGGGCGAGGTCGACCGAGGGATGGTCGACCGTCGGCGTCTTGTAGTTGAGCGCCCGCGCCAGGATGCGCGCCGTCGTGGTCTTACCGACGCCGCGCACGCCGGTCAGCATCCAGGCCTGGGCGATGCGGCCTGTGGAGAAAGCGTTGGTCAAAGTGCGGACCATCGGCTCCTGGCCGATCAGTTCCGAGAAATTCGACGGACGATATTTTCGCGCCAGCACGCGATAGGCGACGGCCTTTTGCTTCTCCAGGTTTTCGGGGTCCGAATTTCCGGCTTCGCTCATTCGCCCGTAAAGCTCCAAAAGGCCGCGTCTCAGCGTAGCCGATTCTTGCTAGATCGTTTCACCGTTTTCTGAAACGGCAAACCGCTCTACCCTTTGCTTTAACGCAATTCCGGACGGGAAACCGCTCACACTTTCCCTGGAATTGCTCCAATAGTCTCGCCCGCGCTGCAATGCGTCGTCAATGTCGCGAGAGGGGCCGATGAGGTGGGAGGCTGGAACAATGACCCGTTCCGGGCTCGTTAGGGCTGCTTCCTTCCGGACCTGACCCGGTTGGCGAGTGGATCGTCCACCACCAACCTCCCGCGTTCCATATCGGCAATTCAGCGATCAAATGCAAGGGTGCATTGAGAATCGGATGCCCTTGAACTCCGCCGCTCAATGAATCGCTTGCAGCCCCCGTGCAGCCGCTCTAGCGTCATGAGTTTGGGAATAATGCGAGAAGCGCAAGGGAAACGCCAATGCTACCGGGCCTCAAGGCCGGATTCACGCTCGACTCCAGGCTGGAGGCGGATAGCGAGCAGCTGATGTGGCTCGGCCTGTGCGAGCTCAGGGTGATGAACGATAGCCGCTGGCCATGGCTTATCCTGGTGCCGCAGCGGCCGGGGGCCGAAGAAATCCACGACATGACGCCGCTCGACCAGGCGATGTTGACCTTCGAGACCAACATGGTGGCGCAGGCGCTGAAAAGAACCACGGGCTGCACCAAGATCAACACCGGCGCGCTCGGCAACATCGTTCGGCAATTGCATGTCCATGTCATCGCCCGCTCGGAAGGCGATCCGGGCTGGCCGGGGCCGGTGTGGGGGCACGGCATGCGCGAGCCCTATGAGCGTTCAGGCATCCGCCAGTTTGCGCAACAGATCAAGGCGGCGCTATAAGCCGCCTGTGTCCATTCCTAGACGTTCGAGCTTCCATGACCTTTCGCCTTTTTGACGCGCCCTTGCGCGAACCGAGCCAGTTCGTCGGCTTCGCCGGAAACACGATTGATCGGCAATCCGAGAACCGCGCCGACGATTCCGTCGAAAAGGCGTTGGCCGATCCCTCGGCACGTTTTTTGCCGATGCATGGCGGACGGCTGTATCTGAAATTGCACGATGGCAGCTTCGACCCTTGGTTCGATCTGGCTGAGGGCCAGAAGCTGCAGCCATCACTCGCACAAGGCGTGCTGCTTGGCTTTGCCGAGAGCGGCCCGGTACTTGCCGTGCCGGTCGGCCTCGATCCCGAACAGCTACCGGAGACCATGAAGGCGATCGATTATCGCTCGGTCTATATGCAGGGGCTGATCGACGAGGCGGCAGCGGGCGCGCTGGCGCAAGGCGCCGCCCTGCTTGCCTGGCATGCCACCCATCGCTTCTGCAGCAAATGCGGCCATGAATCGCAAATGCGGGCCGGCGGCTACAAGCGCCATTGCCCAAATTGCGGCACCGAGCACTTTCCACGCACCGATCCGGTGGCGATTATGCTGACGGCGACGCGGGAAAAATGCCTGCTCGGCCGCGGCCGGCATTTCGGGCCCGGCATGTACTCGGCGCTTGCCGGCTTCATCGAGCCGGGCGAGACGATCGAGGCGGCGGTGCGCCGCGAAACGCTGGAGGAAGCCGGCATCCGGCTCGGCCGCGTCGTCTACCATGCCAGCCAACCCTGGCCGTTCCCCTATTCGCTGATGATCGGCTGTTTCGGCGAACCGCTCAATGACGACATCCAGGCCGATCTCAACGAGTTGGAAGATTGCCGCTGGTTTTTTCGCGACGAGGTGCGTTCCATGCTGGAGAGGACGCACAAGGACAATCTGGTCACGCCGCCGAAAGGCGCGATCGCGCATCATCTGATCCGCGCCTGGGTCGACAGCGAATAAGACTTGTTATTTTACGCAATTCCGGACGGAAAACCGCTTCACACTTTTCCTGGAATTGCTTAACGGGAGCAAAAAATGATCCGTCACACCGTGGTTTTCACCCTGAAGCACCCGCAGTACTCGCTGGAGGAAAAGCGGTTCCTCTCCGATGCCAAGCGCATTCTCAGCGCAATCAAGGGCGTCACCCATTTCGAGCCGCTGCGGCAAGTCAGCCCGAAGAACGACTACCACTTCGGCTTCTCGATGGAGTTCGTCGATCAGGCCGCCTACACCAGATATAACGAGCATCCCGACCACGTTGCCTTCGTGCGCGACCGCTGGATCCCGGAAGTCGAAACCTTCATGGAAATCGACTATGTGCCGCTGACCCTTCTGGTTTAGGGGAACCTTAGTCCGCGACCTTCCACTGCTCGCGCGACTCGCTGGCGGGATAGACACCCAGAATGCGCACTTCGCGCGAGAAGAAGCGCAGTTCGTCCAGCGCCAGCTTGACCAGTGGATCGTCGGGATGGCCCTCGATATCGGCGTAGAACAGCGTCGCGGTGAAGGCGCCCAGTTGATAGCTCTCCAGCTTCGTCATGTTGACGCCGTTGGTGGCGAAACCGCCCATTGCCTTGTAGAGCGCAGCCGGCACGTTGCGGACACGGAACATGAAGGTCGTCATCATCTTGGTGTCGGCCGAGGGCCGTTCGGCCAACCGCTTGTCCTTGGTCAGGACGACGAAGCGGGTGACATTCGAGTCCGTGTCCTCGACATTCTTCTCGATGATGTCGAGGCCATAGAGTTCTGCGGCGAGCGCAGGCGCCAGCGAGGCCATGCTGCGGTCCTTGAGCTCGGAGACCAGCTTCGCCGAACCCGCCGTGTCGCCGGCAATCACCGGCTTCCAACCATTCTTGCGGATGTATTTGCGGCACTGTCCCAGCGCATGGATATGGCTGTGCACGGTCTTGATCTCTTCGCGTTTAACGCCGGGCAGCACCATCAGCTGGAAATGGATCGGCAGGAAATATTCGCCGACGATGTGGAGTTTCGATTCCGGCAACAGATGATGGATGTCGGCGACGCGGCCGGCGATGGTGTTTTCGATCGGGATCATGGCGAGGTCGGCCTTGTTGGTCTCGACCGCGTTGAAGGCGTCCTCGAAGGTCGGGCACGGCAACGGCTCCATCGAGGGGAACATGTTGCGGCTGGCGGTGTCGGAATTGGCGCCCGGTTCGCCCTGGAAGGCTATTCTGTTGGTCTTGTCAGGCATGCCGATATCTCAGGTTTGAAAGGATCTGCGGTGTCAGGAAAGAATTTATCTTCTCAGCAAAGAATTTGTCTGGCGCGTTCGAGGTCTTCCGGCGTGTCGACGCCGAGCGGCAGCGATTGCACGATCTCGGCATCGATGCGCATACCGGCCTCCAGCGCCCGCAACTGCTCCAGCCGCTCGCGCCGCTCCAGCGGCGACGGCTTCAAAGCGACGAAGCGTTCGAGGGCTGAGCGCCGATAGGCGTAGAGGCCGACATGGTGATAGAGCGGCCCCTCGCCCCAGGGCGCGGTGGCGCGGGTGAAATAGAGCGCCTTCAGCCGCGTCGCCGACAACGGCGAACCGACGATCTTGACGACGTTGGGGTTGGCCTTTTCCTCGTCGCGGACGATCTCGACGCCGAGCGTGGCGATGTCGACCGCAGCGTCCTCGAACGGTTTCAGCGCCGCACCGATGATCTTGGGATCGATGGTCGGCAGGTCGCCCTGCACATTGACGATGGTTTCGACCTTGCGATCGGGGTCGAGCGCGGTCAGCGCCTCGAAGATACGGTCGGAGCCGGATTCGTGGTCGGTGCGCGTCATCACCGCCTCGAAACCGTGCGCGCGCACCGCTTCGGCCACGTTGCGCGTGTCGGTTGCCACCACCACCCGGCCAAGCCCAGCCTCAGCGGCGCGGCGGGCGACATGGACGATCATCGGCGCGCCGGCTATGTCGGCCAGCGGCTTGCCCGGCAGGCGCGTCGAGGCCATGCGGGCCGGGATCAGGATGAGCGTGGACATCGAGGTTGCAAGGCGTTCGAAAGAGGATGGGGAAAGTGGCAAAAGGTCTCACTGGAAGCGCCCTTATAGGTGTTGCAACGCCCAAGCAAAAGACCTAGTTTCCGCCCGATTTGACCGGCTCGACGGGGTGGGTCACGATACCGACGGACGGAGTGGACGGAGAGGTCCGCCGGAAAAGGGAGCCCTGGGGCGTATGGATTCCAACGAAGTCAACAAACTGCTCGCCGGGTTGCTTGGAACCTGTTTCGTCGTCTTCTCGGTCGGTTTGGTGTCCGACGCCCTGTTTGCCTCGCCGGCGCCGGAAAAGCCCGGCTTCGCCATCGAGGCGACGGAGCCTGCCGAAGGCGGCGCCGCCGGACCCGCGGCAGAGGCCAAGCCGATCGCCGACCTTTTGGCCACCGCCAATGTCGAGCAAGGTGCGGCCGTCTTTAAGAAATGCCAGGCCTGCCATTCCGGCGAAAAAGGCGGCCCCAACAAGGTCGGCCCGGATCTCTGGGACATCGTCGACCGCCCCGTCGCCGAGCATGAGGGCTTTGCCTATTCGGCCGGCATGAAAGAGTTTTCCAAGGGCGGCGCGGAGAAGTGGACCTATGACAACCTCAACCACTTCATCACCTCGCCGAAGAAATTCGTGAAGGGCACTGCGATGGGCTTTGCCGGCCTGCCGAAGGACGAGGACCGCGCCAACGTCATCGCCTATCTGCGAACGCTGTCGGACAGCCCAAAGCCGCTGCCGACGCCAGGTGCCGCCGCTGATGCAACCGCGCCGGGCAAGCCGGCCGAGGGTGCTGCTCCGGCCAAGCCGGCTGAAGGGGCAGCTCCAGCCCCTGCGACGCCGGCACCGGCGCCCGCCAAATAACCGAATTGTCATCTCCATGATCTCAAAAAAGCCGGGTTCAGCCCGGCTTTTTGTTAGGAAAATCGCATATGCGGCGACAAAGCCGCCGCATGGCGGTTTTCACCGGCGTCAAATCATTTAGGATTGCCGGGCATCGCGAAGAGGAGAACGCATGACGGTTGGCCGAACGCTTCTGAGGTCCTTTCTGGTTGTGGGCGCCCTCGCAGGCGGCCTGCAGGCAGCCTTCCCCCAGGAATGGCACACCACCTCTTCGCTGATCGGCCCCTCCAAATATGGCGAGAACTTCCAGCGCTACGATTATGTGAATCCGGATGCACCGAAGGGTGGCACCTACAATTCGGTCGTTTCCGGCACGTTCGACAGCTTCAATCCCTACATCGTGCAGGGCTCGCCGGCGGCCGGCCTGCAGCCATTTGGCGGCGGCCTGCTCTACGACACGCTCATGGATCAAGCGACTGACGAAGGCAGCGTCAGCCACCCGCTCATCGCCGATGCCTACAAGTACCCTACCGACTATTCCTCGGCCACCTACCGGCTCGACCCACGGGCGAAATGGCATGACGGACAGCCGATCACCACTGACGACGTGATCTGGTCGTTCCAGGTGCTGAAGGCCAACAGCCCGATGTACAGCCGCTATTTCGAAAACGTCACCGACGCCGTCGCTGTCTCGGACCGTGAGGTCGAGTTCCACTTCGACCAGAAGGGCAATCGCGAACTGCCCAAGATCCTCGGCGACCTTGTCGTGCTGCCCAAGCATTGGTGGGAAGGCACCGACGCCAATGGCAAGAAGCGCGACATCACCAAGGGGACGCTGGAGCCGCCGCTGGGCTCGGCTGCATACAAGATCGCCAGCTTCAAGGCGGGGTCGGAAATCGTCTGGCAGCGCGTCCCCGACTATTGGGGCGCCAAGCTGGCTGTGAAAATCGGTCGGGAGAATTTCGACACGCAGCACTTTACCTACATTCTTGACGACAACGCCTCCTGGGAGGCGTTCAAGAAAGGTGGCCTCGACGATATCAAGCCGGAAAACAGCTCGAAGCGCTGGGCGACATTTTATGATTTCGCGGCGATCAAGGCCGGCGATGTGATCAAGCAGGAGTTCAAGACCACCTCGCCCGAGCCGATGCAGGCTTTCATGCTCAACCAGAGACATAGGTTGTTTGCCGATCGTCTGGTCAGGGCCGCGCTCACCTACCCGTTCGATTTCGAATCGATGAACCGCACGCTGTTCTTCGGTTTCAACACTCGCACCCACAGCTATTTCCAGGGCACGGACCTAGCCTCCAGCGGCTTGCCGCAAGGCAAGGAATTGGAGATCCTGGAGAAGTACCGCGACAAGCTGCCGCCGGAAGTATTCACCCAGGAATTCAAGTTGCCGGTCTACGATTCGCCGCAGGCGGAGCGCAAATATCTGAAGCAGGCGGTCGACCTGTTCGCCCAGGCCGGCTGGGTGATCAAGGGCGGCAAGATGGTCAACGCCAAGACCGGCGAGCCATTCAAGTTTGAAATCCTAGGCTCGAATGAAACCGACCAGGTCATTTCCAGCCCCTGGATCGCCAATCTGCGCAAGATCGGCGTCGATGCGACACTGCGCATCGTCGACCCGAGCCAGTACACCAACCGCGTCAGAAATTTCGATTACGACGTCATCACAGGACAGCTCCAACAGTCGGAATCGCCCGGCAACGAGCAGCGCGATTTCTGGAGCTCCAAGGCCGCCGACACACCGGCATCGCGCAATTATTCCGGCATCAAGAACCCGGTCGTTGACGCCCTTGTCGACCGCATCATTTTTGCCACGGATCGCGATGACCTCGTCGCCACCACCCATGCGCTCGATCGCGTGCTGCTGTGGAATTACTATGTGGTGCCGCAATACTATCGCGCCGTTGTGTGGCTGGCTTACTGGAACAAGTTCGGCATCCCGGAAAAGCAGCCCGGCTACCGTGGCGCCGATATCGATTCCTGGTGGATCGATGCGGACAAGGAAAAGGCCCTGGCCGCCAAGTACAAGGGCAGCAATTGATGGCGGGGCTCCCTCGCCGCGATTTCCTGGCCCTCAGTGGCGCCGCGGCCGTTGCTGCGCTGCTGCCGGGCAAGGCTTTCGCCGCCAGCCCAACCGGCGTGAAACTGCATGGACTGTCGGCTTTCGGCGACCTCAAATACAAGCCGGACTTCACTCATTTCGACTATGTCAATGTCGATGCGCCGCAAGGTGGCGTCTTCAACTTCCTGCCGCGCAACTGGCTTGCCAACCAGACGCCGCTGACCTTCAACACGCTGAATTCGTTCGTTCCCAAAGGCGATTCGCCCCAGCGCACGGAGATGTGCTTCGATTCACTGATGGTGAGAGCGTACGACGAACCTGACGCCGTTTACGGGCTGATCGCTGACGGCGTGACGATTTCCGACGACCGCAACGACTTCACCTTCTCGCTGCGCCCGCAGGCCCGCTTCCATGACAGCACGCCATTGACGGCAGAGGATGCCGCCTTCACCTTCAAGCTGCTCAAGGACAAGGGGCACCCGTACTATTCCCTGCCGCTAACGCATCTGAATGACGCGATTGCCGTGGATGCCCACACGCTGCAGCTTAGGTTTTCCGGCAAGCAGACAAGCCGCACCATCCTCAACGTCGTCGAGTTCCCGGTCCTGTCGAAGGCGTTCTACACGGCCAACCCGTTCGATTCCTCGCAGATGAACCCGCCGTTGGGGTCAGCCGCCTACAAGGTCGGTCGCTGGTCGGCAGGGGCCTGGATCGAATATGAGCGTGTGGCTGATTATTGGGGCAACGACCTGCCGGTCAATCGCGGCCAGAACAATTTTCAGCGGATTCGCGTTGAGTTCTATCAGGACCGTAGCGTTGCCTTCGAAGCGTTCAAGAAGGGAGAAATCCTCTACAGGGAGGAATTCACCTCGCGCGTCTGGGCGACCGGCTACGACTTCCCAGCCTTCACTGCCGGCAAGGTGGTGAAGCACGAATTCCCGGCCGAAACGGTGCCTTCGATGCAGGGCACCGCCGTCAACCAGCGGCGCGAGCAGTTTCGCGACTCGCGCGTGCGGCAGGCGATCGGGCTGTGCTTCGACTTCGAATGGACGCGGCGCAATTTCTTCTACGGTTCCTATGAGCGCTCGCAATCCTGCTTCGAGAAATCCGAATTTCGCGCCGAGGGCAGACCGTCGCCACAAGAATTGGCTCTTCTTGAGCCGCTGCGTGAGCAGATTCCCGCCGAGGCTTTTGGCGAAGCCGTGATCCAGGACGCGTCGAACGGCTCCGGCCGCGACCGGCAGTTGCTTGGCAAGGCGGCCAAGCTTCTGGCCGAGGCCGGCTGGAAACGGTCCGGCAATTTCGTCGTGAACGACAAGGGTGGTCGGTTGTCCGCAGAGTTTCTTGTCGACGACGAAGTCTTCGAACAGGTCTACTCGCCCTGGGTCGAAAACATGAAGGCGGTCGGCATCGATGCCTCGATCCGGCTGGTGGATGCCGCGCAATATCAGCTGCGGCAGAATTCGTTCGACTACGACCTCGTCTCGGTCGCGGCCTCGTTTCCGGCGACGCCAACCCGTGATGACCTCGAAACCATTTTCCATTCGCGAGCAGCTACCGTATCGGGCTCTCGCAATCTGCCGGGAACGTCGAGCCCGGCCATCGACGCCCTGGTTGACGCCGCAGGTGCCGCCGAGGGTCGCGAAAGCCTGACAATTGCCATGCGCGCGCTCGACCGGGTCTTGCGTGCACGGAGGGATTGGATTCCAAGTTGGTTCCTGGCGAATCATCGAAGCGCCTATTGGGACATGTTCGGTTTTCCCGAGCGGAAACCCGATTTCGACTTCCCGGTCGAAGCGCTGTGGTGGGTCGACAAGGGCAAGGCGGCAAAAATTGGCAAAGGGTAGGCTGTTGCGCGGCACTTTACCCTCCCCCTCGTGGGGAGGGTCGGTGAGCACTTCGTGCGCAGCACGAATGGCGAACCGGGGTGGCGGTGTGACGGCGTACGCCGGATCGAGACTACCCCCACCCCGCTCCGCTTCGCGGATCGACCCTCCCCACAAGGGGGAGGGTGAAAGCTGATGGGCGCCTACATACTGCGCCGTATCCTGCTGATGATTCCGACCCTGTTCGGCATCATGGCGGTTGCTTTCGTCGTCACTCAATTCGCACCGGGTGGACCGGTCGAGCAGGTCATTGCCAGCCTGACCAACCAGGGCGGCAACGATCGGCTCGGCAGTGGCGGCGGCGATGCAGGAGGTGGCGGCAATTTCGATGTGGCCGGCGATGTCGGTTCGAAGTACCGCGGCGCGCAAGGGCTCGATCCTGAATTCATCAAGAAGCTGGAAAAGCAGTTCGGCTTCGACAAACCGCCTCTCGAACGCTTCGGCATGATGCTGTGGAACTACGCGCGCTTCGATTTCGGCGACAGCTATTTCCGTGACATTTCGGTACTCAACCTGATCCTGGAGAAGATGCCGGTTTCAATCTCGCTCGGGCTGTGGATCACGCTGCTCTCCTATCTGATTTCGATTCCCCTTGGCATCCGCAAAGCGGTCAAGGACGGCTCCGCCTTCGACATCTGGACCAGCGGCGTGATCATCGTCGGCTATGCCATACCGGCCTTCCTGTTCGGCATATTGCTGATGGTGCTTTTCGCCGGCGGCTCGTTCTGGGACTGGTTCCCACTGCGCGGCATCGTCTCCGACAATTGGGACCAATTGTCGTGGCCTGACAAGATCGTCGATTATTTCTGGCACATGACCTTGCCGCTGACGGCGCTGGTGCTGTCGGCCTTCGCGACGACGACGCTGCTGACCAAGAACTCCTTCCTGGAAGAGATACGCAAACAGTATGTGGTGACGGCCCGTGCCAAGGGCCTGTCGGAGCGGCGGGTGCTTTACGGACATGTGTTCCGCAACGCAATGCTGATCGTCATTGCCGGCTTTCCAGCGGCCTTCATCTCGGCCTTCTTCACCGGCTCGCTTTTGATCGAGAACATCTTTTCCCTCGACGGTCTCGGGCTGCTCGGTTTCAGGTCCGTGTTGGCGCGCGACTATCCGGTCGTGTTCGCCAACCTCTATATATTTTCGCTGCTTGGCCTGTTCGTGACGCTGTTGTCCGACCTGATCTACACATGGGTCGATCCGCGCATCGATTTCGAGCGGAGAGACGTCTGATGACGCAGGCTGCAGCCGAGATCACACCGACAAGGATCGCCCGCCCCTGGCTGTCGCCGCTCAACAAGCGGCGCTGGCAGAACTTCAAGGCCAACAGGCGCGGCTACTGGTCGTTGTGGATATTCCTCGCTCTGTTCGTGCTGTCGCTGTTTGCCGAACTGATCGCCAACGACAGACCGATCGTCGCCTACTACAAAGGCGAGATCCTCTTCCCGGTGGCGGTCGCCTACCCCGAGGAAAAATTCGGCGGCTTCTACGCCGTCACCGACTATCGCGACCCGGTCATCCGCGACGAGATCAACGCCAATGGCTGGATGATCTGGCCGCCAATCCGCTATTCCTACCGCACCGTCAACAATGCGATCCCCGACGCCGCTCCCGCAAAACCGTCATGGGAATACGACGCGCAGAGGCGATGCAGCCAATATCCGCAAGGCGCTGCCGATCCTGACTGCATTGTCGGCAACTGGAACTGGCTGGGTACCGACGACCAGGCGCGCGACGTGCTGGCGCGCATCATCTACGGGTTCAGGATTTCCGTGCTGTTCGGGTTGATCCTGACCGCGGGTTCGTCGGTTATCGGCGTCGCCGCCGGCGCGCTGCAAGGGTATTTCGGCGGCTGGACCGACCTTCTCTTTCAACGCTTCATAGAAATCTGGTCGGCGATACCGCTGCTGTATCTGCTGCTGATCGTCGCCGCCATCCTGCCGCCGGGCTTCTTCATCCTGCTTGGGCTGATGCTGCTCTTCTCCTGGACGTCGCTTGTCAGCGTGGTGCGCGCCGAATTCCTGCGCGCGCGCAACTTCGAATATGTCAACGCGGCCCGCGCGCTTGGTGTGTCCAACCGCACCATCATGCTGCGCCATCTTCTGCCCAATGCCATGGTGGCGACGCTGACCTTCATGCCTTTTCTGGTCAGCGCCTCGATCTCGACACTGACCTCGCTTGACTATCTCGGCTTCGGCCTGCCGCCCGGCACCGCGTCGCTCGGCGAACTGCTAAAACAGGCGCAGAGTAACCTCAATGCCCCCTGGCTCGGTATATCGGGCTTCATCGTCATCTCGCTGATGCTGTCGCTGTTGGTGTTCATCGGTGAAGCAACGCGCGATGCTTTCGACCCGCGCAAGGCGTTCCGATGAGCAGCGAACTCCTGCTCTCGGTCCGCGATCTCAGCGTTGCCTTCACCCAAGGCGGCAACGAGTCGACCGCCGTCGACCACATCTCCTTCGATCTCGCCAAGGGCGAGACGGTGGCGCTTGTGGGCGAATCCGGTTCCGGCAAATCGGTCTCGGCGCTGTCGGTGCTGAAGCTTCTGCCCTACCCGACGGCCAGCCATCCCTCGGGCAAGATCCTGTTCCAGGGCGCCGACCTTTTGGCGATGAACGAAAAGCAGTTGCGCAGCGTGCGCGGCAACAAGATCACCATGATCTTCCAGGAGCCGATGACCTCGCTCAATCCGCTGCACACGATCGAGCAGCAGATCGTCGAGATCCTGGCGCTGCATCAGGGCATGGGCGACCGCCAGGCCAAGGCGCGCACGCTGGCGCTGCTCAACGAGGTCGGCATTCGCGAACCGGAAAAGCGGCTCGACGCCTATCCGCACCAATTGTCCGGCGGCCAGCGGCAGCGCGTCATGATCGCCATGGCGCTGGCCAACGAACCGGAACTGCTGATCGCCGACGAACCGACGACGGCGCTCGACGTCACCGTGCAGGCGCAGATCCTCGAATTGCTGGCGGAGTTGAAGAGCCGTAAGGGCATGTCGATGCTGTTCATCACCCATGATCTCGGCATCGTCCGCAAGATCGCCGACCGCGTCTGCGTGATGACCAAGGGCAAGATCGTCGAGACCGGACCGACGAAGGACATCTTCGCCAACCCGCAGCACGCTTATACCAAGCACCTGCTCGCCGCCGAGCCGAAAGGCAAGCCGCCGGCCGCCAACGACGCCGCCAAGCCGGTTATGACCGGCAAGGACATCAAGGTTTGGTTCCCGATCAAAAAGGGTTTCTTTCGCACCACCGTCGACAATGTGAAGGCGGTGGACGGCATCGACGTCACCGTGCGCGCCGGCCAGACCCTCGGCGTCGTCGGCGAATCCGGCTCCGGCAAGACGACGCTCGGCCTGGCGCTGGCGCGGATGATCTCATCGACCGGCACCATCCAGTTCAACGGCAGCGACATCGACCAACTTTCCTTCAACGCCATGCGGCCGCTGCGCCGCGAGTTGCAGATCGTTTTCCAGGACCCGTTCGGCTCGCTCAGCCCGCGCATGTCGGTCTCGGAGATCATCGAGGAAGGCTTGAAGATCCATGAGCCGAAGCTGTCGCCCGACCAACGCGACGACAAGGTCGTCGCCGTGCTGAAGGAGGTCGGGCTCGATCCGGCGACCAGGAACCGCTATCCGCATGAATTCTCCGGCGGCCAGCGCCAGCGCGTCGCCATTGCGCGCGCCATGGTGCTCAATCCGCGCTTCGTCATGCTGGACGAACCGACCTCGGCGCTCGACATGAGCGTGCAGGCGCAAGTGGTCGACCTCTTGCGCAATCTGCAGGCCAGGCACGACCTTGCTTATCTGTTCATCAGCCACGATCTGAAAGTCATTCGCGCCCTTGCCAATGACGTCATCGTCATGCGCAATGGCAAGATCGTCGAAGCCGGCCCTTCCGAACAGATTTTCGAGCGCCCGCAGACCGACTATACGAAGGCGCTGATCTCGGCCGCGTTCAAGATCGAGACGGCGCCAGTCGGTATCGTTAGCGAATAACAGGGAATACAATCCGCAAATGGAAAAAGGCAAAATCCTGCTTGCCGTCACCGGCTTTCATCCGCAGCGCTGGCGCGAGCTGCTGTCGGCCGAGCGCGAAGTGGTGCTGGAGCCGGACGGCGCCTCTGACCCGTCGATCACCTATGCGGTGGTGTGGAAGCAGAAGCCGAACCTCTTGAAATCGCTGCCGAATCTACGCGCAATCTTCTCGATCGGGGCCGGCGTCGACCATATCTTCGCCGATCCCGGCCTGCCCGATGTGCCGATCGTCAAAGTGGTCGCTGACAACCTGACGCAGTACATGACCGAATATGTCGTCTGGCGCGTGCTCGACCATCACCGCCAGGGCATGCTCTATCGTGCGCAGCAGCCGAAGAAGACCTGGCACGAACCGCCGCAGCGGCCGGCCGGTGACATCTCGGTCGGCATTATGGGGCTCGGCAATCTCGGCCGCGCGGCGGCATCGGTGCTGTTGTCGCTCGGCTTTGCCGTCAATGGCTGGTCGCGCAGCGACAAGGCCATGAAAGGCGTTGCGACCTATGCCGGAGAGGCCGGGCTGATCCCCTTCCTCAACGCCACCGACATACTGGTGGTGCTGCTGCCGCTGACGCCGGATACGCACGGCATCATCAATTACGGCGTGCTGAAGGAATTGCGCAAGCGCAACGGCCTCGGCGGCTCGGTGCTGATCAATGCCGGGCGCGGCCGGCTGCAGAAGGACGCCGACATCTTGCGCGCGCTGGGCGACGGCACGCTGAAGGAGGCGAGCCTCGACGTGTTCGAGGTCGAGCCGCTGCCGAAGACCAGTCCGCTATGGAGTCACCCGAAAGTGTTCGTGACGCCGCACGCGGCGGCGACCTCCGACCCTGTCCACCTGGCGCCGAGCATGTTGCGGCAGATGGCTGGCTTCGAGCGCGGCGAAAAGCTTGATAACGTGGTCGACCGCAAGGCGGGGTACTGAGGAAGTCCAGGTTCAGCTCGGCAGACTGAACTTCTTCTGCTTGTTGGGCGTGCCGCAGTCGCGGCGGACGATCGAGCGGTTCATGGCATCGATCTGGCCGCTTGCCAGGTCGGTGTCGCGCTTGCTTTTGGAGCGCATATCCGGCGTGAACGGGCCGAAGCCCATCGCCGGATTGGAGAAGCTCGGCTTGGCGTCCGTCGACAGATGGTATTGCTGCGCCAGTTCGTTGCGCTGCGCCAGCAACTGGTCGCAAGGCACGTTGTCATATTGCAGCGACGATTGCACGTCCTGGTCCTGCCGCTCCGACATCGAACTGCCCATGCAGCCGGTCATTGCCAGGCAAGACACCAAGACCATCATGTTCCAGCGCATGTGTTCCTCCTCAATGCCTGCCGAGGGCTTTTCTCGGCTTGTATCCTACCTGATGCCGCGCCAGCCGCAAAAATCCTATTCACGTTTTCGAACAAGACGAGACATCAACCCTTGGACGAGGGCACCGCCAGCGCGGCAAGCCCGTCGACCGGCTGGCGGCGATCCCAGCGGATGACGGTCGGCTGCATCGACAGCACCGACAGGCCGTTTGCGGCAAGCACCCGCTCGACATAGGCTTGAGAATGGGCGTAGCGACGAGACGGCTGCAGCGCGAAACCGGCGTCGCCGCCCGCCCGGCCCTTGGCTGGCTTTTCGACGGAAAAGGCAAACAGGCCATTGGTGGCCAGAATGCCCGCGACGGTCTTCATCACGCGATCGAGCGCGCCGACATAGATGAACACGTCGGCCGCCACCACCAGATCGGCTTTCGGTCCGGCATAGGCGAAATCCTGCAGATCGGCCTTGGCGAGCAGATCGTAGACGCCTTTGGCGCGAGCCTTTTTCAGCATGGCGGCGGAGATATCGTAGCCCTCCAGCCGTTCGGCGACCGCCGCAGTTTCTCGCCCATCAGACCGGTGCCGCAACCAAGGGCCAGGGAAGGGCGGTTTTCCGGGCAGCGGACGAGTTTCGGCCGCCGCAACTGATGGCCGAAAACTGCTGCACCTGCCACGGCTACTCCACGATGCGGTAGATGTTCCAAAGGCTGGTGCCTGAAACGACGTAGGGCTCCATCTCCTTGCCCCATTTGGCGTGGGCGTCGATCATGCCGATCCTGGCGAAGAAGCCCTCCAGCTGGGCAAGGCTTTCGACCTGATGATGCGATTCGACCGTCGCTTCCCGAGCTCCGATCGAACCGGTCATGATCTGGAACTCGAGATCGGCAATGCCGACCTGAGAGCCGATCTCGCGTTCCCATTTCTTCAAAAGGTCGAGCACGGTCTGCTTGTGCCCGAACTTGGCGTCGATCTGCCATCTGGCGCTGAACATTTTTGTCTCCTCCAGTTTTGCGGCCCAACCGCGGTTGATCTTTTCGCGGTGCAACTACTCGTCCCAAGCCTGCACGACCGTCTGTCGTGCAATCCGCCCATTCTTCAGCTCCAGCACCGCTGCGCAGAACACTTTCGTTCCGTCCGGATAGGCGCAGGCCTGGGTGAAGGCGAGATTGTCGCCATCGGCGATGGTGGTGTCGACCTTGTGGGTCATCGCCCGGCTGCAGATGTCGTCCCAGAAGGTGCTGATCGCCGCCCGGCCGCGGATCTCGCGCGGCTTGCTCGGCGGATTGTTGCGGTCGATCACCCGCACCAGTGCGTCGTCGGCATAGAAGCTAGCGAGCATCCTGCCGTCCCGTCCTTCGATCGCTTTCTTGATCGCCGCGCCGTCCACGCTCTGCGTCTTGGTCAGCATCTTCTCCTCCATGGCCCGTTGATCGGGCGGTTGAATGATCACAAGCAATGCCCGGCGCACCGCCCGGCATTTTCTTTCACTGCGACTTGGCTTTGACGGCTGCGAACACACCGTCGGTCTGCTGTTTGAAGGTCGCGAAATCGACCTGGCTGCCGTTGAGCATCGTCGACCAGTGGCGCACGATGGCCGCCATCGCGATCGCCTCCTTGATCTCCTCGTCGGTCGCGCCATTGAGCCTGGCGGCCTCGGTATGGAAATAGATGCAATACTGGCAGGGGATCTGCGAGGCGACGGCCAGCCCCAGCAGTTCCTTGGTCTTGCCGTCGAGCGCGGTCTTGGGGTTGAGCTGCACGCCCTTGATCTCGGCCCAGGCGCCGGCAACGGCGACATCGGGCAGCGTCTTGAGCATGTCCGGCACCGAGCCGAGCGTCGCCTCGATGTCCTTGTAGGCGGCCGCCGCCGAGGCATCCTCGGCCCTGGCGGGAGCGATCATGAACAGCGCGCCAACGCTTGCCGCTATCACCAGCGATTTGATCGACCTGTTTGACTTCAGCATTGCATCCTCCATCCGCAGTGCCTTTCCCGGCGACATCCGCCTGGCCTGCATGGAGAGAATTGGTACGCCTCGACCCCACCTGGCCGCTTCGCCCGAAAGCGCCATGGTCCCTATGGCCCGTCCGGGCCAGCCTGCCTGGCGGAAAATGCCGCTGCCGCCGCCCGTGACGGCAAATCGAGCTTCAGCAATATGTTGGCGACATGACGCTTGACCGTATGCTCGCTGAGCCTCAGCTCGGCGGCGATCGCGGCATTGCTCTTGCCGTCGGCGATCAGGATCACCACCTCGCTTTCGCGCGCCGTCAGTTGAGCCGGCTCGGCGGGTTTCGCCTTGGGGCGGCAGGCCGGCTCCAGGTGCTGTTCCGACGTCGCCTGGACCAGCGCCAGCGGCTCGTCCAGCTCATCCACCGTGACACGCCCGGCATCGATGAAATACAGGCCGGACCCCGCCGCCAGATCGGCCGCCAGCCGCGACGCCAGAATATCGCCGCGCCCGGCATGGGCGGCGATCTGCATCGTCACCCGTGCCATCAGCCCCACCGGCGGCCCGCGCATTTCGACCTCGCCGACATGGGCGCCCTGGGCGCTTGCAATGCCCATATGTTGCGCCGCATCGCGCAGTGCCGCCGCGCAGCGTATGGCCCGCGCCGGCCCGTCGAAGCGCGAGATCATCAATTCGCCATGGATGCCGGCAACGCGTCCGCCATGACGGCCGACCAGCTGCCGCCAGCTCTCCTGGAAGCGCTCGCTGCGTTCGCTCCACATGCGGTCGCCAACCCTCGCCGTGTCGTAGATGCGTGTCGCCAGAAGAGCGGCAAGCACGCGCTCCACTTCGGCCACGGCACGCTCGCCGGTCAGGAATTCCTCGATCAGGTCGGCCACCCGGTCGACATCGCCGGTCCAGATCGGGTGGTCGCGCCCGGGGACCTCGACCAATCGCGCATTGGCGATCTCTTTCGCCAGGAAGCGGCTGGCGTCCGGGTCGACCCGCGCGTCGTTGCGGCGATGAATGAGCAGTGTCGGTGCGCCGATCGCCGACAGCACGCCGCGCACATCGATTCCGGCATTCATCCGGGCAAGGGCTGCCGCTGCCGTCGGACTGGCCGACAGCCGCTCGAAGCGGGCCCACCACTGGGTGAAATGCGCATCATCTACCCGGCCGGGAGCGAAGTTGGGCAGTGTGGCGCCCGTGCCCCATTCCGTGCCGGCCGTCGCGATGAAGGCCTCGAGGCGCTCCGGCGACATCACCCATTTGTGGAAATGCGCATAACCGCCATAGAGCGCCAGCGCTCGTGTCCGTTCCGGATAGGTGGCGGCAAACAACATTGCCATCGGCGCGCCTTCCGAAGCGCCGAGCAAGGCCGCGCGGCCGCTGCCGGTGGCATCCATCACCGCGCGCACATCGTCCATGCGGGTTTCGAGGCTGGGCAGGTGGCGTGGGTCGACGCGGTCGGACAGGCCGGTGCCGCGCTTGTCGAACAGGATCAGCCGCGAGAACGCCGAGAGCCGTTTCAAGAGCCTGGCGTAGCCCTCGTCTTCCCAATGCAGGTCGAGATTGGAGATGAAGCCGGGCACGAAAACCAGGTCGAACGATCCCTGGCCGACCACCTGATAGGCGATCCGCACGTCGCCGCTGAGGGCATATCGCGTCTCGATCGGCCTCACGTTGCTATCCCGCCCGGCCAGACGATTTCTGATCGCCGACCATAGCAGACGCCTGGCGGATGCGGCAGCCAAACTTTAGAAGACAGGAATATAGCCCGCGGCGAACCGTGTTCGCCCGCCATTTCTGGGGGAGGCTATTTCTGGGGAGCGGCGCTCTCTGCACCCGTGGGTTGGACGTAGCCGATGCTCACATCGGCCTGCTCCTCGGTCTTCGGCCGCTTGATCCTGGCCGAGGCCACGACGACGAGTTCGTCAAAACCTTCGCCGCCACTGTCCAGCATCTCGAAGAACTGCCGGCGCATCCTGGGCTCCCAGAACTTGTTGATGTGCTCGGCCACGCCCGCCACACCTTCCTCGCGGGGCCTTGAATGGAAGAAGGCGGCGATCTGGTTGGCCATGCGCACCAGCTTTTCCCCGGTGCTCGTGATGTGTTCTTCGTCATGCGACATGCTGGGCAACTCCCAAGACCACCCGTTCCGGGTGGGTGAAAACATCGAAATCGTCGCCGCGCACCAGCGCCACCAGCGTCATGCCGGCCTCTTCGGCGGTGCGGATGGCAAGGGCTGTCGGCGCCGACACGGCGATGATGAAGGCGGAGCCGATCGCCGCCGTTTTCTGCACCATCTCCACTGAGACGCGTGATGTCACCACCACCGCGCCCGATGCACCGTCAATGCCGGCCTTGGCCAGCGCGCCGGCCAGTTTGTCCAGCGCATTGTGCCGGCCGACATCCTCGCGCGCCATGACGATGCCTTTGCCGGGAATGTAGAAGCCCGCTGCATGCACGGCGCCGGTTTCTGAATGCAGAGGCTGCACCTTGGACAAAAGCTTTACCGAACGGGTGATGTCGTCGGCTTCAAGCGTAAGCTTGGACGCACCAACCTTGTCGACCGAGCGCATCGCTTCCTCGATGGATTCGATGCCGCACAGCCCGCAGCCAACCGGCCCGGCCAAGCGCCGGCGCCGCGTCTCGAAGCGCGTATTGGCCTGGTCCTTCAGCCGGATCTGGATATCGATGCCGGCGCCATGGTCCTCGACCTCGATCGCATCGATTTCGTCAGGCAAGGCTATGATGCCTTCGGTCAGAGAGAAGCCGAGCGCGAAATCCTCGAAATCGGCCGGGCTCGCCATCATCACCGCATGGGTGGTGCCGGCAAAGGAGAACGCCACCGGCGTCTCCTCCGGCACCATGCGGTTGGCCGATGTCGTGCCGCTGGCGCGGTGGGCAAGGCGAGAGATTTGGGTGGTGGCTTGGCGTTTTCGGGTCACGAGGCGCGCCCCTCTGCCCTGTTCGTCCTTAGCAGTAGCTGTGGAGGCTCGCGCCTTTCCTCTCCCCCGTCGACCGGGGGAGAGGTGTCAAGCGAAGCTTGACGGAGTGGGGGTCGACTGCTCGCCAGATAGGCCGGTTTGCCTGCTCTTTGGGTTGTGCGCGACTTTCGACGGCTGCGTGTTGCGGGGCCGGCGTCCCCCACTCCGTCGCCGCTTCGCGGCGCCACCTCTCCCCCCTCCGGAGGGAGAAGAAAGGCGCCAGGCGGCATAAGCTCGCGTCCTTCCTGACGGAGTAGGGGTCGACCAACCGTCAAGATTGAAGCTCTTATTGTCGAACGCCGTGGCAAGACTACTCCGCCGCTTCCAGCTTTGCGATGCGGCGGCTCTGCTCGGCCTGCTCGTTATAATCGCGCTGCCAGTCCGAAGGCCCGTTGGAGGCGCCGACCTGCACCGCGGTCACCTTGTACTCCGGGCAGTTGGTCGCCCAGTCCGAGAAGTCGGTGGTGATGACGTTGGCCTGCGTGTCGGGATGGTGGAACGTTGTGTAGACCACACCTGGCGACACCCGGTCGGTGATCAGCGCACGCAGCGTCGTCTCACCCGAACGGCTGGTCAGCCGCACCCAGTCGCCATCGCGCAGGCCGCGGTTCTCGGCATCGTGCGGATGGATCTCCAGCCGGTCCTCCGAGTGCCACATGACGTTTTCGGTGCGCCTTGTCTGTGCACCGACATTGTACTGGCTGAGGATGCGACCGGTGGTCAGCAGCAACGGGAAACGCGGCCCGGTCCGCTCGTCGGTCGCCACATATTCTGTGCGGATGAACTTGCCCTTGCCGCGCACGAAGCCGTCGATATGCATGATCGGCGTGCCGAGCGGCGCCTTCTCGTTGCAGGGCCATTGCACCGATCCGACACGGTCGAGCAGATCAAAAGAGACGCCGGCGAAGCTTGGCGTCGTTTTGGCGATCTCGTCCATGATTTCGGAGGGATGCTGGTAGTTCCAATCCAGCCCGATCGCGCGGGCAAGCTCCTGTGTCGCTTCCCAGTCGGCATAGCGCGCCTTCGGCTCCAGCACCTTGCGCACCATGTTGATGCGGCGCTCGGCATTGGTGAAGGTGCCGTCCTTTTCCAGGAAGGTCGAGCCCGGCAGGAAGACATGCGCGTAGTTAGCTGTCTCGTTGAGGAACAGGTCGTGCACGACGACGCATTCCATCGCCGCCAGGCCGGCCGCGACATGCTTGGTATCAGGGTCGGATTGCAGGATGTCCTCGCCCTGGATGTAGATGCCCTTGAAGGATCCGTCGACGGCGGCATCCAGCATGTTGGGGATGCGCAGGCCCGGTTCGTCGTCGAGCTTCACCCCCCACAACGTCTCATAGATGTCGCGCACCGCCTCGCCGGAGATGTGGCGGTAGCCCGGCAGTTCATGCGGGAACGAGCCCATGTCGCAGGAACCCTGCACGTTGTTCTGGCCGCGCAGCGGATTCACCCCGACGCCCGGGCGGCCGATATTGCCGGTCGCCATGGCAAGGTTGGCGATAGCCATAACCGTGGTCGAACCCTGGCTGTGTTCGGTCACGCCGAGGCCGTAATAAATCGCGCCATTGCCGCCCTTGGCATAGAGTCGTGCAGCACCTCGGATCAGTTCGGGATCGACGCCGGACAGCTTGCCCACGATTTCGGGGCTGTTTTCCGGCAAGGCGACGAAAGAAGCCCAATCCTGGAACTCCGCCCAGTCGCAGCGATCGCGGATGAAGGCTTCGTCGAAAAGCCCTTCGGTAACGATGACATGCGCCAGCGCCGTCAGCACCGCCACGTTGGTGCCGGGCTTCAGCGGCAGGTGATAGTCGGCCTCGATATGCGCCGACTTGACCATTTCGGTGCGGCGCGGATCGAGCACGATCAGCTTGGCGCCCTGGCGCAGCCGCTTTTTCAGCCGCGAGGCGAACACCGGGTGCGCGGAAGCCGGATTGGCGCCGATGATGACGGCGACATCGGTGAAATCGACGGAATCGAAATCCTGCGTGCCGGCCGAGGTGCCATAGGTCTGGCCGAGGCCGTAGCCGGTCGGCGAGTGGCAGACGCGGGCGCAGGTGTCGACATTGTTGTTGCGGAAGCCTTGGCGCACCAGCTTCTGGACGAGATAGGTCTCTTCATTCGTGCAGCGCGAGGACGTGATACCGCCGATCGAGGTGCGGCCGTATTGATACTGGATACGGCGGAATTCCTTGGCCGTATGGGCGATGGCCTCTTCCCAGCTCACCTCGCGCCAGGGATCGCTGACCTTTTCCCGGATCATAGGCGACAGGATGCGGTCCTTGTGGGTGGCATATCCATAGGCGAAACGGCCCTTCACGCAGGAGTGGCCGTGGTTCGCCTTGCCGTCCTTGTAGGGCATCATGCGAATGACTTCGTCGTCCTTCACTTCGGCCTTGAACGAGCAGCCGACGCCACAATAGGCGCAGGTGGTGACGGCGGAGCGCTCGGGCATGCCTTTCTCAAGCACGGTCTTTTCACGCAGCGCATCGGTCGGACAGGCCTGCACGCAGGCGCCGCAGGATACGCATTCGGAGGCGATGAAATCCTCGTGCATGCCGGCGACCATGCGCGATTCGAAACCGCGGCCCTCGATCGTCAGCGCGAAGGTGCCTTGCACCTCCTCGCAGGCCCGCACGCAGCGCGAGCACACGATACATTGCGCCGGATCATAGGTGAAATAGGGGTTGGACTCATCGCGGGCGATGTAGTCGACCGCCAGCGAGCCATGGCCGGGCGCGACGCCGTTTTCCTGCTTGACGTGGTTGCGGCCCTCGATGCCGAAGCGGTTCTCGGTCAGGCCGACAGACTTCGCCACAACGTCGAACTCGCTGGCCCCGGTACCGGCCTTCTCGTTCCAGCCGGTCGGGTGGTCGGAGACGTAAAGCTCCATGACACCTCGGCGGATGGCGTCGAGCCGCTCGGATTGCGTGCGCACCACCATGCCTTCGCCGACGGGGGTCGTGCAGGATGCCGGCGTGCCGCCGCGCCCGTCGATCTCGACCAGGCAGACGCGGCAGGAGCCGAACGAGTCCAGCATGTCCGTGGCGCAGAGTTTTGGGATCTCGACCCCGCCTTCCATCGCCGCGCGCATGATCGACGTACCCTCCGGCACGCTGATGCTGCGGCCGTCGACGATCAGCGTAACCTGCTTTTGCGCCTTCGATTCCGGGGTTCCGTAATCGAGTTCTTCGATGAGTGTCGGGAAGTCGGCCTTGATATTCATCTGCCAGCTCCTATTCAGCAGCCACGCGCGCCGGCGCGGGCTTGAAATCTTCGGGGAAATGGGTGATCGAGCTCATCACCGGATAGGGCGTGAAGCCGCCCAGCGCGCAGAGCGATCCGAACTTCATCGTGTTGCAGAGATCGGTGACCAGTGCCAGGTTCTTCTCCGGCTCGATGCCGGCGGCAAGCCGGTCGATGGTCTCCACCCCGCGTATCGAGCCGATGCGGCAGGGCGTGCACTTGCCGCAGCTTTCGATGGCGCAGAACTCCATGGCAAAGCGCGCCTGCTTCAGCATGTCGGCCGTGTCGTCGAACACGGTGATGCCGGCATGGCCGATCAGCCCGTCGCGCTTCGCGAACTCTTCGTAGTCGAACGGCGTGTCGAACAGGCCGCGCGGGAAATAGGCGCCGAGCGGGCCGCCGACCTGCACCGCCTTCACCGGGCGACCTGTGGCCGTACCGCCGCCGATATCGTCGACGATTTCGCCCAGCGTCATGCCGAACGCCGCCTCGAACAGGCCGCCGAATTTGACGTTGCCGGCGATCTGTATCGGGATCGTGCCGCGCGAGCGGCCCATGCCGAAATCCTTGTAGAAGGCAGCACCCTTGTCCATGATGATGGGCACGGAGGCTAGGCTGATGACGTTGTTGATCACCGTCGGCTTGCCGAACAGACCCTGGATTGCCGGCAGCGGTGGCTTGGCTCGCACCACGCCGCGCTTGCCTTCAAGGCTGTTCAGCAGCGAAGTTTCCTCGCCGCAGACATAGGCGCCGGCGCCGACGCGGATTTCCATGTCGAAGGCGTTGGGCGAACCCAGCACGCTGACGCCGAGCACGCCTGCCTTGCGGGCGACCTCGACAGCCTTGTTCATGACAGCCACCGCATGCGGATATTCCGAGCGGATATAGACGAACCCCTTGGTCGCGCCGGTGGCGATGCCGGCAATCGTCATGCCTTCGATGAGCACGAAGGGGTCGCCCTCCATGATCATGCGGTCGGCAAAGGTGGCGCTGTCGCCCTCGTCGGCATTGCAGACGATGTATTTGCGGTCAGATGTCGTATCGAGCACCGTCTTCCACTTGATGCCGGTCGGGAAGCCGGCGCCGCCTCGGCCGCGCAAGCCCGATTCCGTGACCTGTTTGACGATGTCGAGCGGCGCCATGGCCACCGCGTTCTGCAGGCCCTTGAGCCCGCCCAGTGACTTGTAGGCATCGAGCGATAGCGGGTCGTTGATGCCGCAACGCGCAAAGGTCAGGCGCGTCTGCTTGGCCAGGAACGGGATTTTGTCGGGCGCGCCCAGCCAGCGCTTGTGATGCCCGCCGGTGAGAAAGCCGCTGTCGAACAGGCTCTTGACGTCCGATGGCTTGACCGGCCCGTAAGCGACGCGGCCCTTTTCGGTCGCGACCTCGACCATCGGTTCGAGGAAATAGGCGCCGCGCGAGCCGTTGCGGACGATCTTGGCCTCGACGCCCCGTTCAGCCAGTTCCGCACGAACAGCCTTGGCGACCTTTTCGGCGCCGAGCGCCAGCGCGCCGGAGTCACCTGGAATGTAGATGCGCGGGATCATGAGCGTACCTCCCCGACGATCTCTTCGATCTTCTCGTCATCGAGCCGCCCGATCACCTCACCATCCAGCATCGCCGACGGTGAACAGGCGCACAGCCCGAGGCAATAGACAGGCTCAAGTGTAACCGATCCGTCGCGGGTGGTCTCATGGAAATCGATGCCGAGCAACTGCTTGACCTTTGCGGCGATCGCATCCGAACCCATCGACTGGCAGGCTTCCGCCTGGCAGAGCTTGAGCACGTGCCGGCCGGCCGGCCGGGCACGGAAATCATGATAGAAGGTCACAACGCCGTGCACCTCGGCCCTCGACAGGTTCAGCCCATCGGCGATGACGGGCACGGCGTCCTGCGGCACGTGGCCAAATTCTTCCTGGATCTCGTGCAGGATCGGCAGCAGCGGGCCTTCGAGGCCCTTCAACTCCTGGATGATCGCCGCCGTGCGCGACTGTATCTCGGTACTTGCAGGCTGCATCGTCACGCAGCGCCCTCCCTATCGTAGCGATCGATGCATATAATCGTCCAAAGGCATGAAGCGGTTTTGGAACAACGACATGCCTACGCCGCTTAATCGCTAAGTGCTTAAGAAATCAGAGAAAACCTCTGAAATCAATAAAGCGGTTTCGTTGCACGATAGAAAATTTCTATCGCGCCGATTGACCAGTTATGACTAGCTCAGCGATTGGCGCGGAAATCGTCTGCCAGCGCCATCGCCTCGTCCAGCAGCGCCTGCACCAGCGGCGTGTGCGGTTCGCGCGGCGCGGCGACCAGCCCGACCGTGTGGCTGGCATCCGGTTCGACGATCGGAATGGCCCGGATCGGCTCGGAAAAACCGAATGTTTCCGCCAGGTTGAGCGGCATGATCGACGACCATTTGCCTGTCCGTATGTGGGAGAACAGCACGATCATCGAGTTGGATTCCAGTGTCGGCCGCACCTGCACGCCGGCCTCGGCCAGATGCTGGTCGATGATGCGGCGGTTCTGCATGTCCGGCGTCAACAAGCAGAGCGGCAGCTGGCTGATTTCGGCCCATGTCACTTTGTCGCGATCCGAATAGGGATTTCCGACCGCCGTGATCAGCTGGTAGCGCTCGTCATAGAGCGGCACGCTGGTCACCCGTCCGAGAGGCTCGTTGTCGAGATAGGTGATGCCGGCATCGACGTCGAAATTGCCGAGCAGCGACAACACCTCGATCGAGGTGCGCGACAGGATAGAGAAGGTGACGCCCGGATGCTTCTCGCGAAATGGCGTCGTAAGCCGCGCCACCATGGCGAGGGCGGTTGGGATGGCGGCAATACGGATACGCCCGGACAGGCCATGTCGCGCCGCCCGCATCTCTTCGCGCATGGTCCTGGAATCGCCGACGATGCGACGCGCCCACACCAGCACCTGCTTGCCTTCCGGCGTCAGCCCCTGAAAGCGCGAACCGCGATTGACCAGCATGACGCCGAGCTGGCCCTCCAGCTGCTTGATCCCGGCCGACAAGGTCGGCTGCGTGACGCCGCACGCTTCCGCCGCCCGGCCGAAATGCTCCTCCTTGGCCAGCGCGATGAAGAATTCGAGCTTGTCGATCATACCATCCGTCCGTTCGTTGCGCGCAAGGTCGGGGAAATTGCCTTTCGCCGCAAGCTCTACCCGCAATTGGCCATGCATCCACATCTTTGGGCCGGCTGGCTGTTTCCCCCGGCCGAACACGGCGCTATGTGGTTGGATTGAATACGAGGAGATCGGACATGCTGGGCTGGTTCCGCAAGCTTTTGCCGCGCGAAGATCGCTTCTTCGACCTCTTTGAACGGCATTCCCGCACCGTGGTCGGCGGCGCCGAGGCGCTGGAGCAGCTCCTGCAGGGCAAGGACATCGATCGTTGGTGCCAGAAGATCATCGATCTCGAGGACGAGGCCGATCATATCACGGCCGAAGTGCTGCTGGCGGTGCGGCGTTCCTTCATCACGCCCTTCGATCGCGGCGACATCAAGGACCTGATCCAGTCGATGGATGACGCCATCGACATGATGCACAAGACCGTCAAGACGGTGAAGCTGTTCGAAAAGAAGGAATTCGACCCGCTGATGCAGGAGATGGGCGGCGTCATCGTTGCCGCCTCCAGGCTGGTTGCCGAGGCGATCCCGCTGCTCAGCAAGGTCGGCACGCACACGGTGCGCCTCAACGCCATCGCCGAAGAGGTGATGCGCGTCGAAAGCCGCGCCGACGATCTGCATGAGCAGGGATTGAAGGACCTGTTCAAGCGGCATGGCCGCAGCGATCCGATGGCCTACCTGATCGGCTCGGAGATCTACGGCCAGCTGGAGAAGGTGGTCGACCGCTTTGAGGACGTCGCCAACGAGATCAGCGGCATCGTCATCGAGAACGTTTAGGCAATGGAAGCCACCATCGCCTTTCCCGTGCTGATCGGCCTTGTCGCCGTCGCGCTGTTTTTCGATTTTCTCAACGGCCTGCACGATGCAGCGAACTCCATCGCCACCATCGTCTCCACCCGCGTGCTGAGACCGCAATATGCGGTCCTGTGGGCGGCTTTCTTCAATTTCATCGCCTTCATGTTCTTCGGCCTTCACGTGGCTGAAACTGTGGGAAAAGGTATCGTCGACGTCAGCATCGTCACGCCGGCGGTGATCTTCTCGGCGCTCGTTGGCGCCATCGTCTGGAACATCGTCACCTGGATTGCCGGCATCCCGTCCAGCAGTTCGCATGCCCTGATCGGCGGGCTCGTCGGCGCCAGCGTTGCAAAGGCTGGGCCCGGCGCCATCGTCTGGACCGGGCTTGGCAAGACGGTCGCCGCAATCGTCGTGTCGCCGGCGACAGGGTTTCTTCTGGCGCTGGTCCTGATCCTGGCCGTTTCCTGGCTGTTCGTCCGCCAGACACCGTTCGCCGTCGACAGCACCTTCCGCGTCATGCAGTTCTTTTCGGCCTCGCTTTATTCGCTAGGGCACGGCGGCAACGACGCCCAGAAAACCATGGGCATCATCGCCGTGCTGCTCTATTCGCAAGGTATGCTCGGCGGGACGTTCTACGTGCCGCTGTGGGTCGTCCTCACCTGTCAGACAGCACTGGCGCTCGGCACTTTGTTCGGCGGCTGGCGCATCGTTCACACGATGGGCTCGAAGATCACCCGGCTGAATCCGATGCAGGGTTTCTGCGCCGAGACCGGCGGCGCCATCACCCTGTTTGCCGCCACCTGGCTCGGCGTCCCCGTGTCGACCACCCATACCATCACCGGGGCCATCATCGGTGTCGGCGCCGCCCGCCGCGTCTCGGCCGTGCGCTGGGGCATTGCCGGCAACATCGTCATCGCCTGGATCGTCACCTTGCCGGCCACGGCTGCAATTTCGGCGCTCACCTACCTTGCGGTTGGCCTGGCAAGGTGAGGCGGACACCGTGGTGCTTGGAGTCGCTGCCAATCTGCACTATCTGAGCCGCAGCCAAACGCCTTAGGGAACAATGCATGTCCGTCACCAAGGAAATCGTCACCGAGCGTCTGAAGACGGTCAACGGGCCGGACTTCACCGGCAACATCGTCGACCTCGGCATGGTTTCGGAGATTTTCATCGCCGATTCGAAAGTGTTTTTCTCGATCACCGTTCCCGCCGCCCGCGCACAGGAGATGGAGCCGCTGCGCGCTGCAGCCGAGCGTGTCGTCAAGGCGATCCCTGGTGTCGCCGGCGCCGTCGTCGCGCTGACGGCGGAGAAGAAGGGCGGCGGCATGGAGGCTCCGGTTGCGTCGCGCCCCGCGCCTAGGCCGGCACCGACGGCCGCGCCCGCCGCGCCGCGCCCAGCTCCACACTCTCCAGCCCCGCACGCCCCGGCCTCGCAAAGCTCGGGCAAGCGCGGCGTGCCCGGCATCGAGGCGATCATCGCGGTGGCGTCCGGCAAGGGCGGCGTCGGCAAGTCGACCACCGCTGTCAACATCGCGCTTGGCCTCGCCGCCAACGGTTTGCGTGTCGGCGTGCTCGATGCCGATATTTATGGCCCGTCCATGCCCAGGCTGCTCAACATCCATGGCCGGCCGCAGACCGTCGACGGCAAGATCCTGAAACCGATGGAGAATTACGGCCTTAAGGTGATGTCGATGGGCTTCCTCGTCGACGAGGAGACGCCGATGATCTGGCGCGGTCCGATGGTGATGTCGGCGCTGACGCAGATGCTGCGCGAGGTCGAATGGGGCCGCCTCGACGTGCTCGTCGTCGACATGCCGCCCGGCACCGGCGACGCCCAGCTGACCATGGCCCAGCAGGTGCCGCTGGCCGGCGCCGTCATCGTCTCGACGCCGCAGGACCTGGCGCTGATCGACGCCCGCAAAGGATTGAATATGTTCAAGAAGGTCGACGTGCCGCTGCTCGGCATCGTGGAGAACATGAGCTATTTCATAGCCCCCGATACCGGCAAGCGCTACGACATCTTTGGCCATGGCGGGGCGCGGCGCGAGGCCGAGCGACTCGGCGTGACCTTCCTCGGCGAAGTGCCGCTGGAAATGGGCATTCGCGAAAGTTCTGATGAAGGTGCTCCGGTGGTGGCGTCGAAGCCAGACAGCGCCGAGGCGAAGATCTATCGCGGCATCGCTTCGAAGGTCTGGGACCGCGTCAACGAAGAACGCGGCGCGGCCGAAGCGGCGGTGCCGAACATCGTGTTCGAGTAGCTCGGATATCCCTCCCCCTTGAGGGGAGGGTGGCCCGAAGGGCCGGGTGGGGTCCGCGGTGACACGCTCGACGCTATTTCTTTACAAGTCGAGGCAGCTCAACTCAGGTTGAGGCAGTTGAGGCGACCCCACCCGCCTCGCTTCGCGAGGCACCCTCCCCTCAAGGGGGAGGGGAACCCACCTTCTCACCAAAGCTTGAGAAAAACTGCCCGGCCAGCTTCTTCGAAGTCGATTCGATGAGCCGGCTGCCGAGTTGGGCGATCTTGCCGCCGACTTCGGCTTTGGCCGCGTATTTGAGGACCGTCGCATCCGGCCCGTCCGCCGTCAGCGTCACGTCGGCGCCACCCTTGGCGAAGCCGGCAATACCGCCCTTGCCCTCGCCCTGGATGGTGTAGGAGTGCGGCGGCTTCAGGTTCTTCAGCGTCACCTCGCCGTTGAATGTCGCCTTGATCGGTCCGATCTTCAGGACCACCGTCGCTGCCATTTCGGTCGGCGATTTCATCTCCAGGTTCTGGCAGCCGGGAATGGTCGCCTGCAAAACCTTCGGATCGTTCAGCGCTTCCCACACTTTCTGCAGGGGGGCGGCAATGCGTTCCTCGCCTTCGATCACCAAAGCCATCGATACCTCCCGGACAGACTTCGAAGGCCTAACGCACGGTCTGGTCTGTGTCTATCGCACCAAAGTCCGGTTGCGACGGTGCGCCCTCTTGCCTGCTTCCGCGCGTTGCCATATCGATTTGTCTTACAAATACGGAGACCATGATGGCAGGCGCCCCCACCGGAAAGAAGAAGTTTCGCTCGCAGGAGTGGTTCGACAATCCCGACAATCCAGGCATGACCGCGCTTTACCTCGAGCGCTACCTGAACTACGGCCTGACGCGGGCCGAGCTAATGTCGGGCAAGCCGCTGATCGGCATCGCCCAGACCGGCTCGGATCTGTCGCCATGCAACCGCCACCATATCGAGCTCGCCAAGCGCGTGCGCGAAGGCATCGTCTCGATGGGCGGCATCCCCTTCGAATTCCCGTGCCATCCGATCCAGGAGACCGGCAAGCGCCCGACCGCGGCACTCGACCGCAACCTTGCCTATCTCGGCCTGGTCGAAGTGCTTTACGGCTATCCGCTCGACGGCGTCGTGCTGACCATCGGCTGCGACAAAACCACGCCGGCGCTGCTGATGGCGGCGGCCACCGTCAATATTCCGGCCATAGCACTTTCGGTCGGACCGATGCTCAATGGCTGGCACAAGGGCAAGCGCACGGGATCGGGCACCATCGTCTGGGAGTCGCGCCAGCGCCTCTCGGCCGGCGAGATCGACTATGACGAGTTCATGGACATCGTCGCCTCATCGGCGCCGTCGACCGGCTATTGCAACACCATGGGCACCGCCACCACGATGAACTCGCTGGCCGAGGCGCTCGGCATGCAATTGCCGGGCTCGGCTGCCATCCCGGCGCCCTATCGCGAGCGCGGCCAGATCTCCTATGAGACGGGCAAGCGCATCGTCGAGATGGTGCATGAGGATCTGAAGCCGTCCGACATCATGACGCGCAAGGCCTTCGAGAACGCCATTGTCGTCAATTCGGCGATAGGCGGCTCGACCAACGCGCCGATCCACCTCAACGCGATTGCCCGCCATCTCGGCGTGCCACTCACCAATGACGACTGGCAGACGGTCGGCCTCCATGTGCCGCTCATCGTCAATCTGCAGCCATCGGGCGAATATCTCGGCGAGGACTATCACCATGCCGGCGGCGTGCCGGCTGTGGTGGCCGAACTGATGAAGGCCAAGCTGCTGCCTTATCCCGAAGCGATGACCGTCAACGGGAAATCGATCGGCGACAATTGCAAGGATGTGGCCAACGAGAACACCGACGTCATCCGCACCGTCGCCGAGCCGCTGAAGGCCAATGCCGGCTTCATTAATCTCAGCGGCAATCTGTTCGATTCCGCAATCATGAAGATGAGCGGCATCTCGCCGGAATTCCGCGAACGCTATCTCTCCAACCCGAACGACCCGGAAGCCTTCGAGGGCAACGCCATGGTCTTCGATGGTCCCGAGGACTACCACGCCCGCATCGACGATCCGGCGCAAGGCATCGACGAGCACACCATCCTGTTCATGCGCGGCGCCGGCCCAATCGGCTATCCCGGCGGCGCCGAGGTCGTCAACATGCAGCCGCCGGCCTATCTCATCAAGAAGGGCATTCACGCGCTGGCCTGCATCGGCGATGGCCGCCAGTCGGGCACATCCGGCTCGCCGTCTATCCTCAACGCTTCGCCGGAGGCCGCCATTGGCGGCGGCCTGGCGCTGCTCAAGACCGGCGACCGTGTGCGCATCGATTTACGGAAAGGCACTGCCAACATCCTCGTCACCGACGAGGAAATCACGCGCCGCCGTGCCGAACTGCAGGTCGATGGCGGCTATCATTATCCCAAGCATCAGACGCCATGGCAGGAGATCCAGCGCTCCATGGTCGACCAGTTCTCGGAGGGCATGGTGCTGAAGCCGGCGGTGAAATACCAGGACGTCGCGCACACCAGCGGCGTGCCGAGGGACAACCACTGAGCACCCCGCTTGATATGAAAATGCCGGCCTGATCGGGCCGGCATGAAAGCCTTGGCGTAAGCTTGTTTGGATGGCGGCCTCAGGGTGGAGGCGGGCCGGACGAAGCGGCGATGGCTGTGATGCCGGAGAGTCGTCCTGCCTTGCGGATGACTGGTGTGTGATACTGTTTCTTCATAGGACCCGTTGCCCGTTTTAGATCACTGCTCGCACGCCAACTGATCCCACCTGTCAGTATGACATTGCAGTCCTCGTCAGTTTCGGGTTTTTTGACACGAAATCAAGAGGGGTCCAGAGCGTCGTCCATGATGATGGTTTTCCGCCACGGGCGTATCCTTGCCGCCTAGCCCAATCGACATTGCCCCGGTCGACATTGCTATTGTCGGCGCGGGCATGGCCGGTCTCTTCCTGGCGTGGCGCTTGTCCCAAAGTGAAAAGCCCGCAAGGATCGCTGTTTTCGAATCCGCCGGTCGCGTCGGCGGTCGGGCCTCCACGGTCTCATTTCCCGGAGAGCCGAACTTCGGCATCGATCTCGGCGCGATGATGCTGATGCCGCAACATCGGCTGCTCAAAAAACTCATGGCGACGCTGGATGTAAAGCTGTCGGGTATGGACGTCGTCACCGGCGCCAACCGGCTCCATCTGCGCGGTAGGAGCCTGCCCTACGCCGCTATATCGCGCTTTGCGCCGCGCCGCCTGTTTGCCTATGACGTGACGCGTCGGCTGCAGGAAAAAGGCCCGTCCCGCCTGCTGCGAAAGGCGGCAGCACTGATCCTGCCGGGTTCGGAGGCCTTCGGCAGCGCCGAATGGAACGGCGCCGCAGGCTTCGTTTATCGCGGCCGCAAGCTGGCGGATTGGGCGACTTGGGATGTGCTGGCGACGGTCTTGACCCCGGAGGAAATGGCTTTTGCCGAGGACGCGGTGGGCTATTCGTTGCTCCTGCGCGGACCCAACGCCGCCGAGACGTTCAGGCTTGCGCTCGGCGAGCTGAGCGGCGGCCGCTCCTATTGTTCCCCCGATGGTGGGTTCCAGCCGGTTGCGGAGCGAATGGCCGGGCGGATCGCTGTCAGCGGCGGCGCCGTCCATCTCGATCACACCGTGACCGCCATCGCCCGCTCGGCGCAAGGGATGGTCTTGTCTGTCGAGGGGCAGGGCGGGACGGTCGAGGCGCGCAAGGTCGTGCTGGCGTTACCGGTCCGCCCCCTGCGGACCCTGCTGGAAAAGTCCGGCATCGAGCAGCCCAGCGATCTGCCGGCACCGGAACCCTGGCCGATGCTCACGCTGGCCGCCTGCTATGCCAGCCCGTGGTGGGCTCGAAACGGCATCGCGGCCGGCCACAGCGTGACCGATCTGCCGGCTCGCCAGATATGGCAGTTCACAAAAGCGGACGCTCGCGACGCGACGATTCGTCGGAGCGTCGCCATGGCCTATTGCGATGGCAAGCACATGGTATTCTGGCGCTCACTGCTGCCTGAGCTCGCTCGGCGCCACGGCTTTGCGGTTTTGGCCGAGGGACATTCCGCGCTGGAGGCCTTTCACGGCCAGATGGTCGAAGTCCATGGCAAACACGGCGCCATCTCGAAACCCATCGGCGGGTTTGCGCAGGATTGGGGTGCGCCGGCCTATGGCGGCGCGTCGCATGTCTGGGACCGTGGCATAGATATCTCCGGTATAAAACTGGCGAGCCATACGCTCGCTCCGGGCATTCATGTCTGTGGCGAAGCGTGGTCCAACAATCACGGCTGGATCGAGGGCGCGCTGGAAAGTGCGGAAGACCTGTTGCAGCGGGAATTCGGGCTCGACGCCTGGTTTGCCTGAGACTCCGGAAAGGCGATGAAAAACGATCCTACATTCCCATATGAGTGGTCGGCTATCGGACGGAAAGTATCAACGTGACTAAACGGCGCTCTTCCCTCGGTTTCCTCGGCATGTTCGGCCGCTCGGGTGACTTGCGGGAACTGGACAACGCGCTGCGCGGCGCCGACCTTCACCCGGCACTGGTGCCAGAGGGAGTAAAGCTCACCATCGTCAATCTGATGAAGGATCACTGGCCGGACGAGCCCCCGCCAGAGGCTTATCGGTCTGTGGCGCAGCTGTTTGGTTATTGCATCGCAGGCCCACAAACCTTTGAGCAGGCCAATGGGCCGGAGCGGCGGCTGGACGCTGAGCGCCGCATCGAGGCAGCGCTTGAAACCGGCGACAGCCTGGATGCCCAGATCGTGCTGATGGCGCTGCATGGCAAGCTGATCAGCGCCGAAGTCGTCGAGCGCTTTGGGCTAAGTGCGGACTGACCTTCGTAAGGTGAAGCTTACCCGCCCATGCCGCTGCGTGGCAGCTTGATCATCTCGCCGAAGCGGGCGCGCAATTTGTCGTCTAGCAGCTTCGGCACATGGCGCGGGAAGCGCTCGGCAAGCACGCGCTTCTTTTCGATGATCGCCCGCTGCAAGATGTCGGGCCGGCCCTTCTCGTTCCATTCCTTGGGCGAAAAGCGGTCGCCGACGGCCGGATAAAAATACTCGGTCTGCATCAGGCGCAGCGTCTGCTCGTTGCCGAGATAGTGGCCTGGGCCATTCATGCAGACTTCGGTGATGGTGTCGATCGACAGCGCTTCGTCGGTCACTTCGATGCCCCGCACGCAGCGCAGGCAGTGGCCCAGCATGTCATTGTCTATGATCAGGCTCTCCAGGCAAAAGCCGAGCAGCGAGGCGTGCATGCCCGCCGATTCATAGACCAGATTGAGGCCGGCAAGACCGGCCATCACGTCGGTGATCCCCTTTTCATAGCCGGACTGGATGTCGGGCAGTTTCGAATCCGTCATGCCGGCGGCCGAGCCGCCCGGCAGGTCGTAGAACTGCGCCATCTGCGCGCAGGCCGAAGTCAGTACTGCCTGCTCGGCCGAGCCGCCCGACATGGCGCCGGTCCTCAGGTCGGAGACGAACGGCCAGGTGCCGAAGATCGCCGGATGCCCGGGCTTGATGGCGTTGACGTAGATGAGGCCGACCAGCACTTCGGCCACCGCTTGCACCACAGCGCCGGCAATCGCCGCGGGAGCGGTGGCGCCGGCCTGGCCGGCCGATAGAAGCAGGATCGGGATGCCGCCGTCGACACAGGCTTCGAGCACGCCGCAGGCGTCCTCGGCAAACTTCATCGGCGGCACGACGAAGCAATTGGAGTTTGACACGAACGGCCGGGCGCGAAAGTTCTCCTCGCCGCCGGCGATCGCATAAAGCATTTCCAGCGCCGGCTGCACGTTCTCGCGCACCGTGAACGAGGTGCCGACATGCTTCGACGTGCCCATCACGCAGGCGTAGAGCGTGTTGAAGTCCATTTCGAGCGGATCGGGAATGTCGCGCGGCACCATCGGCCGCTGGAAGAAATGGATGTTGTCGAGCCCTTCGACGAGGCGAGCGGCATCATAAATGTCCTGCACCAGCGACTCGCGGTATTCGCGCTTTTCGACATCGACCAGATGCACCGCCGCACCCGCCGTGCCGTAATGCACGCGCTTGCCCTGGATCAGCATGTCATGCCTGGGGTCCTGGCCGTGCAGCGTAAAATTTCGCGCGGCTCGTCTGATCGTGTCCATCACAAGCCCGCGTGGGAAACGGACGCGGCCGTCATCGCCGTAAACGGCGCCGACCCCGGTCAGCGCCTCGACGCAGGAGGGAATGGCATTGGCGAAGCCGACGGTCTCCAGCAGCGTCAGCACCGCTTCATGGATGCGCTCCTGGTCGTTCCGGTTGAGCGGGCCGTAACTGCCGCCTTCAAGCCCGGCACGTACCGGCCTGATGTCGTCGGCCAAAGGTGCTGCCCGCATGGCGCGGCGCGCTTCGCGCCCGCCGGATCGTCGCGAACGCTGGTCGGCTGATGTATCTTTAGGAGCCGCATCCTTAAGAGCCGCATCCTGCTGCTCAACAGCCACTGACATGGGGGGCACTCCACCTTTAGCTTGCGAAACACGACGCGGTGATTGGTCCACCGTCGGCCTGCTTCGTCCCTCTGTCAGCCGACTATGCCGTTGCCATTGGCCCAGCCTATGGGCCAGTCAACGCAGCCGAGTATGCCAGAGAGCTAATGCAGAATGTTGGTGATCATGCCAAGGGCCGGGCTGTTCAAAGCCCCGGCACAGGCAAATCAGGCTGCAGCGGGCCTGCGTCCGGCTGCGGTCGCGAGCTCGCGAATACCCGGCTCGATGTGCTGCAGTGCGATCGAGGAAATGCCCAAGCGCATGAAACGCGACGGCTTTTCGGTGCGATCGAAGAAGCGATCGCCCGGCTCGATGATGACGCTGCGCGAGGCCGCGGCCTCGGCCAGTCCACGTGAATCGGTGCCGCGCGGGCCTTCCAGCCAGAGCGATGTGCCGCCGGCCGAATCGGTCGAGCGCCATTCCGGCAGGAATGCGGAAATCGCATGGACCAGACGCTTGCGCCGCTCGTCGAAGGCCGACGACAGCCGCCGCACCAGGGCTTCGTGATGGCCGAGCGACAGGAACAGCGCGACCGCGCGCTGGTTGTTGGCCGGCGGGTGCCTGAGCATGAAGCGACGCAGCGCCCTGAGCTCGGAGATTAGTCCAGCCGAAGCGACGATGTAGCCAAGCCGCAGGCCCGGAGCCAGCGTCTTCGACATCGAGCCGACATAGACGACGCGACCCGAGCGATCGAGGCTCTTCAGCGCCTGCTGCGGCGCCTCGTCGAGAAGCTGGCTGTCATAGCCGTCCTCGATGATGATCTGGTTGTGGCGGTTGGCGCGCGCCAGAAGGTCCTGCCGCCGCTCCGCCGACAGCGGCACCATGGTCGGGCAGTGGTGGCTGGGGGTGACGAAGACAAAGCCGGAATCGTTGGGAATGGACGAGGTGACGATGCCGGACTGATCGACCGGAACCGGCTGGATTTCGGCGCCTGCCAAGCGGAAGATCGAGCGCGCGTCGGGGTATCCCGGGTCTTCCATCGCGACCTTGGAGCCCTTTGTCATCAGCAGTGTCGCCAGCATATAGAGCGCGTTCTGGGCGCCCAGCGTGACGATGATCTCGTCCGGATTGGCGAAGATGCCGCGCCGCGGCAACAGCCGCGCCTGGATCTGCTCGATCAAGAGCGGATCGTCACGATCGACCATGTCGGAGGCCCAGTTGCGGATTTCGAGCACGGCCAGCGCCATGCGGTTGCACTCACGCCATTCGGCTGTCGGGAACAGCGCCGGGTCGAACTGGCCGTAGACGAAGGGGTAGGAGGACTTGATCCAGTTGTCGTGCTTGGCCGGTGGCGGCATGTCGCTGGCGGCGATCTGCCGGCGTGCCTTCCAGTCGATCTCGTTCTGCTGGTCGGGCGCCTTCTGGTGCGGCTTGGCGGGGGTGGCCAGCACATCCGGATTGACGAAATGGCCGCGCCGTTCGCGCGCCACCAGGAAACCTTGGTCGACCAATTGCTGGAACGCCAGCACCACAGTGCCGCGCGCGACGCCGAGTTTTTCAGCCAGGATGCGGCAGGACGGAAGCGGCATCGAAGCGGCGATCTGCCGGTCGAGAATGGCGGCGACGATCGCCTGACGGATCTGCGCCTGCAGGGTCTGGCCCGATTCCGCCGAAATCCGGAACAGGCCGGACCATATGGCCGTGTCGTTACGCTGTGGCATGGAAGGTGTTCCTCGATGGCCAGTCTTTTTTGCTTGGCTGGACCAGCGGAAGGTAACCGTGGCACAAGGGGTTGCGCCAATCAATTTTTCTGATCGCTGGGATTTATGCCAGTGATCTATGCGCGACGCGCAGCGTCGTCGCATCCCCGGGTGACGCTTGCGTCATCCCGCAGCGCGGACGCCCGCGCGATGCGAAGCGTCGTCGCGCCTCATTATCCCCAGCGCGACGCGCAGCGTCGTCGCTACTCCCATCAAATCATCCAGCGCGGCGCGCAGCGTCATAGCTCCATCACATCGCACTATGCTGCACTGCGTCATCCCCACGCATTGAAACATGCGGAATTCGGCTCAATAAGATCAGCGCGACGACACGCGCCGGAAACATCCGGTCTGATAAGATGTCGTGAAAAACGATCAGGAGCCGAAAGTGGATCATTCCTCCTTCGACAAACAGCTTGTCGCCTTGCGTGCTGCGCGCGCGGCGGCATCGGGTACGATGCGCGAGGCTTTTGCCGCCGACCCCAAGCGCTTCGAGACGTTCTCGGCCAGCGACGGCGACCTTTTGCTCGACTGGTCGAAATGCGCGGTCGACCAGGGCACGATGGAACTGCTCGAGAAGCTCGCCGCCGCCGCCGATCTCGAAGGTCGCCGCGCCGCAATGTTTTCCGGCAAGAAAATCAACATCACCGAAGACCGCGCCGTGCTGCACACGGCGCTGCGCAACCTCTCGGGCAAGGGCGTCACCGTCGATGGCCAGGACGTCAAGGCGGATGTGCTGTCCGTGCTCGACGCCATGGGCGCTTTCGCCGACGCCATTCGCTCCGGCAAGGCCGCCGGCGCCACCGGCAAGAAAATCACCGACATTGTCAACATCGGCATTGGCGGCTCCGATCTCGGCCCGGCCATGGCGACGCTGGCGCTGGCGCCCTATCACGACGGCCCGCGCGCGCACTACGTCTCCAACATCGACGGCGCCCATATCCACGACACGCTGAAGGGCCTGTCGGCCGAAACCACCCTGTTCATCATCGCCTCGAAGACCTTCACCACGGTCGAGACGATGACCAATGCCGAGACGGCGCGCGAATGGGTGCAGAAGGCGCTCGGCAAGGAAGCTGTCGGCAAGCATTTCGCCGCCGTCTCGACCGCGCTCGACCTGGTTTCCAAGTTCGGCATCGAAGCGGATCGCGTGTTCGGCTTCTGGGACTGGGTCGGCGGCCGCTATTCGCTGTGGGGCGCCATCGGCCTGCCGGTGATGATCGCCATCGGCCCGCGCAACTTCCGCGCCTTCCTCGATGGCGCGCATGAGATGGACGAGCACTTCCGCACCGCACCCCTGCAGAAGAACCTGCCGGCGCTGCTGGGGCTGGTCGGCTGGTGGCATCGCGTGATCTGCGGTTATCCGGCGCGTGCGGTCATCCCTTATGACCAGCGCCTTTCCAGGCTGCCGGCCTATCTGCAGCAGCTCGACATGGAATCGAACGGTAAGGGCGTCACCCTCGACGGCACGCCGGTGACGACGCCGACCGGACCGCTGGTCTGGGGCGAGCCCGGCACCAATGGCCAGCACGCCTTCTTCCAGCTGCTGCACCAGGGCACCGATTCCATCCCGGTCGAGTTCCTTGCCGCTGCCGTCGGCCATGAGCCGGATCTGAAGCACCAGCACGATCTACTGCTTGCCAATTGCCTGGCCCAATCGGAAGCGTTGATGAAGGGCCGCACGCTGGACGAGGCTCGCGCGCAGATGCTGGCCAAGGGCATGAAGCCGGCCGATGTCGACAGAATAGCCCCGCACCGCGTCTTCTCCGGCAACCGCCCCTCGGTGACGATCCTCTACCGCAAGCTCGACCCGCGCACCTTCGGCCGGCTGATCGCGCTTTACGAGCACCGCGTCTTCGTCGAAGGCACTCTGTTCAACATCAATTCCTTCGACCAATGGGGCGTCGAGCTCGGCAAGGAGCTGGCGACCGGCCTGTTGCCAGTCGTGGAAGGCAAGGAGAGCGCCGCCAAGCGCGACGCATCGACGGCCGGGCTGGTGGCGCGCATCCAGCAACTGCGGGGGGCGCAATGAAAAATCCGGCCGACATCAAGGGCATATTGTTCGACAAGGACGGCACGCTTGTCGATTTCAACGCGACCTGGCTCGGCATCGCCGATTTCATGGCCATGGATGCTGCCGAGGGCGATCGCTGGAAAGCCGACAGGCTGCTTTCAGCGGCGGGCTTCGATTTTGTCGCCAAGCGTTTCAAGCCGGATTCCATCTTCGCCTCGGGCACCAACATGGATGTCGTCGAACTATGGTTCCCGCGCCTGTCCGACGAGGACCAGATGCTGGCCGTCGCCCGCTTCAACGAGATCACCTCGGTGCAAGGCTCATCGATGGCGGTGGCCTTGCCCGGCATCGTCGCGGCGCTGACGGCTCTGCACAAGCGATCCTACCGGCTCGGCGTCGCCACCAATGATTCGACTGCCGGTGCCGAAAAGACCATGGTCACGCTCGGCGTCGCGCAGCTGTTCACCGCCGCCTATGGCTATGACGCGGTCGCCAATCCGAAACCGGCGCCGGACACGATCGTCGCCTTTTGCGACCTGACCGGGTTGAAGGCGTCCGAGATCGCCATGGTCGGCGACAACCGCCACGACCTGGAGATGGCGCGTGCCGGCGGCTGCGGCCTGGCGGTCGGCGTGCTCTCCGGCACCGGCACGCGGGAATCGCTGGCGTCGATCGCCGATGTCGTTCTGGATTCGGTTGCCGACTTGCCGGACTTTCTGTCGGCGCGGGTCAAGGAGACGGTCTGACGGGGGCCTGGGGCAAACTCAATTCGGCTCGGGATTTCCCCGCCAATGGCCGAGTTGGGGGAAGCAGCCATGAAACTATGGAGCTTCTGGTTTGTTTTCGGACATAGTGGGCTACTCATCAGCAGAGCAAACGTACCCGCATCTGCCGCACCTGATCTTGGCGCTTGCGTTATCGATGTCTTCGCCAGGCTGAAGCTCGAAGCCGCGATTTTCGCACTTTGGGCAAACTATGAAGCCGATACGTTGAACAACTTTAATCCACGCCATTCGACTTCTCCTATCAACGGCTAATCCAATCTATTTTCTGCCCCTTGAGGTTTGTCCACAATGAGTAGAATCCGGCCATTCAGAGCGACTGGGCTTTGCCGCGTCGCGCTAGCAATCTTCCGGCTCGAACCAAAACACACCGCTCGGCTTGGTCACATCACCCTTTGCGTCGCCGAAATCCGGCACCTGATATTCGGCGAGCAATCGTAGCCGCGACAGCGGCAGATCGGCGCGGCGGGGATCGCCGACCAGCACCTCGATGCCGGCTGCCAGGCAGCGGTCGAGGAACGGGATCACCCGCAGAGCAACCTCGCGGCCGTAGAACACGTCGCCGGCAAGCACGAGATCGACCGCTGGCGGCGGGCCCGTGGTGATATCCTGGTCGACAATGGTGATCTCGACGCCGTTGGCCAACGCGTTGAGGCCGATCGCGGCGACGCCGTTGCGATCGCTCTCGGCGGCGATCACCGCGCTGGCGCCGGCCTTGGCGGCGGCGATGCCGACGAGGCCCGAGCCGGCGCCGAGGTCGAGCACGCGGTGACCGGCCACGATTTGCGGATGGTCGAGTATATAGCGCGCCAGCACGGCGCCGCCGGCCCAGGCATAGGCCCAGTAGGGCGGCTGCGGCTCAGCTTCGTGCTCCTCGGTCTGGCTGCCGTCTTCCGGTCCATGAGCTCGCCACTCGACAAGCCGCCTCAGGCCGCTGCCGGAATGAGCCGTATAGAGCTGGATTTCACGAAGGGCGGGAACGGGCGCAAGCCGCAGGTTCGCCTTGATGAACACTACTGCATCGGGACGCCGACTATCGTCCGCCATCCCGCCGTCGCCAGGCTCGCCGTTCAAATTATTCCCGCAGCGCCCGGCGCAAAATCTTGCCCACCGGCGTCTTCGGCAGCTCGGTCCTGAACTCGATGTATTTCGGCCGCTTGTAGCCGGTCAGGTTCTCGCGACAATACGCAGTGATTGCCTCAACGGTCAGCGCCGGATCCTTCTTGACGATGAACAGCTTCGGCACTTCGCCCGAATGCTCGTCCGGCACGCCGACCGCCGCCACTTCGAGCACGCCCGGATGCTGGGCGACGACTTCCTCGAGTTCGTTGGGGTAGACGTTGAAGCCGGAGACCAGGATCATGTCCTTCTTGCGGTCGACGATCTTGGTGTAGCCGCGCTCGTCCATGAAGCCCATGTCGCCGGATTTGAAAAACCCGTCCTTGGTCATCACCTTGGCGGTCTCGTCCGGCCGGTTCCAGTAACCGGCCATGACTTGCGGCCCGCGGATGCAGATCTCGCCGACTTCGCCCAGCGGCAGGTTGTTGCCGTCATCGTCGCGGATGACGATCTCGGTCGACGGCAGCGGCAGGCCGATCGTACCGGTGAAATTGCCGTCGCTGAACTTGTTGGCGGTGGCCACCGGCGAGGTCTCAGACAGCCCGTAGCCCTCGGTGATCGAATTGCCGGTCAGCGCCTTCCAGCGCTCGGCAACCCCCCTCTGCACCGCCATGCCGCCACCCAGCGTCATGATCAGCGGCTTGAAGTCGAGCTTGCGGAAATCCTCGTTGTTGAGCAGCGCGTTGAACAGCGTGTTGAGGCCGGGGAAAATGTGCATCGGGTATTTCTGCAGCTCCTTGACGAAGCCGGGAATGTCGCGCGGGTTGGGAACGAGCACGTTCTGGGCGCCCTGCTGCATGCCCATCAGCGCGTTCACCGTCAGCGCGAAGATATGGTAGAGCGGCAGTGCGCAGATGAAGTTGAGATGCGCCGGTTTCGGCTTGATCGCATAGGCGTCCTGCAGCCACAGCGTGTTCTGCGCGACATTGGACAGCACATTGGAGTGCAGCAGCACAGCACCTTTGGAAATCCCCGTGGTTCCGCCGGTATATTGCAGGAAGGCAACGTCGCCGGCCTCCATCTTGGCCGGTTTGAAGGCGATGCCGGCGCCGGCTTTCACCGCCGCATTGAATTTGACATGGCCGGGCAGCGACCAGGCCGGCACCATCTTCTTCACCCGGCGCACGACGAGGTTGACGATCGTGCCCTTGAGGGCGCCGAGCATGTCGCCCATCGCCGCGACCACCACATGCTTGACCGCCGTCCTGGCAATCACCGCGTCCAGGGTGCTGGCGAAATTCTCCAGAATGACGATCGCCTGCGCGCCGGAATCCTTGAGCTGATGTTCGAGCTCGCGCGGCGTGTAGAGCGGATTGATGTTCACCACGACATAGCCGGCGCGAAGCACGGCCATCATCGCCACCGGATATTGCAGCACATTCGGCATCATCAGCGCCACGCGTGCGCCTTTCTGCAGGCCCTTCGATTGCAGATAAGCGCCGAAGGCCGCCGATTGCCGCTCGAGTTCGGCATAGGAGATCGACTTGCCCATGCAGACGTATGCCGGCTGGCCGGAAAACTGCTTACAGGCGCCGACGAGGAAGTCGCCGATCGAACTGTAGGGCAGGGCGCCGATCTCCGCCGGCACGACTTTCGAATAGCTTTTTAGCCATGGCTTTTCCGGCAAGCCCGCGGCAAGCGCCGTCAGCGTATTCGGCAGTTTTTTGGCCGCGCCCGGCGACGGCTTCGAGGCGGGCTTCGCCGCCGCTGTCTTCGCGGCTGGCGGCTGGGCGGGCTTTGCAGCGGGTGTTGTCTTCGCCGCGCGCTTGACCGCAGGTTTCGCTGCCGGGTTGGCGCTTGCCTTCGCCGGCGTCGAGGTTGCCGTTGGCTTGACGGCGGGAGTGGCTTTGGCCGGTGGCGCTTTCGACTTGGCGGCAGCGGCGGCCGGTTTTGAAGCTTTCGCCGCTTTTGCTTTCGCCGGGGCCGTTGTCTTTGTTGCTTTCGCCACCTCCAGCCTCCCTCGGTCGTTCTGTTGCCTGCTCCTGCTGCGCCGCCTCGATGTGGTGAGGCGTCCTCCGCTGCAGCGATGTCGCGGATTCCCGGAAAATCCAGCGTGTCATCTATCTATTGCGACTATCGGCGGCCGTGCAAGTCTTGCCCCAGCGGCAGGACGGCAAAGATTTGCCGTCGAAATCCTTCCCGCGATGCCAGCTCAGGCGATGCCGTCCGGTCATCTCGGTGGCGAAACCCAGGCTTGTGGATTTTTGGCTTACGATTGCTGCGATCAATGAAAAAATGCGGTCGTTAACAATCCCGTGATTAGCAGATTTTGCTATTTGTTTCTGCAGTTCGTCAAAGACCGAGAAATATTTTCTGCTTACGGTGGGGTAGGCAAACAGGGTGTTCCAAAGCCGGAAAAACGGTGCTTATATGCGCGCTTCGCGAGCCTATAGAGGGGCTTGGAAGAACATCAGGGAGTGCTCAATGAAAAAGAAACTGACTTTTGCAGCCGCGTTGCTGGCTGCAAGCGTCCTCGGCGGTGTGGCCAATGCCAAGACGCTGGTCTATTGCTCGGAGGCCTCACCGGCCAACTTCGACCCGGGTACCACGACGGGCGGCAACGACTTCGACGCCTCGTCGCGCACCGTCTATTCGCGCCTGGTCGAGTTCAAGCATGGCGGCACCGAAGTTGTGCCCGGTCTCGCCGACAAATGGGAGATTTCGGACGACGGCCTGGTCTATACTTTCCACCTGCATCCGGGCGTGAAGTTCCAGACGACGGATTTCTTCAAGCCGACGCGTGATTTCAATGCCGACGACGTCGTCTTTTCGTTCGATCGCCAGTTCAACAAGGAAAACCCCTGGAACGGCGAGAAGTACCTGCCGAACCTGACCTGGGACTACTACACCGGCATGGACATGCCGAAATACGTCGCCAAGTGGGAAAAGGTCGATGACCTGACCGTGAAGCTGACGCTGACCGAGCCGAACGCGCCGATGCTGGCCAATCTCGGCATGGACTTCGCCTCGATCGTGTCGAAGGAATATGCCGACCAGCTGGAAAAAGACGGCAAGATGGCCGACTTCTCGACCAAGCCGGTCGGTACAGGTCCGTTCCAGTTCGTCGACTACCAGCTGGATTCGGTCATCCGCTATGCGGCCAACCCGGACTACTTCAAGGGCAAGGAAAAGATCGACGATCTCGTCTTCGCGATCACGCCTGACGCCACCGCCCGCATCCAGAAGGTGCTCGCCGGCGAATGCGATATCGCGCCCTATCCGAATCCTGCCGACATCGGCACGATCAAGGCCAACCCCGACGTGACCCTGATGGATCAGGCTGGCCTCAACATCGGCTATATGAGCTACAACACCACCATCCCGCCGCTCGACAAGCCTGAAGTGCGCCATGCGCTCAACCAGGCGATCGATCGGGAATCGCTCATCAAGTCGCTGTTCCAGGACGCCGGCGCCACGCCGGCCGTAAACCTGATCCCGCCGACCATGTGGTCGTGGAACAAGGACGTGAAGTCCGACGCCTATGATCCGGAAGCCGCCAAGAAGGTGCTGGCCGATGCCGGATTGAAGGAGATCCAGCTTTGGGCCTCCGACCGCGTCCGTCCCTACAACCCGAACTTCCAGCGCGCCGCCGAACTGATCCAGGCTGACTGGGCCAAGGTCGGCGTCAAGGCGGAGATCGTCAGCTACGAGTGGACGAAGTACCGCGAAGAAGGCAAGAAGAAGGAACGCCCGGGCGCCTTCCAGATCGGCTGGACCGGTGACAATGGCGATCCGGACAATTTCTTCGCCACGCTGTTCGCCTGCTCGGCCATCGGCGTGTCGAACTACTCCAGCTGGTGCGACAAGGACTTCGAGGATCTGATCCAGAAGGCCAAGAAGACCAGCGACCAGGCCGAACGCACCAAGCTCTATGAAGAGGCGCAGGTTGTCTTCCAGAAGCAGGCTCCGGCCTTCCTCATGGCACACAGCCAAGTCTACGCAGTCGTGCGCAAGAATGTCAGCGGCTTCATGATGGACCCGCTCGGCATTCATCGCTTCGACGGCGTCGACAAGGCCGAATAGAACTGTTAGGCGGGCGGCGCGCAATCAGGCGCCGCCCGCTTTTCAAGATGCTCCGATATCTCCTAAACAAAATCGTCTTGGTGCTGCCGACGCTGATCGGCATCACCATCTGCGCCTTCGCTTTCGTCAGGCTGCTGCCCGGCGATCCCATTCTTGCCATGGCCGGCGAGCATGGCGTGTCGCCCGAGCGCTACGCGGAACTGAAGGAACAGTTCGGCTACAATTTGCCGATCTGGCAGCAATACGCGCATTATGTCCGCGATGCCGCGACCGGCAATTTCGGCGTGTCGATTTCGTCCAAGCGGCCGGTCATCGAAGATTTCATGACGCTCTTCCCGGCAACCATCGAGCTCTCAGTCTTCGCCATGATCTTCGCCATGGTGCTGGCCATCCCGGCCGGCATCATTGCTGCGGTCAAACGCGGCTCCTGGTTCGACCAGGGGCTGATGGGCACCGCCCTCGTCGGCTATTCCATGCCGATTTTCTGGTGGGGTCTGCTGCTGATCATCTTTTTCTCCGGCTATCTCGGCTGGACCCCGGTTTCAGGCCGCATCGGCCTTCAGTTCTTTATCAAGCCGATCACCGGCTTCCTGACCCTAGACAGCCTGCTCTACGGCAAATGGGATGCTTTCCGCTCGGCATTGAGCCACCTGGTGCTGCCGACAATTGTGCTCGGCACCATCCCGCTGGCGGTGATCGCGCGCCAGACGCGCTCGGCCATGCTCGAAGTGCTGGGCGAAGACTATGTGCGGACCGCCCGCGCCAAGGGCCTGTCGTCGTCCCGCGTCATCGGCGTGCATGCGCTGCGCAATGCGCTGATCCCGGTGGTCACCACCATCGGCCTGCAGGTCAGTACCCTGCTCGCCGGCGCCATTCTCACAGAAACCATCTTCGCCTGGCCGGGCATCGGCAAGTGGATGGTCGAATCCATATCCAAGCGCGACTATGTCGTCGTGCAGTCAGGCTTGCTGTTGATCGCCCTTATCGTCATGGCGGTGAACCTGATTGTCGACGTGCTTTATGCCGTCATCAACCCGCGCATCAGGGCGGCGTGATGAGCCAGTCCACCGAAATCGCCCCGATGGCCGCCGGCAACCCTGACCGTCTGACCGGCTTCAGGACCTTCTGGCACTATTTCTCGGTAAACCGCGGCGCCGTCATCGGCCTGTTCGTCTTCATCCTGCTGGTGCTGGCCGCGCTCTTTGCACCGCTGCTGGCGCCCTATGCGCCCGACATCCAGGACAAGACCGCTTTCCTGCGTCCGCCGGCCTGGCAGGCGGGCGGCAGCATGGAATATCTGCTTGGCACCGACGCGGTCGGCCGCGATATGCTCTCGCGCCTGCTCTATGGCGCGCGTTTCTCGCTGCTCATCGGCGCCGTCGTGGTCACACTGGCGCTTGTCGGCGGCATCACGCTCGGCCTTTTGGCCGGCTATTTCCGGGGCTGGGTCGACGTGGCGATCATGCGCGTCATGGATCTGATCCTGTCCTTCCCGTCGCTGCTCTTGGCGCTGGTTCTGGTCACCATCCTCGGCCCCGGCCTGTTCAACGCCATGCTGGCCATCGCGCTTGTCCTGCAACCCCACTTTGCCCGTCTGGTGCGCGCTGCCGTCATGGCCGAAAAGAGCCGCGAATATGTGGTCGCCGCCAAGGTCGCCGGCGCCGGCCATATAAGGCTTATGCTGCGCACCATCCTGCCCAATTGCCTGGCGCCGCTGATCGTCCAGGGCACGCTGTCCTTCTCCAACGCCATCCTGGAGGCGGCCGCTCTCGGCTTTCTCGGCCTTGGCGCCCAGCCGCCGACACCGGAATGGGGAACCATGCTCGCCTCGGCGCGTGAATTCATCCTGCGCGCCTGGTGGGTGGTGACCTTCCCCGGTCTGGCCATCCTCATCACCGTGCTTGCCATCAACCTGATCGGCGACGGTCTGCGCGATGCGCTCGATCCGAAGCTGAGGAGGTCGTAATGGCGCTGCTCGACATCCGCAATCTCGTCGTCGAGTTCCAGACCGCATCCGGCCCGTTCCGCGCGGTCGATGGCGTCTCGCTCCATGTGAACGAACGTGAAGTGCTGGCCATCGTCGGCGAATCCGGCTCCGGCAAGTCGGTGTCGATGTTGGCTGTGATGGGGCTGTTGCCGTGGACGGCGACGGTCACTGCCGACGAGATGAGCTTCAACGGCCGCGATCTCCTGAAGATGAGCCCGGCCGACCGGCGAAAGATCGTCGGCAAGGACATGTCGATGATCTTCCAGGAGCCGATGGCCAGTCTCAATCCGTGCTTCACCGTCGGCTTTCAGATCGAGGAGGTGCTGCGCTTCCATATGGGCATGGACAAGGCCCAGCGTCGCGAGCGCGCCATCGAATTGCTGACGCAGGTCGGCATTGCCGAGCCGGCCGAACGGCTGAACTCGTTTCCGCACCAGATGTCGGGCGGCCAGTGCCAGCGCGTGATGATCGCCATCGCCATCGCCTGCAATCCGAAGCTTCTGATCGCCGACGAGCCGACCACCGCGCTCGACGTCACCATCCAGAAGCAGATCCTCGACCTCCTCGTGTCGCTGCAGGTCAAATACGGCATGGGCCTGATCATGATCACCCACAATATGGGCGTGGTCGCCGAGACGGCCGACCGCGTCATCGTCCAGTACAAGGGCCGCAAGATGGAAGAGGCCGACGTGCTGTCGCTGTTTGAATCGCCGAAGAGCAATTACACCCGCGCACTTTTGTCGGCGCTGCCGGATAATGCCGTCGGCGACCGGCTGCCGACCGTCTCGGACATGCTGTTCGAACCAGCTGCCGGGGGCTTCTGATGAGCATCAAGGTCGTCGAAGGCAAGGACATCGTGCGCGACTATCACGTCGGCGGCGGCCTGTTTCGCGGCGCGCGCACCGTGCATGCGGTCAAGGGCGTCTCGTTCAGCGTCGACAAGGGCAAGACGCTGGCCATCGTCGGTGAATCGGGCTGCGGCAAGTCAACGCTGGCGCGTATCATCACGCTGATCGATCCGGCAACGTCGGGCGAACTGTTCATCGACGGCAACAAGGTCGACATCGCAAGGAACGGCCTGACCAGGGAGATGCGCCGCAAGGTGCAGATCGTCTTCCAGAACCCTTACGGATCGCTCAATCCGCGCCAAAAGATCGGAGATGTGCTTGGCGAGCCGCTGCTCATCAACACCGACAAGCCGGCCGAAGAGCGGCGCGACCTCGCCATGAGGATGCTGAAGAAAGTCGGCCTCGGAACCGAGCACTACAATCGCTATCCTCACATGTTCTCGGGCGGCCAGCGCCAGCGCATCGCCATTGCCCGCGCGCTGATGCTGAACCCGAGCCTGCTGGTGCTTGACGAACCGGTCTCCGCGCTCGATCTTTCGGTGCAGGCGCAGGTGCTCAACCTGCTCGCCGACCTGCAGGACGAATTCCAGCTGACCTATGTCTTCATCAGCCACGATCTGTCGGTCGTGCGCTACATCGCCGACGATGTGATGGTGATGTATTTCGGCGAAGCCGTCGAATACGGCTCGCGCGAGGAGGTCTTCGCCGACCCCAAGCACAACTACACCAGGACGCTGTTCGCCGCGACGCCGCGCGCCGACGTCGCCTCGATCAAGGCGCGGCTGGCGAAGAAGAAGGCCGCCTGACCTCCCACCGAGAATTGTTTTTGAACAATCGGAAATGCGTCGCGGCGGTGGTTTGCCGGCAGGATTGATCGCAATCTGCGAGCTGCCGGGCGCAAGCCGCGTCGCAGGTCGGGGTGCGCCCCATCACTCACCCGCTCCGTGCTGGTAAAGCTCGTCCATGCTGAGCATTGCCAGGGTTGCGAAGGGGGCCTGTTTTTTCACCCGACCGCGGCTCAAGATCACCACGTCGTCGCAGAACGATATGGTGCTGTAATGATGACTGATGACAATGGTGGTGCGGCGGCCGGCCCGCGATTTCAGCGTCTCGACAATAGCGGCTTCTGACAACCCATCCACCGCACTGGTGGCTTCGTCGAGGATGAGAATATCGGGATCGCGCACCAGCGCCCGCGCCAGGGCGATCCTTTGCCTTTGTCCGGCTGACAGGTTGATGCCCCGGTATCCGACCAGTGTCGCGTAGCCCTGCGGCAGGTGCTCGATGAATTGATGTGCCTCGGCCAGCCTTGCGGCGCGCATGGCGTCGCTGGCCGACGCCGTGTCGTAGCCGTAGATAATGTTTTCAAAAATGGTGCCATCGACCAGTTCCAACTCCTGACTGGCCAGGGCAATGTTCCGCCGCCACTGGCTTGGGTCCACTTCATCGAGCGGTGCCCCATCGACGAGGATCCTGCCGCTGTCGGGTTTGACGAAGCGGCACAGGAGATTGACGATCGTCGTCTTGCCGGCGCCCGAGCGGCCGATCAGCGCCGTCGAGCGGCCGCTGCGGATGTCGAACACCGCCTTATGCAGCACCGCCTCGCGCGCGTCGGGGCCTGACAGGGGACCGGAATAGGCGAAGCTCACATCATCGAAGCTGATCCCTTGGCGCAAGCCGTCGAACGGCAGGCTGCCCTGCGGCGCCTCGGGCTTGTCGGAAGGATCGAGCAGCCATTGTACCTCCTCCAGCGAGCCGCTCATGCCTTGCAACTGACTCCAGGACATCTGCAAGGCCCGCATATGCGGCTGCAGTCGGTAGAGCAGGATGAGGAAGGCGACGGTCAGCGGGAAGCTTACATTCGCCAGCCAGGCTCCGATCACCACCGCCAGGAACAGCATCGCGTGCAATACCTCGGTCAGTGGCGGCAAGACGCCCTGGCGGATTGAAAGCACGAAAGCCGCCCGCCGCACCCCGTCGGACGCTTTGGCGAAGACCGCCTTTTCACGGTTCTCCTGCCCGAAGATGCGAATCAGGCGCCCGGCATGCACCAGATGCAGCATCTGCGACGCCAGTGCGCTGTTGCGCGAGACGACGCTGCGGCTCGGCGCCTTCAGATTGGACGACAAAACCCCGTGCGCCAGCTGGACAAGCGCCAGCCCTAGAGTCACCAGCAGCGTCATCTGCCAAGAGAGGAGCAGGAGGAAGGCGAGCAGGATGACGGCGGCCGAGGCACTGACGATCGCGCCGAGCAGGGCCTGGATAGCGTCGGATGCTCGCCAGGATTCGTTGGAGATGATGTTGAGCAGCCGCCCGGGGCTTTGCTGCAGGAAAAAGGGGTAGCCGACCCTGAGCAACTGCTCCGACAGTGCGCTACGGATCGAATAACCTGCCTTGCCGTAGATGTAGCTGGTCAGCAGAGTGTTGGCGAAGGCAAAGACATTTTTCAGTACGATCGAACCGAGGATCGCGGCCGAAATGGCGATCAGCCGCTGGCGCTCGCCGAGGTCCGCTCCAACCTGCTGGAGGAGGGCGGAGAAACCGGCCATGCCTGATGTTTCGCCACGTCCCATAATGATGCCAAGCAGCGGAATGATGAGACCGATGCCGAGGCCTTCCAGCGCGGCGCCCGCAAGCCCGAGCCCCACCACGACGGGAACGAGCCGCAACAGCCTGCCACCAAGCGCGCGGCGCAGCATTGGCAGGGCTGACGGAATCAGTGACATTATCGCGCTCTGGCCTCCGCATTGGCTTCGCTGGCTTGTCGGTCGTGGCGCAGCGGCAGCCGTTTTGGCCATCCCATCATGACGAGCAGCGCAAATCTGGCGGCACCTGCCAGATTCATAACGACAATAGGCCAGTGCGACAGATCGAGGTCGCGGTCAAAGCGAGGACGGCCCGCCAGTTCCCTGAACGCGGCCCGCGCAGACCAATAGACATGGCGAAGCAGCCAAGGGGCGTGGCGGACATGTTTCAGGCACAGCGCACCATTACCGAGGCTATAGTCGCGGTGCAGCCTGTCGATCGACTTGCGGTCTCGCCGGCCGTGATGATGCAAGACCGTCATGTCGGGCACGTACTCGACCGGCATGCCGAGCAGCATCGCCCGCACGAGATAATCAGTATCTTCAGCCGAGCGTAGCGGGCCGCCAGCGCCGAAGCGTTCGTCGAACGAGCCGATGCGGGCCGCGACGTCGCGGTGCATGGTCATGTTGCAGCCGAGCACGAAGCCGCCGGGGTGGACCGCCGGGGTCAGCCGCTCGCTTGCCTCGCGGAGCTTTATGGTGAAGGGCAGGTCCCGGGCATCACCGAGCTCGACCCGGCCGCCGCGGATCAGCCACTTCTCGCCACTCCGGTAGTGCCGCTCCAGGTCGCGGAGATAGTCGCGGTCGAGCTTGCAGTCGTCGTCGACGAAGACCAGCACGCGGCCTCGCGCTCGCGCCAATCCGGCATTGCGGGCAGCGGCTAGTCCGGGGCGAGTCTCCGAGACGGCTGTGACTGGGATGTCGGAAGTTTCGGCGATAGCGGCCAGCCGCTTTGACGTGCCGTCCCGTGAACCATTATCGACCACCACCAACTCTGCCGCGAAGGTGGCGTGCACCCGGCATGCGGCCTGGATCGAGGCTATGCAAGCTTCCAGCACAGCGGCGCGGTCGCGCGTGCAGACGATGAAACTGACCTCGAGCGACGGCCGCTCCGATCGGGGAGATGTCGGGACAGGTGCACTCGCAAACTGGTGATCGCGCAGGAGCGGGTGGGGCCTGTCGGTCATACCAGTCCCCGCTGATAACGCGCAAGCACCGCTTCGGCCGGCGTGGTTTTGAAGAAGTACGCCACCGCGTCCGCCCGCTTTCCGGCCCTTATCGAGAGCAGGCTGAGCCAAGGCGCCCAGACGCCGGGACGCAGCGCATATTGTTCGCGGCGCCGGATGAAATTCCATCTCGCCGTCCGCGTGAGCAATTCGTGGGTCAGCGGCGGTTCTCCTTCGTCGCCGACGAGTTGGTAGAGGAAATAGAACAGGTTCAGCGCGCCTGCCTCGAAGCTTGGCCGTGTGTCGGTCGGCAGCTCGGAAATCCGCTCTTCGAGCGCACGGATGAAATCGGCTGCGCGCGAAACCGTGTCGAAAGAGACGGCCTCGCCGATGTCGCGCAGATCCGCTGTGGTTTCCGCAAGCCCCTCACGCTCGAGATTTTCGGCCACGATCCGCAAATGCGTCCTGCGCATTTCCTTGGCATGCCGCATGGTCACGCTTCCCGCGTGGATGCGATAGACGAGCAGGCTATCGGGCAATATGGTCGCCGGGAAACGGCCGGCAAGCCGTCTGAAGAGATCGAAATCCTCGGCATGCCTATATTTTGGATCGTAATAGAGATCGTTGTTCCCAATAACCTTCCTGTTATAGATCACCGTCGGATGTAAGAATATCGTAAAGAACATCGACAATATGTCGAGCCGGCCGAGCCGGAACACCGGGTCTAGCCTGCCTTTGGCGATACGGCCGTGAAGCAAGGTATCGACGCAGGCGCCGCAGAAGCCGAGATCGGGCCGCCGCTCGAACAGTGCGACCTGGCGCGAGAGGCGCCGGGGATAGGCGACATCGTCCGCATCCATTCGCGCAACAAGCTCGCCCTGGGCCAGTCGTAGCCCTTCATTGAGGGTGGCGACGAGGCCGCGGTTCTCACGCGAGATGACAGAAACGCGATTGTCTGCCCGGCGGTATCGTTCGAGAATCTCGAGCGAGTTGTCAGTCGATCCGTCATCGATAGCGATGACCTCCAGGCGATCGTAGTCTTGCCGCAGAATGCTCTCCAGCGCAGCGGTGAGATAAGGCCCGGCATTGTAGACCGGCAGCAGGACGGAGACGAGCGGCGCGGTCGTCATCTCTGTGCATCCGTTCGCCGGAGTTCGAGTGCGGCGCGGCCATCGGGGGATCCGCCGGGATAGGCGTCCGCCGCCCTGCCGAGCCAGCCGGCATCGCCAGAGCGTGCCTGGGAGCGGCGGCGCGCCACATAGGGGAAGCGGCGCTTGAGGCCGTTGAGCGGCTTTTCGAAAGCCGTCCACGAGATCGAAGCGACGGCGATCGTGGCGGCGCTCGCGACCAGGAAACGCCCTGGCCCCTGCTCCGAGACATTGAGCGGGATCCAGGGCTGTGACTTGACGGCGAGCGAAAGAAGGATCGGATGGTAAAGATAGACGCCGTAGCTGATGCGGCCCAGTGACAGCAGCGGTGGCAGTTCGAAAACCCTGCCGAGGACGCCGCCAAGGCCGGCTGAACAGGCGGCGACAACGGCCACCAGCGGCACTAGGGGCAGGATCTGCAGCAACGCCCAGCGGGCCCATTCCAGCATAGGATCGGCCGGCGCAGGGATAAGCCACTCAATCGCCAGGAAGACAGCCGCAAGGGCTGGCCAGCCTAGCCGCATCCATTGCGGCAGGCCGGCGCCTCTGGTCCGCCGGCAGGCAAGCAAAGCACCAAACGCCAGCGCGTCCATCGATGCTGGCGGCAGCAGGTCGCGCGCTAGCGCCGGGGTGGCGGTGATCGGCCAGTGGAAGCGATAGGCCAGCGACAACAGGATGACGCCGATAGTGATCGCTTCCACCCGCCGGCGGGGTGCGAGAAGCACGACCAGCGGCCAGGCGATATAGAACTGCTCCTCGATGCTCAGGCTCCAGAAATGGCAGAGTAGCCAGGGCGTCCATTCGTTGCGCAGCGCGTACCAAAAATTCGACAGGTAAAGCGCATGCCAGACGAGCGATCCACTGGACTGCTCCAGATCGGTCAGCCAGACGAACCCAAGCACGGCGAAATAGGGCGGGAATATGCGCAGCGCGCGCCTGATGTAGAAGGAACTCAATGCAGGGCCGGCTTTGAATTCGGCCGCGGCGCGCGCTTCGAGCAGCAGTCGTGTGATCAGGAAGCCGCTCAGCACAAAAAAAAGCCGCACCCCGATGTGGCCCCAAAAGGAGGACCCGTTGGGTGCAAGGAAATGGGAATAGAGAACCATCGTGACAGCGATGGCGCGCAGAGCGTCCAACTGATTGTCACGCGCGACCGCCATCAGCCATTTCCGCCGGTCTGAAATCTCCGATGAAGCCAGCGGCCCTGCATTCCGGGCCTCAGGTCGAGGCCTGCCAGCGTCGAGAGTGCGCCGACAACATCAAACCCGCGCCTTGTGCGCGGGGCAGCCTCGAAATCGGTGCTGGCCAGCGAAAAATTCAAGCTGATCAACTTGGCGGAATCCTCCACGGCGCACTTCCCGGTACCAAATCCCCCAAGAAATGGTGCAACCGGGCAATGGTGCAGTGCAACACAAAATATCTATCGAGCTGTAATATTTGTGTGAGTTAGTGCTAAAAATGGGTATGATTTGCGAGTGCGTTGCGTCGCTGAGGGTTTTTCACGTCCGCAATGCTGTATGAGCAGTAGTACCATGTCAGAAAAGGCACGGTTTAATTACACAACAATAATCCGGAGTGTCTGATATAGGTCAAAATTGGATGGTCAAGCGTCTGACGACGCAATCCTGTGGCGGCGGCCATATGGCGCATGTCGACGAGGCAGACAGGAAGTGCCGGTGTTGGCGTAGGGAGTGACGTGCATAGCCTTGCACCTGCCGTCACGCTTGCGTCGGATGGAGAACTGGTGCCGCTTAGGTGACTCGAACACCTGACCCCATCATTACGAATGATGTGCTCTACCAACTGAGCTAAAGCGGCCCGGGAAGCGCGAAGCCTCCAGGATCGGCTGGGTGATAGACTCAACCGGCCGCTAATTCAAGATGGGCAACCGTGATTTCAAGGCTGGATCCGGCAATTCGTCCCGTCATTTTCCATTGGCGCGGAATAAGCCATCGCCTCGTTTGCTTTTTCGATTACGCGGAGACGTCGCGCCGAACTGCGCGCAAATTGCCCGGCAAGGCGGCAAACGGACTGATTTTATTGCTAAAAAGCATCGAAATGGGCGTTGAACAGGCCTGTAAGGCAGAATGCGGGCGCTCGCCCGTTGATTGATTGGTCGCCTGCGGCTAACGATCATGGCAATGTAAGCGAACGGACAGGGGAATTTCGCTTGGACGCGATCGAAAAAGCGATCCGCAACGCCTTCGAGAAAGGCAACGCCGAGGACCGGGCATTTCGCGAGCGGGTCTATCGGTCGGCTTTCGCGGCGCTCGACCGCGTGCTCCAGGCCAATCCCGGCGTGACGGTGGAAGCCGCCATCAAGCGCCGTAAGGCGGTGCAGGAAAAGATCGCCGAGATCGAATCCGAATTCCTGCCCGCGGTCCCCGATGTCGCTGCGCAGACGCAGAGCGCTGCGCAGACACAAGATACCGCGCTGACGCAACGCGTTGCGCAGGCGCAAGACGCCGTACGGGGCGCCGCCGAAGCGCCGGCGGTCGATGCCCCGACAGGTGTCGCGGCCGGACCGTCGCCGGCGATCGTCGTTGATGAACCGGTTCAGCCCGAGGCATCCGACGCGCCGCGTTCGCGCGTGCTGCCGGTCGTCCCCGACATCATGCCTGACGCCACGCTGCCCGGCGCCCCGGCGATCGATATGGCCGATTCCGCGCCGGCCGAGGCCGCGGCGGAAGTGGCGCCTGACCGTGATGAAAGGCGGATAAGGGGCCGCCGCCTGCCGCTGACGGCGATCTTCTTTGGCGTGACGTTGCTCGCCGCCGCCGGCATCGGCCTCTATTTCGCCGTGCAGACCGGGGTCTTCAAGACGCCGGCGCAGCTCGACACGGCGCCGCCCGAAGCGCCGCCGACCGTCGACGATGACGACTTCACGCCGCCTGCCGATACAACTGAGCCGCAGCAGCCTGGCGCGCCGCAGCAGCCTGGTGTCGCCGAACAGACGCGCGACTGGATCAACGTGTTTACACCCACCGATCCAACGCATGTGGCGACCCCGTCCGACGCCAAGGCCGATGTCGTGCAGGACGACACCGGCTCCTTCCTGCGCATCCGCTCCGGTGCTTCCGGCTCGGCCATCAGCTTCGATGTCGGGCAGGGCGTGCTGGAGAAGCTTGCCGGCAAACATGCCGTGTTCGACATCGTCGCCCGCGCCGAGGACGGCAAGGACACGCAGATCTCCGTCGACTGCAATTTCGGCGATCTCGGCGACTGCGGCCGCAAGCGCTATGCGGTCGGCCAGCAGCGTAACGAATATCTGTTCGACGTGAAATTCCCCGACAAGCCCCCGGGCGCGGCCGGCAGCATCGCCATCAATTCCGACTTCGACAAGCAGGGCAAGGCGGTCGACATCTACGAGATCCGCGTTTCGATCGAACCGTAAGCGCCGCCTAGCGATCAAGCAGCGCCTGCAGCGTCTCGATGCGGTCGGCTTCGGCGGTCGGCTTGTCCCAGCGCAGCCGTGAGATGCGGGGAAATCGCATCGCAACGCCGGATTTGTGGCGGGTCGAACGGTTGAGACCTTCGAACGCCACCTCCAGCACCAGGCCTTGGCTGCGGTCGGCGCGCACCGAGCGCACCGGGCCGAAACGCTCGACCGTATTGTCGCGGACAAATTTGTCGATCTGCTTCAACTCCTCGTCGGTGAAGCCGAAATAGGCCTTGCCGACCGGCACCAATTCCTCCGCGCCTTCCGGCCCCGACCAGACGCCGAACGTATAGTCGGAATAAAAGCTCGACCGCTTGCCATGGCCGCGCTGCGCATACATCAGCACAGCATCGACCGTGTGCGGATCGCGCTTCCACTTGAACCACGGCCCTTTCGGCCGTCCCGCGAGATAGGGCGAATCCCAGCGCTTCAGCATCACGCCTTCGATAATCGGGTGCGGCGGCGCGCGGCGCAGTTCCTCCAGCGTTTGCCAATCCCGGAATTCGACGAATGGCGACAGATCGAAACGGTGCGGGTCCAGCGTTGTGATGAAGGCCTCAAGACGGGCCCGCCGCTCGCGGAAAGGTAGCGCGCGCAAATCTTCGCCGTTGATCTGCAGCGCATCGTAGCAGCGCATGAAGGCCGGGTATTGCTGCTGTATCTTCGGGGCCACGCTCTTGCGATTGAGCCGCTGTTGCAGGTCCGAAAAGGTGCCGGTCGCCACCGGCTCGCCGACCAGCAATTCACCATCGAGCGCGGCGGAAAAATCCATTGCCTGGGCGAGATCGGGGAATGCGCCGGACACATCGTCGCCGGTGCGCGAATAGAGCCGGCGCACGCCGCCCTCGCACACCGCCTGAACGCGGATGCCGTCCCATTTCCATTCCGCGGCATAGTCGGCCGGATCGAGCTTTTCGAGGTCGCCGTCGCCGACCGGGTTCGACAGCATCACCGGACTGAACAGGGCAAGTGCGGTCCGCTTCGGCTTCTCGGCCTTGCCTTCCAGCCACGCGAACAGCGAGATATAGGGCGGCGTCAGCCCGTGCCACAGCTCCTCGATCTCGGCGACATCGACCTTGCCGAAATCGGCCAGCGCCTGTTTGGCCAGCCGCGCCGAAACGCCGATGCGCAAGCCGCCGGTGACCAGCTTGATGATGGCAAAGCGCGCCGAAATGCCGGCGCTGTCGAGCAGCCCGGCCAGCACCTTGGGTCCGTCCGAGCGGCTCGCCGCCTGCAGCTTCGCCACGACATCGCCAAGCGTCGGCTCCCGGTTGGGGATATGTCCCGGCGTCTGCGGCCAAACCAGCGAGACGGTTTCGGCAAGGTCGCCGACATAGTCGTAGGAATAGCCGAACAGCAGCGGATCCATGCGCTCGGTGACCAGCGTGCGCAGCATCGCCGGCTTGACCGCCGCAATGTTGAGGTCGCCGGTGATAGCCGCCAGCGCCAGCCCGCGGTCGGGGTCCTCGACGCTGCGGAAATAATCGACGAGCAGTGTCAGCTTGCCATTGCGCGACGGCGTCAGCACCAGGCGGTCGAGGAGTTCGGCAAAGCGGTTCATGGATGCAAGGACCGCGTTGACGGCAGAGGTTTGCGTTCTGGCACACCCCCCTCTGTCCTGCTGGACATCTCCCCCGCAAGGGGGGAGATTGGCAGCCTTGATCTTGCCGCCCATCTTGCGAGGTTGGCGATTGGCGAAAGCGCAGGTGACATCTGATCTCCCCCCTTGCGGGGGAGATGGCCGGCAGGCCAGGGGGGGGTGGGAAGGATCGCCGCGCCGGCGATTTCTGGATCAAAAATCACCATCAATCGCCCTCGTCCTCATAGCCCACAAGGTGCAGTGGCCTGGCGGCGATGCCTTTCAGCTCGCACCAGCGCACCAGCGCTTCCTCACGGCCATGCGTCGCCCAGATTTCGCCGGCGCCCGTCTCCTTGACGGTGGCGGTCAGTTCGTCCCAGTCGGCGTGGTCGGAAATGATCAGCGGCAGTTCGACGCCGCCTTGCTTGGCACGCTGGCGGATGCGCATCCAGCCCGAGGCGAAGCACGAGATCGGGTCGGGAAAGCGCCGCGCCCAGCGGTCGGCGAAGGCCGATGGCGGGCCGACAACGATGGCCCCGGTGAAATCCTGCTTGCCGCCGCTGTCGACGGTTGCCGGCTCCAGCGTGCCGAGGTCGATGCCCTGGTTCTGGTAATAGTCGCTGAGCTTGGCCAGCGCGCCGTGGATATAGATCGGCCTGTCATAACCGGCATCGCGCAGCAGCCGCATCACCCGCTGTGCCTTGCCCAGCGCATAGGCGCCGACCAGATGCGATCGCTCGGGAAACTGCGCCGCCGATTTGAGCAGCCGGGCGATCTCCTCCGTGTCGGGCGGATGGTGAAACACCGGCAGGCCGAAGGTCGCCTCGGTGATGAACACATCGCATTGGACCGGTTCGAACGGTGCGCAGGTCGCGTCCTTCTGGCGCTTGTAGTCGCCGGAGGCGACGATGCGCCTGCCCTTGTGCTCGACCGCGATCTGCGCCGAGCCCAGCACATGGCCGGCCGGATGGAAGGTGACGCTGACATCGTTCAGCGCCATCGCTTCGCCAAGCACGGCCGCTTGCGTTGTCCCGGCAAAATCCTCGCCATAACGCAACCCCATAATGTCGAGCGTCTGCTGCGTCGCCAGCACCGAACGATGGCCGGATCGGGCATGGTCGGAATGGCCATGCGTGATCAACGCCCGGTTGACTGGCCGCACCGGGTCGATGAAGAAATCGCCGCATGGGCAATAAAGGCCTTCAGGCCGGGGATGGAGCAGGTCGCTGGCGCGCATCCAGTCAAGATAGTGGCTAATTCCAGCGCGGGAAGCCTGTTGCAAGAGACTGCTGACTCGGCCTACAGCCAGCCACCGGCCGCATCAGCCGGTGGGGCCATCGCCATGCAACCGCTGAAAATCTCGTCCGGCGACCTGACTGCCGACCGTCGCGCCGACTATGCCGAGATGCTTTTCGGCTCGGGCGAGCACGCGGCAGCGGCGGAGCTGCTGCTCGGCGCGCTGGAACTGGCGCCGCAATGGGCGGCGGGCTGGTTCCGTCTTGGCGAGATGCAGGAGACGGCCGAGCGGCTCGACGTGGCGGCTCAAGCCTGGGCGACGGCGCTGAAACTCGACCCGGCGGATCGCCTTGGCGCTGCGCTGAAGCTGCAACTCATCGGCAAGGGGCCGGCTGCCGCGGCGCCACCCAGCGCCTTTGTCGAAACGCTGTTTGACCACTATGCCGAAACTATCGAAGATTCGCTGGTCGGCAAGCTCGGCTACCGGCTGCCGGAGTTTCTCGATCGCGCCATTCGAGCGGCAAGACCGGGCCGCTTTTCGCTGGCGCTCGACAATCCGGCAGCCGCGACACGTGCCGGCTGATTGGGCAATGTGGCCTGCTTGGCCAGGGCCGCCGCTATCAAGGCGTCGGCCTGGCGCGCGCGCTGGTCCGCGCCGGCATCTCCGGCAGGGTTGCCCGCCACGGCGGAGGTCGACATCCGCCGGCGGGGTTTGAAAGCAAGATAGAGAAGCAACGCGCCGAGCAGTCCAGCCCCAATGACGATCGTCAAACGCGTGCCGGTCATGCCGGTGCGTTCGATCTGGGTGGGGTTGGCGGGGTTCTGGACGACGGTGAGCTTGTCGCGGACCTGCGGTTCGCGGGCACCGTTCTTGTTCAGCTCCATCGTGGCCTCGACGGCGTCGGCGCCGGTGCCGACGCGCAAGGTGCCGGTGAATTTCTGGGTCACCTTCCACTCTTTGTCAGCATGAACCGTCTTGAACGCATCCACCAGTTCGCACGGGATCGTGGCGGTGCTGACGGTCTTGTAGACAATCTTGTGGGCGGTCGATTCCATGTCGCATTCGACATTGACCGCGAGGATTTCAGCAGGCGCCTCGGGCCAGCCGCTCTTCTTGATCATGTCCTTGCCGCCGAACACAGCGATCAGCAGACAGAAGCCGCCAATGAGTACCAGCTTGATCTTGGTCGTGTTCATGCGCAACCCCCTCGCCGCGCGGTTTCCCGGCAAGAGGCTGCTCGTTCAGGTTGAATATTCAGTAAATCGTAAACTCTCGACGTGCGCCTAAAGTTACTCACGCTTAATGTACAGAAAACGGCGTGGCGAATATTTTAGAGATAGTGGCGGCCTCTACCCATGCGCCACCATCACATGACGAACGGCGGTATAATCCTCCAGCGCATAGAGAGACATGTCCTTGCCGTAGCCGGACTGCTTCAGCCCGCCATGCGGCATCTCGTTGGTCAGCATGAAATGGGTGTTGATCCAGGTGCAGCCATATTGCAGACGGGCGGCCGTCGCCATGGCGCGCGAGACGTTCTTGGTCCACACCGAGGATGCCAGGCCGTAGTCGCTGTCATTGGCCCAGTTCACGGCTTCATCGACTTCGGAGAAGCGGGTGATGGAAACGACCGGGCCGAACACTTCGCGGCGCACGATCTCGTCTTCCTGCAGCGCGCCGGCAACCACCGTCGGCTGGTAGTAGAAGCCGGAGCCTGCGCCCGGCTTGCCGCCGGTGGTGATCTCGATGTGCTTCAGTTCCGAAGCGCGCTCGACGAAGCTCGACACGCGATCGCGCTGGCGGCGCGAGATCAGCGGCCCGATCTCGTTTTCGGTGTCATCGGGCTGGTTGTATTTGATGGTCGAGACGGCAGATGAGAGATCGGCGACGAGCTTGTCGTAGATCTTCTTGCCGGCATAGATGCGGCAGGCGGCTGTACAATCCTGCCCGGCATTGTAGTAGCCGAAAGCGCGCAGGCCGTTGACCACGGCGCCGAGGTCGGCATCGTCGAAAACGATGACCGGCGCCTTGCCGCCGAGTTCCAGATGCGTGCGCTTGACCGACTTGGCGGCGGCCTGCAGCACCTTCTTGCCCGTGGCGACGTCGCCGGTGATCGAAATCATGTTGACCTTGGCGTGATTGATCAGCGTGTTGCCGACGCTGTCGCCGCGGCCGAGCACGACATTGACGACGCCCTCGGGCAGCACCTCGGCCAGGATCCTGGCCAGCTTCAGCGCCGTCAGCGGCGTCTGCTCCGACGGCTTGAAGACGACGGTGTTGCCGCCGGCAATGGCCGGCGCCAGCTTCCAGGCCATCATCATCAGTGGATAGTTCCACGGCGCGATGGAAGCGACAATGCCGATCGGATCGCGCCGCACCATCGAGGTGTGGCCGGGAATGTATTCGCCGGCGACCACGCCCGGCATCGAACGCACAGCGCCGGCAAAGAAACGATAGCAGTCGACGATCGCCGGGATCTCGTCATTGAGCACGGCGTTGATCGGCTTGCCGCAATTCAGCGCCTCGAGCGCCGCGAACTCCCGCGCGTTGGCCTCGATGCGGTCGGCGATCTTGAGGAGATAGCCGGAGCGCTGCGCCGGCGTTGTGCGTGACCACAAGACGAATGCTCGCCCGGCGGCAGTAACAGCCGCCTCGATCTGCGCCTGGCTTGCTTCAGGCAGGTTGAGAATGGTCGCCCCGGTCTTTGGATTCAGAATCGGCTCCTCGGTCTCGGTGCCGTTCTCGAACTTCGAGCCGATCAGCATCTGGGTGTCCATGCAGGTTCTCCTCGGCGAGGAGCGAGTAGCGAATAGCGAGTAGCGAATAGGGCTGGTCGTGCAATCTCCCCTATTCGCTATTCGCTACTCCCTATTCGCTGTTCTTCATTTGCCCGAACCGGCGATCTGGTCGCCGTCGCGGGTCAGGTAATAGGCGGCAAGGATGGGCAGCAGCGTCACCAGCACCACGACCATGGCGACGACATTGGTGACCGGACGCTGGCGTGGGCGGATCAGCTCTTCCAGCATCCAGATCGGCACGGTCTGCTGCTGGCCGGCGGTGAAGGTGGTGACGATGACCTCGTCGAAGGAGAGCGCGAAGGCGAGCATCCCCCCGGCAAGCAGAGCGGTGGCGATGTTGGGCAGCACGACGTGCCGGAAGGTCTGGAAGCCGTCGGCGCCGAGATCCATCGAGGCCTCGATCATTGAGCCGGAAGTGCGGCGGAAACGGGCGACCGCATTGTTGTAGACGACGACAACGCAGAAGGTGGCGTGGCCGAGTACGATCGTCCAGAACGAGAACGGGATGTCGGCTAGCGAGAAGGCCGAGCGCAACGCGATGCCGGTGATGATGCCGGGCAGCGCGATCGGCAGGATGACGAGCAGCGAGATCGTCTCGCGGCCGAAGAATTTCGTCCGCGACACGGCGGCGGCGCACAGCGTGCCCAGGATCAAGGCAATCGCCGTCGAGATGGCGGCGACGCGGACCGACAGCGACAGCGCCTGCCAGACATCAGGGCGGTTCCAGGTGACGGCAAACCATTGCGTGGTCAGCCCCGGCGGCGGCCAGACGAAGCTCTTCTCTTCCGTGGTGAAGGCATAGACGAAGATCAGCAGGATCGGCAGGTGCAGGAAGAGCAGGCCGCAAGCGGCTGCGATCTTGAGGCCGAGCGGGGCGGATTGCGAACCGTCAGAGCGCATCGAAGGCCCCCATGCGCTTGGCGCCCCAGAGATAGAAACCCATGATGACGATGGGCACGACGGTGAAGGCGGCGGCGAGCGGGATGTTGCCGGCGGTGCCCTGCTGCGAATAGACGGCCTGGCCGATAAACAGCCGCGACGTGCCGATGATCTGCGGGATGATGTAGTCGCCCAGCGTCAGCGAGAAGGTGAAGATCGAGCCGGCGACGATGCCGGGCAGCGCCAGCGGGAACAGCACGTTGCGGAAGGTCTGGCCCGGCGATGCGCCGAGATCGGAGGACGCCTCGACCAGATTGCCGGGCACGCGCTCCAATGCCGCCTGCACCGGCAGGATCATGAACGGCAGCCAGACATAGACGAAGGCGATGAAGGTGCCGGTGGCGGAGACCGACAGCGAGTTGCCGCCGACGACCGGCAGCGACAGCCAGCCATCGAGCACCCAGAGCAGATGCAATTTGGCGAGCAGCCAGGTCAGAATGCCTTCCTTGGCGAGGATCAACTTCCAGGCGTAGATTTTCACCAGATAGCTCGACCACAGCGGCAGCATGATTCCGAGATAAAACAGCGCCTTCCAGCGGCCCCGGGCATAGCGCGCCGCATAATAGGCGATCGGGAAGGCGATGGCGGCGGAGGCCAGCGTGACCAGCACCGCCATCGTCACCGTGCGCAGGATGATGTCGAGATTGGCGGGCTGGAACAGGTCGCCATAGGTCTTCAGCGTGAACTCATGGTTGATGAGGCCGGAGAATTCGTCGATCGAGAAGAAACTCTGTGCCAAGAGCGCGAACAGCGAACCGATATAGACGACGCCGAGCCACAGCACCGGCGGCGCCAGCATGAGGAACAGCAGGAGTTGCGGCTTGCGCCAGAACAGGTCGGACAGCGCACCGCGCATCCCGCCGCTGCCGGGCAGGATGGCGGGGGCGGCGGTTGAGTCGAGCGCGGCGATGGTCATGGGGCGACCGCGTGCTGAAGGAACCGTGAGAGGCAGCGTTCCTTCACACCCCCCTCTGGCCTGCCGGACATCTCCCCCTCAAGGGGGGAGGTCAGCAGTTTCGCTGCCCCGCCAAATCCCCAACGTTGAAGAATGGCGAAACCGGGAGGAACAGCCAATCTCCCCGCTTGAGGGGGAGATGTCCGGCAGGACAGAGGGGGGTGCTTGGCGCAAACCTCAATCATGCCGGCTCGTCCATCAAATGCAAATGCTCGCGGTTGAACGTCAGCACCACCGCTTCGCCTTCCGCCGGCAGCTTTGTCCCGGCCGGCACGATGGCGTGCAGCCTCAAGCCGTCGGCGTCGAGCGCCAGCCTGGTCGTGGCGCCGAGATAGTTGGTTCCGACCAGGCGCGCGGCGACGCCCTCGCCTTTGGCGGCGCGGCCGATGCGGATGGATTCGGGACGCAGGCTGCCCCAGCGGTGCTGGCCGGAATAGCGCTGGACGAAGTCCGGCGGCAGTACGTTGGAGGAGCCGACGAAATCGGCGACGAAGCGGGTCTTCGGCCGCTGGTAGATGTCTTCCGGCGTGCCGATCTGCATGATCTTGCCGTCATTGAAGACGGCGACGCGGTCGGCCATCGACAGCGCTTCGCCCTGGTCGTGGGTGACGAAGACGAAGGTGATGCCGAGCGCCTTCTGCAGCGACTTCAGCTCTTCCTGCATGTTCTCGCGCAGCTTGAGGTCGAGCGCGCCGAGCGGCTCGTCGAGCAAAAGCACCTTGGGCTGGTTGACCAGCGCACGGGCCAGCGCGACGCGCTGGCGTTGGCCGCCGGAGAGCTGGCCGGGACGGCGGGCGCCATAGCCGGGAAGCCGCACCAGTGACAATGCCTCTTCCGCCGCCTTCTGCTGCTGCGGCTTGGCGATGCCCTTGACCATCAGCCCGTAGGCGACATTGTCCAGCACGTTCAAATGCGGGAACAGCGCGTAGTCCTGGAACACCGTGTTGACGTTGCGGCGATAGGGCGGCACGCCCTCGGCTCGGTCGCCGAAGATCGAGATCGAGCCCGAGGTCGGCTGCTCGAAGCCGGCGATGAGGCGCAGGCAGGTCGTCTTGCCGGACCCCGACGGACCGAGCATGGCGAAGAACTCGCCCGGCACGATATCGAGATCGACCGCATCGACGGCGCGCACGCTGCCGAAATGGCGAGAGACTTTCTGGAAGGAAACGGCCGATGTCATGGGCTGTCCGTCTGTTGCCGGTTTGTGTTCGTCGAAATAGCTCTTGCCGCCACCAATCAGGCCAGCGGGCACGGCACTTCACCTCCCCCTCGATGGGGGAGGTCGCGGCGAAGCCGCGGGTGGGGTGACTAGCACCGGACGTCAGCGTTGCCCCCCCGACGCTGCGCGTCGACCCTCCCCACAAGGGGGAGGGTTAAGGGAGCTCACCGCCCGCCGATGACGCCGATATAGTCGGACACCCAGCGGTAGTAGGGCACGCAGTGGTCGTTCTGGGTGGCGCACTTCGAGACCGGCGTCTTCCAGAACTTGATCTTGTCGAAGTTCTCGTAGCCGTTGGTCTTGCAGCCTTCCTCGCCGAGCAGCTCGTTGCCCTTGCAGGCAGCGGGCACCACGGGGAGCGAGCCGAACCAGGCCGAGACATCGCCTTGCACCTTGGGCGACAGCGAATGCTCAAGCCACATATAGGCGCAGTTGGGATGCGCGGCGTCGGCCTCCATCATGGTGGTGTCGGCCCAGCCGGTGACGCCTTCTTCCGGCACGGTCGAGGCGACCGGCTTCTTGGCGGCAACCAGCGTGTTGACCTGGTAAGGCCACGAACCGGAAGCGACGACGCCTTCGTTCTGGAAGTCGTCGACCTGGATGGCGGCGTCATGCCAGTAGCGGCCGACCAGCGTCCGCTGAACACGCAGCAGCTCGAGCGCTGCCTTGTACTGGTCTTCGTTCAGTTCGTACGGGTCCTTGATGCCGAGTTCCGGCTTGTGGAACATCAAATAGTTGGCGGCGTCGGCGATGTGGATCGGGCCGTCATAGGCCTGGACGCGGCCCTTGTTGGACTTGCCGTCCGGCAGGTTCATTTCCTCGAAGACGACGTTCCAGCTCTTGGGCGCTTCCTTGAAGACATCGGTGTTGTACATCAGGATGTTCGGGCCCCACTGATAGGGAACGCCGTAATGCACCTTGTCGACGGTGAACCAGGGCGCATCCTTCAGACGGTCGTCTACCGCCTTCCAGCTCGGGATGAGATCGGTGTTGATCGGCTGCACGCGCTTGCCGGCAACGAGGCGCAGCGATGCGTCACCCGAAGCGGTGACTAGATCGAACCCACCCTCATTCATCAGCGAGACCATCTCGTCGGAGGTGTTCGCGGTCTTGACGTTGACCTTGCAGCCGCTCTCCTTCTCGAAGGAGGTCACCCAGTCATAGCCCTTGTCGGTTTCGCCGCGCTCGATGTACCCCGGCCAGGCAACGATGCTGACCTCCCCTTCGCCCTTGCCAAGTTCCTTGACCTGGGCGACGGCCTGACCGGAAAAGGTCAGCGCGACCGTCAAGGCGGTGCACGTCTTCAGGAATGAATTCATCGTCAATCTCCCATTTTGGCGCCTGACTGCGAAGCGAGTCGCCGCCGCGGTCAGCCGCAGGCTGAAAAGCGTCAGTTCATTCGATGGCACGTTGCCGCTCTGATGGCGGCTTTCGTCCCTGACATGAAAAGTGCTCGGAAAATTCCGGTTTCGCAAATTCATTTATCAGAAACGCGATATCGGTTTTTCCGATAGATAACCACGCAACCCTATCAACGCTGCTGGCGTACCATACGCTGCGACTGGGCAAGGCCGATGAAGTCGCGCGACGCCTGCGGCAGACCGGAGCCGCGGCGCCAGACCATGCCGACCTGGACGACCGGCAGGGAACCCGAAATGTCGCGCGATTCGATGCGGTCGCCTTCCAGCGACCACGGCCGGTAGACTAGGTCGGGCAGCAACGCCACGCCCGCACCTGTGGCGACGAGGCTGCGAACGGCTTCGACCGAGCGGGTGCGAAAGGCGACATGCGGCCTGGCGCCGATCGCCGCCAGAAGCTTGCCGGTGTTCTCCTCGATCTCGTCGACGGTCAGCATGATCAGCGGCTCGCCGGCAATGTCGCCTATGCCGATAATGTCGGCGCTGGCCAGCTTGTGGCCGAGCGGGACCCACAGCCGGTAGGCCGAGACCTCGAGGATTTCCGACTGCAGCGCGGTGCGGTCGCGCAAATTGGAGGTGACCATGACGGCAATGTCGAGCTTGCCGCCGATCAGCAGATGTTCGAGATAGTCGCCATTGTCCTCGATGGCCGAGACATCGACGCCGGGATAGGCGCGGCGGTAGCGCGCCAGCAGATCGGACAGCACATAGCCGGCGACCAGCGAGGTGACGCCGAGCTGCAGCCGCCCGCCGGCCACCACCTGGTCGTCGGAGAAAGCGCGGCGCGCATCGGAGACGTCGGCCAGGATCTTGGTCGCATGGCGCAGGAACTGGTGGCCTTTGTGAGTAATGTTGAGGCCACGTGGATGGCGCTCGAACAATTCGACGCCGAGATCGCTCTCCAGCTCCTTGATCGCCTCGGTGACCGAGGATTGCGAGATGGAGAGGTTTTGTGCGGCGCCCGACACCGTGCCTTGCTCGGCGACGGCAATGAAGAACTGCAGCTGGCGGATGGTGAAAGCCATGGCCGGACTAAACACCGGCGCGCCGGGGAAGGAAAGCCGAAGGCGGAGCTTATACCCATACGGCTTGAGGCGCCTCCTGGTCAGCCGAACCCGAGGCGCCGCCGGCAGGCAGGACCGTAGCGAAGCGCGAGCATGAACGCCGTCTCCAGCGCCAAAACGATGACGATGATGCGAAAGCCGATGGCATAGGAATCCCGGCCGCTGCCGCGCATAAGGTAGCCGGTGACGAGGAAGCCGGTGTTCCACAAAGTGGCGCCGAGCAGCGTCGCCGCCGCGAAGGGCAAGAGTGGAAGACGGAGCGCGCCGGCCGCGATCGGCAGATAGTTGCGAACCGTCGGGATGAACTGCGCCAGCAAGGAGACCCGGACATGATGGCGGCGATAGGCCTGACCAAGCTTGCTGTAGGTCGCATAGCGCAAGCAGACATATTTGCCGAAACGCTCGACCAGCCTGTCGGCACGATCCAAGCCAATCCGACGACCCAAACTATACCAGACAAGGCAGCCTGTGATGGCGGACAGCGTCGTCACCAGGAGCAGGATCGCCAGCGCCGGGAGATCGGGGGCTGCCGTCATGCCGAGGAACAGCAGCAGCACATGCGAGGGCGGCAGCGGCAGGATCTTTTCGGTGAAGGCGAGGCAGCCGACGCCGAGCAGGCCGAAGCCCAGGATCGCCGACAGTGGATCAGTCATGCGAAGCGCCAGTCATAGGTTTTGAGGTTCTTGATCCTGGACACCTTGTACACCGTCATACACCGTCGCCAGCGGAAAGTTGCGGAATGTCCGGCCAAGCCGGGTCCGCTTCCAGGTCGGAGCGCGCAAGCGTCCAGGCCATGAGGAAAGACAAGGCATCGTTTGCAGCATGGTGGCCTCATTGCTGATGCGGGCGATTCGCCCGGCCCGCATTTCGACGAGGCGCTGTTTGCGGCTGCCAAGTTGCGTGGACATTGCGAAGAGCGGATAATTGAAAAACAATTTTTCACCAGAACGACATCTTCTGCGGCCGGCGACGCGGCGCGCATGATGCACAACATCGCCTTCGTGGTATCGGGTGGCGGCATGGCCGGGATCGCGGCGCGCCAGTCGCTGGTGTTTGGCTAGGCGGCAGCAATGCTAAGGCGCGCTCCAGCCTCGGCAAGTGCCGAGGCAATGTCGCGCGGCGGCGGCTGGTCGGTGGCGAGTTCGGAAAACCCGTCGAAGCCGCAGACCTGGACCAGCCCCTGGCGGCCGAATTTGGTATGATCGGTAACGACCAGCGAGCGCTGGCCGCGCGACAGCACCATGCGGGCGAACTCCGCCTCTTCCAGATCGTAGTCGGCAAGGCCTGCGGCGGCATCGACGGCGCCTATCGAAATCACCGCGTGGCTGACCGAGAAGCGGCTGACGAAATCGATCGCCGAGGCGCCGAAGGCGGCCCCGGAATCGCTGCGCAATTCGCCCCCGGCCATATAGACCTTGTTGCCGTTGACGGTGGCCAGCGTGCGGGCGATATCGGACGAGTTGGTGACCACCGTCAGCCGCCGGTGGCCGAGCAGTTCGCGGGCCAGGAACGAGGTCGTGGTGCCGGTGTCCAGCATGACCGATTCACCGTCGCGAATGGTGGCAGCGACCATGCGGGCGATCAGCCGCTTGGCCTCGGCGTTGTCGCGCATGCGCCGCTCGAACGGCGCTTCGCCCGCCATCGACGGCAGGCCGATAGCGCCATGCATCTTCAAGACGGATCCGTTGCCGGTCAGTGGCTTGACATCCCGGCGCACCGTTTCAAGCGAAACCCCCAGCCGGTCGGCGAGGCTGGCAATGGTGACGGTGCCCTCTTCCTTGAGGAGGCGGAGGATTTCGCCATGCCGTTTCGAATGGATCATGTGGCTTCCTGATTTGCGGCCTGCCCGGTTTTAGGGCAATGCAGACGTTTTTAAAGGAATTGCTCGTGGTTTCGGGCAAAACACCCAAAAAAAGTCACAACATTTCATTGACAGATAAGCAGCACTAGCGTGACATTGATGGCGTGACAGGGCTTCGGAACTGCCACGGGAGGGTGATGGCAGAGCCGCATTTCACGGACCCGACCGTCTGGCCAGACCGTCTGGGATTGAACTGGCACAAAGTTTTTCAAATCCGCGGGGGCGGAGACCGGGTATCAAAACCTGGCCAGAGGGGCTCGTCGGTGCGGTGCGGGATAGGAGTTCCTGTGTCCCGCACCGACGAGATTTTTGCGCTTCCCCGAACCCTCGTTGCGCGGCGCTTGGCGCCTATCGAAGCTCCGCAAAAGTCAGGGATGGCCCCGTGACTGCTGAAGACCGCATCCGGGCCTTGCCTTGCTGGAATGGCAGCATCGACATTGCGCCGCTGCCGGGCGGCCTCAGCAACGCCAACTATCTGGTCAAGGACGCGGCCGGGCGGCATGTCGTGCGCTTCGGCCAGGACTATCCATTTCACCACGTCTTTCGCGACCGCGAGGTGATGACGGCCCGTGCGGCGCACGCCGCAGGCTTCGCGCCGGCGGTCCGCCATTCCGAACCCGGCATCATGGTCACGGAATTTCTCGGCGCGAAAACCTATGTTGCCGAGGACGTGCGCGCCAATATCGGCCGCGTCGCAGCCCTTATGCGCGGGTTCCATCGCGAGATGCCCAATCACATCTCCGGCGCCGGCTTCATGTTCTGGGTCTTCCATGTCATCCGCGACTATGCGCGAACGCTGAGCGAAGGCGGCAGCCGCAAGCGCGACGAGCTGCCCAGGCTGCTGGCTCTGGCCGACGAGTTGGAGCGGGCCCAGAAACTGCTGCCGATCGTCTTCGGCCACAATGATCTTTTGCCGGCAAATATTCTCGACGATGGCGACAGGTTGTGGCTCATCGATTTCGAATATGCCGGTTTCAACACCGCGATGTTCGATCTTGCCGGCGTTGCCTCCAACGCCGAGATGAGCGACGCGGAGTCCTTCACTTTCCTCACGGCGTATTTCATGCGCGAGCCGGATGAGGCGATCCGCCGCTCGCACGCGGCCATGCAATGCGCCTCGCTGCTGCGCGAGGCGATGTGGAGCATGGTTTCCGAACTTTACCTCGACGCGCCCGGCATCGACTACGTCGCCTACACCGCGGAGAACCTGACGCGGCTTGACGCGGCGCTGGACAATTACCGCACGAAATACGGGACACAGTCATGAGCTTGCCCACACATGCCGGCATCGTCGTCATCGGCGGCGGCATTATCGGCTGTTCGACGGCCTACCACCTGGCGCGCGACCACAAGGCCGATGTCGTGCTGCTGGAACAGGGCAAGCTAACCTCGGGTTCGACCTGGCACGCGGCCGGGCTGGTCGGCCAGCTGCGCTCGTCCGCCTCGATCACCCGCGTGCTCAAATATTCGGTCGAGCTCTACAAGGGGCTGGAAGCCGAAACCGGGCTCGCTACCGGCTGGAAGATGACCGGGTGCCTCAGGCTTGCGACCAATGCCGACCGCTGGACCGAATATAAACGGCTGGCGACGACGGCCAGGAGCTTCGGCATGGACATGCAGTTGCTGTCGCCGGGGGAGGTCAAAAAGATGTGGCCGCTGCTGGAGACCGGCGACCTCGTCGGCGCCTCCTGGCTGCCGACCGATGGGCAGGCCAGCCCCTCCGACATCACGCAGTCGCTGGCCAAGGGCGCGCGCATGCATGGCGCCAAGCTGTTCGAGGACGTCCGCGTTACCGGCTTTGACATGACGGACGGGCACATCACCGCGGTGAAGACCAACAAGGGCGACATTGCTTGCGACAAGGTGGTGAACTGCGCCGGGCAATGGTCACGCCAGGTCGGCGCGATGGCCGGCATTTGCGTGCCGCTGCAACCGGTCAAGCACCAGTACATCATCACCGAGAAGATCGACGGGCTGGCGACCGACGCGCCGACAATCCGCGATCCCGACCGCCGCACCTATTTCAAGGAAGAGGTCGGCGGGCTGGTGATGGGCGGCTATGAGCCGAACCCGCAGGCCTGGACGACCGGCCTGCCGGGCGGCGATGTCCCCGTTGACTGGGAGTTCCGGCTGTTCGACGACGACTACGATCATTTCGAGCAGCATATGAGCCAGGCGATCGCGCGCGTGCCGGCGCTGGAGACGGTCGGCGTCAAGCAGATGATCAACGGGCCGGAGAGTTTTACGCCGGACGGCAATTTCATCCTCGGTGTCGCGCCCGAATGCGCCAACATGTTCGTCGGCGCCGGCTTCAACGCCTTCGGCATCGCTTCCGGCGGCGGCGCCGGCTGGGTGCTGGCGCAATGGGTTGTCGATGGTGAAGCGCCGCTCGACCTTTGGGTGGTCGACATCAGGCGCTTTTCCAATTTGCACCGCGACCGGCAATGGGTCAGCGATCGCACGCTGGAAGCCTATGGCAAGCATTACACGATCGGCTTTCCGCATGAGGAGTACGTCTCGGGCCGGCCGCGCATCGTCTCGCCGCTCTACGAGCGGCTGAAAGCGCACCGCGCGGTGTTCGGCTCCAAGCTCGGCTGGGAACGGCCGAACTGGTTCGCGCCGCAGGGCGCCACATCCGAAGACATTTATTCCATGGGCCGGCAGAACTGGTTTGGCCCGGTCGGCGAGGAGCATCGCCATGTGCGCGAGAAAGTCGGCATCTTCGACCAGTCGTCCTTCGCCAAATACGAAATGACGGGTTCGGATGCGGCTAAGGCGCTGGACTGGATCTGCGCCAACGATGTCGCCAAGCCGGTGGGACGGCTGACCTACACGCAGCTTCTCAACACGCGCGGCGGCATCGAGGCCGATTTGACGGTGGCCAGGCTCGCCGAAGACAAATTCTACGTCGTGACCGGCACCGGCTTCCGCACGCATGATCTCTCCTGGATCGGCGACCATGTCGGCAAGGGTCTCGACGTGACGCTGAAAGATGTCACTGAGGATTTCGGCACGCTGTCACTGATGGGGCCGCGGGCCCGCGACGTTCTGGCTGCCGTGACCGATGCCGATGTCTCGAACGCCGCCTTCCCGTTCGGCCATATCGGCGAGATCACGACTGCCGGCCATACGGTTCGGGCGCTGCGCGTCACCTATGTCGGCGAGCTTGGTTGGGAATTGCATGTGCCGATCGCCGCCACCGGCGAGATTTTCGACACGCTGATGGCGGCAGGCAAGCCGCACGGCATCCGGCCGATCGGCTACCGGGCGCTGGAATCACTTCGGCTGGAGAAAGGCTACCGCGCCTGGGGCTCCGACATCACCCCCAACGACACGCCTCAGGAGGCCGGCCTCGGCTGGGCGGTGAAGCTGAGGAAGAACACCGATTTCGTCGGCCGGCGGGCGCTCGAAAAGATCAGCGGCGCCGACCTGAAGAAACGCTTTGCCGGCTTCACGGTCGACGATCCCGATATCGTGCTGGTCGGGCGCGAGACGATTTTGCGCAATGGCGAACCGGTCGGCTATCTCACCAGCGGCGGTTATGGCTACACGCTGGCTAAGAACATCGGCTATGGCTATGTCCGCAACGCCGATGGCGTCAGCGACGATTTTCTCAGCTCAGGGGACTATGAGCTGGTGGTCGCGATGGAACGGACGCCGGCCAACATTCATCTCGAACCGATGTACGATTCTTCGATGAGCAGGATCAAGGCGTAGACGAAACCTGGATTAGCTCACACGGAGTACAAGGCCGCGGCTGGGCACGGTGTCAGCCTCGCCCGGCATCGAAACATAAGGCGCAGTCTCCTCGGCACGAACGACCCTGACCTCAGCCTCGAGCGCAGCGATGCGATCGGCAAAGCCGGCGTTCCACAGCGTGTTCTTGATGGTCAGCACGATGACGCCACCGGGACGGCAGACGCGGATCAGTTCGTCCAGCCCCTCGGCGCCGACATGGCCGGAGGTGAAAACGCCGGCCGAGACGATGCCGGCATAGGCATTGTCGGCAAAGGGCAGTGGCCCGCCGAGCGCCAGGCAATGCAGCGCCGAATAGACGCCCTTTGCCGCCGCTTTAGACAGCATGCCTTGCGAAATATCGAGCGCTTCGACCTGGGGATAGCCGGTGATGGCTAGCCACTCGCCGATCAGCCCGGTGCCGGCGCCGGCGTCGAGAAGCGGTGCGGCGCCGCGCGGCAGATGCCGTGCGAGCAGGGCCAGGCAGATCGTCGGATGGCGGTAGCCGGCGGCCGACATGTCGGCATCGTAGGTTTCCGACCAACTGTCATAGATCGCGGCGACGTCCTCGGGCCGTTGCGCCGCATAGGCGGCGCCAAGCCCGCCATGATCCTTGTTGCCCGCCATGGCTGTTTCTCCGCCAGCTCGCTGCTCACCCTCGATCGGATGATAGCCAAACGGCGAAAACTGTGGAACCGTTGTCGCAAGAAATAACACGCCAGGGGCAACAGGCATGGGGACCGACGAGGCACGCGCAACACTTGCGGCAATTCCGGCATTAGCGGGCTACGACGGACCGCTGGAGCGGCTGGGCGGGATGACCAATCTCGTCTTTCGGGCCGGCGATATCTGCCTGCGTATCCCCGGCAAAGGCACCGAGGAGTATATCAACCGCGCTAATGAGGCGGTGGCGGCGCGTGAGGCGGCCAAAGCGGGCGTCAGTCCCGAGGTGCTGCATGTCGACCCCGCGACAGGCGTGCTGGCGAGCCGCTTCGTTGCCGGCGCCGTGACGATGTCGCCGGAAAAGTTCAAGCTGCGCGCCGGCAGCCCGGCCCGCGCCGGCGAAGCCTTCCGCAGGCTGCACGCGTCCGGTGCGGTGTTTCCGTTCCGCTTCGAGCTGTTTGCGATGATCGACGACTATCTCAAGGTCTTATCGACCAAGGACGTCGCCTTGCCGCCGGGCTACCACGACGTGGTGCGCGAATCCGACACCGTGCGTGCCGCCCTTGCCGCGCATAGACTGCCGCTTGCGGCCTGCCATTGCGATCCGCTGTGCGAGAATTTTCTCGATACGGGCGAGCGGATGTGGATCGTCGACTGGGAATATTCGGGGATGAACGATCCGCTCTGGGACCTCGGCGACCTCTCGGTCGAAGGCCGGTTCGACACCGCGCAAGAGGAAGAGATGATGCGCGCCTATTTCGGCGGCGAGGCGAAACCGGCCGAGCGCGGCCGCGTCGTTATCTACAAGGCGATGTGCGACCTGTTGTGGACGTTGTGGGGGCTGATCCAGCTTGCCAACAACAACCCGGTCGAGGACTTCCGCGCCTATGCCGACGGCCGCTTCGCCCGTTGCAAGGCGCTGATGGAAACGCCTGAGTTTTCACGGCATCTGGCGGCGGTGCGCCAAGGTGAGGTCAATTCACGCCTTTCGGCACGTTCTCCGGCGGCACGACTGTTTCGACCACCTTCTGGCGGTGGAAGATGAACAGGCCGGCGAGCACGACGATGGCCGAGCCGATCAGGATGCGCGGTCCCGGCACGTCGCCGAAGAATGCCAGGCCGAAGATCACCGCCCATAGAAGCAGGCTGTAGTGCAGCGGCGCCAGCGTCGAGGCAGGGGCCAGTTTCAGCGCCCTGGTAATCATCAGATGCGCGCTGCAGGAGACGATGCCGAGCAGGAGCATGGCGCCGAAATCGAGTGCCGAGGGCGTCTGCCAGGCGCCTATGGTCATCACGCCGCCGACCAGCAGCGTGCCGATAGTCTGCCAGGTGACCAGCGTTGTGTCGCTGGTGCCGCGCAGGCGGCGGCTGAGGATGATGGCAAAGGCGAAGGCGATGCTGCCGACCAGCGCGAACAGCGAGGACTGCGAAAACGCCGCCGAAGAGGGTTTCAAGATGATCAGCACGCCGCAGAAGCCGACCAGGATGGCGGCCCAGCGGCGCCAGCCGACCTTTTCGCCGAGCAGGAAATGCGACAGCGCCGCCACATAGATCGGCCCGGCCATGTAGAAGCTCATCACATCGGCCAGCGGCAGATAGACGACGGCCGCGTAAAACAAGGCTGTGTCCACCGTGGTCGCCAGCACGCGAAGAATCTGGAGGACCGGCCGCTCCATCTGGAACAGTCTGCCGGCGCCCTGGTTGGCGATCATCGGGCCGAGCACGATGAAGGCCCCGATCGATCGGATCAGCACCACCTGGCCGACCGAGAAGCTGGCGACCAGCCATTTGCCCATCGCGTCGTTCAGCGCGAACATGAAGTCGCCGGCCAGCATCAAAAGGATGCCGGCCAGAAGCGCGTTCCTGATGGTAAAGGTGCGGACGAGCGACTGGGCCATGCGGCTCCCTAGCTGCAAGCGGCCGCTTTGACGAGGCAAATCGGTAAGACCAGCGGCGGAAATCGGCTGTTTCTACGCAGTTTTGTGCCGCCGGTTCACCTGTCCGGGACGGCCGGCGATCGACAGCCGTGTCTCCTGTTTCGTGCGCTCGGCCACCACCTTGCCCCTGGCGACGACGCACAGCCGTTCGGCACGCAGCCTCAAGGCCTCGATCGGGTTGCCTGCATCGAGGATGACGAAGCTGGCGCGCTTGCCCACGGCAAGGCCGAGATGATCGAGGCCCATGATGGCGGCGTTGACATTGGTGACCATGTCGAAGCAGCGTGCCATGTCGGCAGGGCTCGACATCTGAGCGACGTGAAGCCCCATGAAGGCGACGTCGAGCATGTCGGCGGTGCCCAGCGAATACCAGGGGTCGAGAACGCAATCCTGGCCCCAACCGACGCGGATGCCGAGCGCCAGCATCTCCTTCACCCGGGTCATTCCGCGGCGTTTGGGAAACGTGTCGTGGCGGCCCTGCAGCATGATGTTGATCAGCGGATTGGGGATCGCCGACACACCGGCCTCGGCAATCAGCGGCAGCAGCTTGGAGACGTAGTAATTGTCCATCGAGTGCATTGAAGTCAGATGCGAGCCGGCTACCTTGCCCTGCAGGCCAAGGCGCTGCGTCTCATAGGCAAGCTGCTCGATGTGGCGCGACAGCGGATCGTCGGTCTCGTCGCAATGCAGGTCGACCATCAGCCCGCGCTTCGCCGCGATTTCGCACAATTCGGTCACCGAGCGCGTGCCGTCGGCCATGGTGCGTTCGAAATGCGGGATGCCGCCGACGATGTCGACGCCCATGTCGAGCGCGCGCAGCGTGTTCTGGCGCGCCGTCGGCGAACGGTAGAAGCCATCCTGCGGGAAAGCGACCAGTTGCAGATCGATATAGGGCGCGACAATCTTCTTGACGTCGAGCAGCGCCTCGACCGCCAGCAGCCGGTCGTCGCAGACATCGACATGGGTACGGATGGCGAGCAGGCCCATCGAGACCGCCCAGTCGCAATAGGCGAGCGCCCGCTCGCGCACCGCGTCATGCGTCAGGAGCGGCTTCAGCTCGCCCCATAGCGAAATGCCCTCCAGCAGCGTACCCGAAGCGTTGATGCGTGGAATGCCGTAGGACAGCGTTGCATCCATATGGAAATGCGGATCGACGAAGGGCGGCGAGATCAGATTGCCACGGGCGTCGATCGACGTGCCGGCGCTGACATGCAGTTCGGGCTCGATGGCGACGATCGTCTCGCCGATGATGCCGAGGTCGGCGACGGTGCCGTCGGGCAGCGTTCCGCCGCGCACAACAAGGTCGAAATCCATCTGTCGTCATCTCCCCGCAGATCAATCGCCGCAATCGTGGCGCAAAAGACACCGTGCCGCAGCCGATTGTCTCCGCGACAGCGAAAGGTTCCATCCGGCCACAACTCGCTCTATAAGCCGCCTTTCGCCCTGGTGGCGAATCCGAAATTCGTCAGTCAGGCATGGGATCGGCCATTTGTTTCGCTTCTTCCGTTCGACGGAAAACCAGCGCCTTATCGCAAGGCTTTTGCGGGAATCCTTTCACGCGCATAGATTTGGCTACGCTGCGGCCATTCTGTCGATGCTGGTGGTGGCGGCAACGACAGCAGCCAGCGCCTATATGCTGCGCGAAATCACCAATGAATTCGTGGTTTACAAGCGGATTGGGCAGGTCAATCTGATCGCGGCGGCGACCGGAGCGATTTTCATTCTCAAGGGCTTCGCAAACTTCATCCAGGCCTACTTCATGAGCAGGGTCGGCAATGCCATCATCGCCGACCGGCAGCGCAAGATCTATGACAGCATTCTTGCGCAAGGCATCGAATTCTATCATTCGACCTCTTCGTCCGAACTGATTTCGCGCATGACGAACAATGCCCAGGCCGCGCGCAGCGTGCTCGACCAAATCGTCACGTCCTATGTTCGCGACCTGGTGACGCTGGCTGCGCTGGTGGGTGTGATGGTCTGGCAGCAGCCGGCGCTGTCCCTGATCTGTCTGGTGATCGGGCCGATCGCCATTTACGGCGTCAATCGTATCCTGAAGCGCGTCCGAAAAATTGCCTCGCAAGAATTCCGTTCGCTCGGCCAGATCGTGCAGGTGATGCAGGAAACTGCGATCGGCGTGCGCGTCGTCAAATCCTTCGGTCTCGAAGGCGCCATGCGCAAGCGCATGTACAAGGCCGTGTCGGACGTGGAGAGCCGCGCCAACAACATCGCCACGCTGGAGGCCGCCACCAGCCCGGTTATGGAAACGCTTGCGGGGCTGGCCATCGCTGGCGCCGTTTTTGTCAGCGGCTTCCTGGTTCTGGGCGGCGGCGGTCAGATGCCGGGCAACATCATGGCCTTCATCGCGGCGCTGCTGTTGGCCTATGAGCCGGCCAAGCGCCTGGCCCGCGTACGCATCTCGCTTGAAACCGGCATTGTCGGCGTGCGCATGATGTTCCAGCTCGCCGACCGGCCGCTGACGCTGGCCGAAAAGCCGGATGCAAAGCCGCTGCGGGCCGGGCCGGGCGAGATCCATTTCGACAATGTCAGCTTCGCCTACCCCGAAAGCGCGCCGGTGTTCGAGGGACTGGACCTGACGCTTGCCGCAGGCAAAATGACGGCGCTCGTCGGACCCTCGGGCAGTGGCAAGTCGACCATCCTCAACCTGATCATGCGCATGTACGACCCGCAGAGCGGCAGGGTGATGTTCGACGGGCAGGACATTTCTTGTGCCACGCTCACCTCGGTCAGGGAAAAGATCGCCTATGTCAGCCAGGACACGTTCCTGTTTGCCGGCACGATCATGCACAACATCAGGCTCGGGCGCGAGGGCGCCACGGACGAGGAAGTAATGGCCGCCGCAAGGGCCGCCAATGCACATGACTTCATCAGCGCCCAGGCGAAAGGCTACGACACGGATGTCGGCGAGAATGGCGCGCTGCTGTCAGGCGGCCAGCGCCAGCGCATCTCGATCGCACGCGCCATGCTGCGCAATGCCGAAATCCTGCTTCTGGACGAGGCGACCAGCGCACTCGACGCCGAATCCGAGGCGCTGTTCCGCGACGCGCTGCAGCAGCTGACGGTCGGGCGCACCACCATCGTCATTGCCCACCGCCTGTCGACCGTGCACCAGGCCGACACGATCGTGGTGCTGGAGGCCGGCAAGGTGGTGGAAAGCGGCGCGCATCGCACGCTGCTCAACCAGGGCGGGCTGTATCAGAAGCTTTACGAATATCAGCTGATGCCGTGAGCTTTACCCTCCCCCTTGTGGGGAGGGTCGCTGCGCAGCAGCGGGGTGGGGGTCGGCGCCGCACCCCCTCACTGCGGCACGTGCCTCACCGCGCCCTTGTCTGCGCTGGTGGCGAAGGCTGCGTAAGCGCGCAGCGCGGTCGTCACCTTGCGCTTGCGCTTTTCCTCGGGCTTCCAGGCCATGGCGCCCTTTGCCTCCATGGCCGCGCGGCGCGCATCTAGCTCGGCGTCACTGACCGCCAGACGTATGGTGCGGTTGGGGATGTCGATCTCGATCGTGTCGCCCTCTTGCACCAGCCCGATCAATCCGCCTTCGGCCGCCTCCGGTGAGGCATGGCCGATCGACAGGCCTGATGTGCCGCCCGAGAAGCGGCCGTCGGTGACCAGCGCGCAGGCTTTGCCGAGGCCTTTCGACTTCAGATAGCTGGTGGGGTAGAGCATTTCCTGCATGCCGGGGCCGCCACGCGGCCCTTCATAGCGGATGACGACGACATCGCCGGCCTTGATCTCGTTGGACAGGATCGCTTTGACGGAAGCGTCCTGGCTTTCGAACACGCGGGCCGGGCCGGTGAACTTCAGGATCGACTCGTCGACCCCGGCGGTCTTCACGATGCAGCCGTCGAGCGCGAGATTGCCTTTCAGAACCGCAAGCCCGCCGTCTCTGGAGAACGGCGTTTCGGCCGAACGGATGACGCCCTTCTCGCGGTCGAGGTCGAGCTCGTCCCAGCGGCGGTCCTGGCTGAAGGCGACCTGTGTCGGCACGCCACCCGGAGCGGCGAGAAAGAAGTCGCGGACGCTCTGGCTCGAGGTGCGGGAGATGTCCCAATGGTCAAGCGCTTCGCCGAGGCTTGCCGTATGCACCGTGGGCAGGTTGCGGTTGAGCAGCCCGGCATTGTCGAGCTGGCCGAGGATCGCCATGATGCCGCCGGCGCGGTGGACGTCTTCCATATGCACGTCGGACTTGGCCGGTGCGACCTTGCATAGCACCGGAACCCGCCGTGACAGCCGGTCGATGTCTTCCATGGTGAAGTCGACTTCTCCCTCGTGCGCGGCGGCAAGGATATGCAGCACGGTGTTGGTCGAGCCGCCCATGGCGATGTCGAGCGTCATGGCGTTCTCGAAGGCGCCCTTCGACGCGATGCTGCGCGGCAGCGCCGTCTCATCATTCTGCTCATAATAGCGCTGGGCGAGATCGACGATAAGGTGACCCGCCTCGACGAACAGCCGCTTGCGGTCGGCGTGGGTTGCCAGCGTCGAGCCGTTGCCCGGCAGCGAGAGCCCCAGTGCTTCGGTCAGGCAGTTCATCGAATTGGCGGTGAACATGCCCGAGCACGAGCCGCAGGTCGGGCAGGCCGAGCGCTCGATGACCTTGACGTCCTCGTCGGAGATCTTGTCATCGGCGGCGGCAACCATGGCGTCGACCAGGTCGAGCGCTTGTGTCTTGCCGGCGAGCACCACCTTGCCGGCTTCCATCGGCCCCCCGGAGACGAAGACGCTTGGGATATTGAGGCGCAAGGAGGCCATCAGCATGCCGGGCGTGATCTTGTCGCAATTGGAGATGCAGACCATGGCATCGGCGCAATGCGCGTTGACCATGTATTCGACCGAGTCCGCGATCAGCTCGCGCGACGGCAGCGAATAGAGCATGCCGTCATGGCCCATGGCGATGCCGTCATCGACGGCGATGGTGTTGAATTCCTTGGCGACACCGCCGGCCTTCTCGATCTCGCGCGCAACCAGCTGGCCAAGGTCCTTCAGATGCACATGGCCGGGCACGAACTGGGTGAAGGAGTTGACCACCGCAATGATCGGCTTGCCGAAATCCGAGTCCTTCATGCCTGTGGCGCGCCACAGGCCGCGGGCGCCGGCCATGTTGCGGCCGTGGGTGGTGGTGCGGGAGCGATAGGCAGGCATGAATTTTCCTTGGCTGGCTGGCTGCGCTCAACGCGGAGCGTGGCGGCGCTGGATTTGGATCGCAGGGTTTATAGACCGGCAAGTATGGTCTGGCCACATTTTTGCAATGCGCCAGAGTCTCGCTGAAATCAGGGTTTCGAAAAAGATTGCCGGCCAGTGTCGGATCGCTAGCCCGGCATCCGTCCTTGGGACGACGGCAAGGGAATGGCACCATTTCAATAAGTCAGCAGCTTCACCTGTAACCGCAACCAAACACCCGAGGAGCATGACATGCAAAAGATCACCACCTGCCTGTGGTTCGATGGCCAGGCCGAAGAGGCGATGAATTTCTACGTTTCCATCTTCAAGAACTCGAAGGTGCTGAGCGTGCTGCGTTGGCCCGAAGGCCATGCCGATGCCGGCAAGGCGCTGGTGACCACGTTCGAACTCGACGGCGTGCAGTTCCAGGCACTCAACGGCGGACCGCAATTCAAGTTCAATGAGGCGATGTCACAGTCGATCGACTGCAAGACCCAGGAAGAGGTCGATTATTTCTGGGACAAGCTCATCGAAGGCGGCGGCGAACCGTCGCAATGCAGCTGGCTGAAGGACAAGTTCGGCGTCTCCTGGCAAGTCGTGCCGGAGCAACTGCCGCGCCTGCTTCTGGATCCGGACCGGGCCAAGGCCGGGCGGGTGATGTCGGCGATGATGCAGATGAGCAAGATCGATATTGCCAAGATCGAGGAAGCTGCGAAGGGGTGAGAAGCGGCCGCGTAGCGGACGAAAAGCCAATTGCTTTGCTTTTCGAGCTTCGAACGCCCTGAGCCATGCGAACGGCCGGCGCGCGTTGGAGCCAATTGACCCTTCAACGTCGGCGCTGCCCCTCATCCGCCCTTCGGGCACCTTCTCCGCGTAAACGGGCAGAAGGAAAAGGGGCGCCTTACGCCGCGTTGTCGCGGACCTGGTAGTCCTTGATGGTGGCGAAGCGGATCGCCCTCCAGCGTTCGGCTTCGTAGTTCAGCGAGAAGGCGTTCTGGGCCAGAAACACCGGGTCGTTGTCGAGATCACGGGCGATGTCGCCGCGATGCGCCTCAATGAAGCGAAGCGTCTCGGCCTTGTCGTCGGCAGAGATCCAGCGGCAGACCGAGAAGCGCGACATCTCGAATTCGACCGGCAGCGTGTATTCGAAATTCAACCTTTCCTTCAAGACGTCGAGCTGCAGCGCGCCGACAACGCCGACGATGGCCGGCGAGCCGTCTTCCGGCGAAAACAGCTGCACGACGCCTTCCTCGGCCATCTGGTGCAGCGCTTCCTTGAGTTTTTTCGCCTTCATCGCGTCGCCGAGGCGCACACGGCGCAGGATTTCCGGCGCGAAGTTAGGTACGCCGCGGAACAGTATCTCCTCGCCTTCGGTCAGCGTGTCGCCAATGCGTAGCGTGCCGTGGTTGGGGATGCCGACGACATCGCCGGCAAACGCTTCGTCGGCGGTGACGCGGGTGCGGGCAAAGAAGAATTGCGGCGCCGACAGGCTCATCGGCTTGCCGGTGCGCACCAATTTCGCCTTCATGCCGCGCTCGAGCTTGCCCGAACAGACGCGCACGAAGGCGATGCGGTCGCGATGGTTGGGGTCCATGTTGGCCTGGATCTTGAACACGAAGGACGTCATCTTCTCCTCCGTCGCCTCGACCTTGCGGGTGTCTGCGTCCTGCGCACGCGGCGGCGGGCCGAAGGCACCGAGCGCCTCGATCAGGTCGAGCACGCCGTAATTGCGCAGCGCCGAGCCGAAATAGACCGGCGTCAGATGGCCCTCACGGAACGCGACAATATCAAGAGGTCGGCAGGCCTCGCGCGCGAGTTCCAGCTCCTCGATGAAGGCTTCGCGCTCGTTTTCCGGCAGCAGGCCGGCGACGCGGTTGGAGTCGGGGCCGTTGACCGGCGTGCGGTCTTTCTCGGCATCGCCCCTGCGCACAGCGTTGAGCGCCAGGTGGTAGGTGCCGGCAAAAGTCTTGCCGCGGCCGATCGGCCAGGTGATGGGGGCAGTGTCCAGCGCCAGCTTCTGCTCGATCTCGTCCAAAATCTCGAAGGGGTCGCGGCTTTCGCGGTCCATCTTGTTGATGAAGGTGATGATGGGGATATCGCGCAGCCGGCAGACCTCGAACAGCTTCAGCGTGCGCGGCTCGATGCCCTTGGCGGCGTCGATGACCATGACGGCCGAGTCCACCGCCGACAGCGTGCGGTAGGTGTCGTCGGCAAAATCCTCGTGGCCGGGCGTATCGAGCAGGTTGAAGACATTGTCCTCGTATTCGAAGGTCATCACCGAGGTGACGACCGAAATGCCGCGCTCGCGCTCGATCTTCATCCAGTCGGACCGCGTCTGGATGCGGTCCTTCTTGGCCTTGACCTCGCCCGCAAGCTGGATGGCGCCGCCGAACAGCAGCAGCTTTTCGGTGAGCGTCGTCTTGCCGGCGTCGGGGTGGGCGATGATCGCGAAAGTGCGGCGGCGCGATACCGCCTGTTCGATGTCTTCAGCCAATTTCTGGAATCCTGTCTGTGGCGCGGGCTTCTAGCAGCGCATTGCCAGCCTGTCGACCGTTTCGGGCCGGCAGGCCTCGACCGCCCTTGAGCTTAACCCGCTGCGGTGGCATCAGAGGAGCCCATTTTGAGAGGTTCGGTATGAGCAGCGCTAAAGAAGTCATCGTCATCGGCGCCGGCATTATCGGGGCGTCCATCGCCTGGCACCTGACCAAGGCCGGGGCGCGGGTGACTGTGATTTCCGATAGTGGTGCCGGCGGCGTCGCCACGCCAAACTCCTTTGCCTGGATCAACGCCAGCTGGGGCAATCCCGAAATCTATTTCCGGCTGCGCATCCGTGCGATGGCCGAATGGAAGCGGCTGGCAAACGAGCTGCCCGGCCTGCCGCTCGCCTGGTGCGGCGGGCTGTGCTGGGATTTGCCGGCCGACCGGCTCGAAGCCTACGCGGCTGAGCACGCTTCCTGGGGTTACGGCATCGAACGCGTCGACGCCGGGCGGGCAGCGCAAATCGAGCCCAATCTCGTCGAGCCGCCGGAATTCGCTGTCTATGTCGCGGAAGAAGGCGTGGCCGAACCGGTCGCAGCGGCCAAGGCGCTGCTGGCCGACGCAGAACGGCAAGGTGCGCGCGTTCTCTCCAGTTCTGTAACCGCACTTGTCCAGACCGATGGCAGGATTGCCGGTGTCGATACATCGCATGGGCTGATGCCTGCCGAAGAGGTGGTGATCGCAGCCGGTGTCGGGGCGCCCGATATTGCCGCTACCGTCGGCATCAAGCTGCCGATCGAGACGCCGCCCGGTCTGATCGTCCACTCGCAGCCCTACAAGAAGCTCCTCACCGGGCTGGTGCATGCCGAGAGGCTGCATATGCGCCAGACGGCGGAGGGCCGCATCATCGCCGGCTCGGATTTCGCGGGGAGCGATCCCGGTGAGAATCCCGACGCCACGGCGCGCGAGCTGTTTGCAGCAATGAAGGCGGCCTTGCGCGGCGCCGACGAACTGGAATTCGATTTCCACACGGTTGGCTACCGGCCGACGCCGATCGACGGCTTTCCGATCATCGGCCGCGCCGAGGGCGCCGACGGCCTCTATGTCGCCGTCATGCATTCCGGCATCACGCTGGCGCCAGCGGTCGGGCTGTTCGCCACGCGCGAAATTCTCGACGGCGAGCGTGATCCGCTGCTGACGCCTTATGGGTTGGGTCGGTTTGCTCAGTAGCCCGGCGGACGCTTGAAGCCGCCGGTCAGCGCTTCGATCGCCTTGGCGATGCCGAGCAGCCGCGATTCCGACCAGCGCTTGCCGACCAGTTGCAGGCCGATAGGCAGGCCGTCGCGGTCTTGCCCGCAGGGCAGCGAGAGTGCCGGATGGCCGGAATAATTGAAGACCGCGCCATAGGCCGGTAGCATCCAATAGCTTTGCTCCTTGCCGTCGACTTCGATCGGCGTGCCGGGCTCACAATGCGCGAAGGCCGTGGTCATGGCGACCGGGCACAGCAAGGCATCGCAGGTTTCGAAGAACCTGTCCCAGGCCAGGATCGAGCGGTCGCGGCGAGCGAGCGCCTCGAACCAATTGGTGATCGGCGTTGGCTGCTCCGGCGGTTCGGGCTGCGCTGCCTCCAGCATCATGCCGATCAGATCGCCGCCCTGCTCCAGATCGTCATGCAGATCGATCTCAGGCAAGTTCGCTTCTTCCACAATCACCCCTGCTGATTGCAAGCGCTTGGCCAGGCTTTCGACCGCGGCAGCGATTTTACCAGCCACCGGAAAGCCGGGGAAGGACGGCGCGACGGCGATGCGCAATGTCTTGAGGTCGAGCCTGGGCATGGCCTCTACGGGCACCGGCGCGAGGTCGGTGTCTGCTCCGTCCGGGCCGGCGATGATTTTGTAGATCAGCGCAAGATCGTCCACGCTGCGCGCCAGCGGGCCGAGGCAGGACATCAACCGCACGCTTCGCGCCGCGCCGTTCGGATCGGGGAAGGCGCCGGCCAGCGACACGCGGTGCTCGGTCGGTTTCAACCCGTAGACACCGCAAAAAGCCGACGGCAGGCGGATCGAATCCTGCATGTCGGTTCCCACATCGAACGGCGTCATGCCGGTCGCCACCGCTGCCGCGGCGCCACCGCTGGACCCGCCTGACGTGCGCGAGCGGTTCCACGGATTGCTGGTGCGACCGAACAGCGGATTGTCCGACTGCCAGTCGCCCAGCATGGTCGCGACATTGGTCTTTCCAATCAGGATGCCGCCTGCGGCTTTCAATCGGGAGACGACCGGGCTGTCCGATTTTGCCGTATGGTTGGCGAAAGGCGGGAAACCGACCGTGGTCTCCATGTCGGCCGTTTCGTGCGTATCCTTCAGGGTGAAGGGCACGCCATGCAGCGGGCCGAGCGCATCGCCATGCGCCAATGCCACGTCGGCGTTTTCAGCGCGCTCACGGGCGCCTTCGCGGTCGAGATTGACGATGGCGTTGACGGCCTCGTTGTGTCGGTCGATTTGGACCAGATGGGCGTCCAGAGCTTCGACGGCGGAGATCTTTCGCGCCGCGATTGCGGCGGCGAGATCGATGGTCGAGGAAAAGGCGAGGTCCATGATTGCTCCGGCTGCTGCCAAACGTATCGCGGTTTGAAACCAAGTTCAGCATTCGGAGATCATCGGCGCTTGATCAAAATTGCGCTTGCCGGTCGGTTGAGGTTGGCGCTCTACGGCGCCCCCCTCTGTCCTGCCGGACATCTCCCTCACTTTGGGGGAGATTGGCAGCTTTGGCTTCGGCGCCCCTTTTCCTGCGTTGAAAATTGGCGAAGGCCGCCGTGACCTCCAATCTCCCCCCTCGTGGGGGAGATGTCCGGCAGGACAGAGGGGGGCGCGAAGGAATGCGGCTTAGACTAGGGCCTAGACGACCAGTGCCAGCCTTGCCACAGCCGGCACGAACGGCCGAATGCTCATCCCATCGCCAGTGATCGTGACAAAACTCGCCGGCGGGATCGCCTGCCAGTCGCCGCCTTCGCGGTCGAAGGGTTCGGACACGATGCAACGACCGCCGTTGCGGAGCGACGTGTACAGCGTCGGTGCGTGGGCATCGCTTGCGTAGCGCACGGCATAGAGCGCGCGCCCATCCGAAAGGGCCGCAGTGAGTTTCAAGGCCGGTTCGAGACCGGCGTGGCGTGACGCCTCCAGAACCCGAGCGGTGGCGCGCGATACTGCCCCTTGCGGGTCGCCAGCAAGACCCTCGTCGATCATCAGCAGGAAAAGCAGCTCGGAATCGGTGGTGCCTTCACGCTGGTCGAAGACGGCGTCGCAGAGCGAGTTCTCCAGCGCGCGGCGGATCTTTTCGAAGCCGCCGATCTGGCCATTGTGCATGAACGACCAGCTGCCGGAGATGAAGGGATGGCAGTTCATGCGGCTGGTGGCGCCGCCGGTCGACGCCCTGACATGGGCGAGGAACAGGCCGGATTTGATCTGCCGGCACAGGCTTTTCAGTTTGGGATCCGACCAGGCCGGCAGGATGTCGCGGTAGAGGCCGGGCTCGGGCCGGTCGCCATACCAGGCAAGGCCGAAACCGTCTCCATTGGTCGGCGACTTGGCTTCCTGGGCGCAATGGCTCTGGGCAATCAGCGAGTGGCAAGGCGCGGTGACGACGTCTTCGAGGAAGACCGCTTCACCCAGATAGGCCGCCCATCGGCACATCGCTTCTAACCAATCCTAGGCGCGATCCAAGAGAGCCTGGGGCTCCTTGACCGCGTGCGAGCCTCTGTTGTGCGTCCGTTCATAGAGTTCGCGAACGATTCGGCTTGCCGTAGTTTCGAAGAGAAACGGCAAGAAAGCGTGAACGAGTGCCGCACCAGCGGCCATCAGGAGGCGCGAGCAGAACCAGGCGGCAAAGGCCATATGGCTGAAATAGGTCTCGCCCACCTTGGCCGGGTGAGAGGTGAACAGCTTCGAAAACAGCGTCGTCATGGTGATCCCTCCTGCCGGGATAAGCCCCGATGTGGGTATCCTGCCACGGGGTAAAGGTTCATCGGTCTCAATTTGTCCTTGTCTAACGCCGTGGTTCGGGACATTCATCCCAACATGGCGCTTGAATTTGATGAAATCGACCGAAGATTGCTGGCCGAGCTGCAACGCGACGGCACACTGTCGGTCGATCAGCTCTCCGAAAAAGTGTCGCTGTCGCGCAACGCCTGCTGGCGCCGGGTCAAGCGGCTGGAAGAGGACGGCGTCATCACCGGGCGGGTGGCGCTGGTCGATGCCGACAAGCTCGGGCTCGGGCTTTCGGTGTTCATCCTGATCCGCACGTCCAATCATGACCCGGACTGGCTGCAGAAGTTCCGTGCGGCGGTGACTGGTTTTCCCGAGATCACCGGAGTCTATCGCATGTCCGGCGATCTCGACTACGTGCTGCGCGCCCGCGTCGCTGACATGAAGGCCTATGACCGGCTCTATCAGCGGCTGATCGCCAAGGTGGCGCTGTCGGACGTTTCGGCCTCCTTCGTCATGGAGGAGATCAAGGAGACGACGGTCGTTCCGGTGGAATTGCGCTAGGTCACACTGACGCCCGAAAGAAAGCCGTTGATAGGCCTGCGGACGAGTTGACCGAATCGCCGTTCGCGCCGATAGGATCGATTTTATGCGCGCAGCCCTCCACAATTCCTCCGTCATCGGTCCAACCGTCGGCTTCGTCAGGTTGCCGCATGGCGATGGACTTCCCCTTCCCGCTTACGAAAGCACCGGCGCCGCCGGCATGGATCTGCGCGCCGCGGTGCCGGAAGACCGGCCGCTGCTGATCCTGCCTGGCAAGCGCGCCTTGGTGCCGACCGGTCTGATCCTGGAAATTCCCGAAGGAATGGAAGGCCAGGTGCGGCCGCGCTCCGGCCTTGCCTTCAAGCATGGGCTGACCGTCCTCAATTCACCAGGCACGGTCGACAGCGACTATCGCGGCGAGGTTAAGGTGCTGCTGGTCAACCTCGGCGACGAGGATTTCGCGGTGACGCGCGGCATGCGCATTGCCCAGATCGTCTTTGCCGCGGTGACGCAGGTGACGGTTGAGGAGCGCTCGCTGGCCGGCGCCACGACGCGCGGCGCGGGCGGGTTCGGATCGACCGGCACCGCCTGAATGAGCATACCGAAACTGGTCATCTTCGACTGCGACGGAATCCTGGTCGACACCGAGAACCTTGCCAACCGGCGGCTTGCCGAGTGGTTTGTTGCCGCCGGTTATCCCACCACATTCGAATATTGCCGCAAATATTTTTCCGGCCGCAGCATGGCTTCGGTGCAGAAGGAAATCGAAGAGACGACCACGGTGCGGCTCGGCGCCGATTTCGTCGATCGCTGGAATGCCGGCCTGCCCGATCTGTTTGCGCATGGCGTCGAGGCGATCCCCTATGTGCGCGACTTCATCGAGGCGGTTCGCGCGGCCGGCATTCCCTATTGCGTCGCCACTTCTGCGCGTATCTCGAAGATGCACATCACGCTCGGCCAGACCGGGCTGCTGCCGCTGTTCGAGCATGCCATGTTCTCTTCGACCATGGTCAGCCGCGGCAAGCCGTTCCCGGACCTGTTCCTGCATGCGGCAAAGACCATGGGTTTTGCGCCGGCCGACTGCATCGTCATCGAGGACAGCGTTGCCGGCACGCAGGCCGGCATTGCCGCCGGCATGCGTGTCTATTCCTATCATGGCGATCCCTATTCCGACCGCGATGGCCTGGCCAGCGCCGGCGGCGTCCTTTTCGACGACATGCGCGAACTTGCCGGGCTGGTGCCGATCCACTGAAGCTGTGTTAGGTTCCGCGCGGCCAGCCTGAGGCGCCCATGCCAACGAACCTGCTTCGCTCCATCCTAAAGCGTTTCACCGTTTCATGGAAACGGCGAACCGCTCTATCTTTTTGTTTTGTTGCAATTTCCGGCCGGAAAACCGCACACACTTTTCTTGAAATTGCTCTAGCGCTTGTGCTGCTGCCGTGGCTTTGGACCGCAGCCGGCGCGCAAGCCGTCAGCTTCCCGGAATTCGGCAGCGCCATCCCCGGCCACATGGATGTGACCTATCTGGACCTCGCAAGGATGGTCATTCCCGGCCTCGCAGGTGACAGCAACGGTTTCTACCGGGGTGGATTGCCGATCGAGATGCGCCACATCGAGGGACCGGATGGCGGCGGTTCGCCGCCTGAGACATCGGGCCTCTCCAACGCCGGCGTGCTCGCCATCAAGGCCGGGGGCAAGGACCGGCTGGCGATGCTCTACGACCTCGGCGACTCTCCCGACAGCGCCGAAGGCTATGCCGTGCTGGCGCTCTACGACATCACAGACAAGCCGAAGCTGCTCGACGCCGTCAATGTCGCGCTCGACCGCGGCACCTATTTCCGTGAACCGGGCAAGCTTTCCGTTGGGCCGAACGACGACATCGTGATCACCATGAGCGCGCATTTCAATTCAAGCCAAAACTACGCGATCACGCCGCTGATCATGGTGCGCGACGACAAATTCCAATTGATCGACATGATCTTCACCTTCGATGAGAACCTGTGCGCCTACAGCCGCAAGCAGGACGTTGCTTTCCAGACGATCGCTGACGGGCAGCCTTATGCCACAGTCAAAGTGACGGTGACCGACGCCACGGTGCTCAACGGCGAGAGCTGCGACGGCCAGCCGCCCAAGCCTGAAGCCCACGCAATTTCCGTTGCCTATCATTGGGACAAGAAGACGTTGCACTACGTCAAGGATTCCGACGCGCTGGACAGATTGGCAGGAGAGAACGCCAAACGCTTCTGAGCCAACCGCATTCGTTTGCCCGGTGCATTTCTGCACGATAGAATCTGCCGATATTCCGCATCTGAAGGGAGCACTCATGGACAAGGGCAAGATCTTTCGCGACCTGCACGCCTCGACCTTCGTCATGCCCAACCCCTGGGATGTCGGCACGACCAAGCTCCTGGCCTCCTTCGGCTTCAAGGCGCTGGCGACGACCAGCGCCGGTTTTGCCTTCTCGCGCGGCCTGCCCGATGGCGCAGTGACCTTCGAGGCGATGATCCACCATTGCCGCGAGCTGACGGCGGCAACCAGCCTGCCGGTGTCGGCCGATCTCGAGAAAGGCAAGGGCGACAGCGCGACGAGTGCCGCCGAGACGGTTTTTGCGGCCGAAGCGGCAGGTCTCGCCGGCTGCTCGATCGAGGACCATACCGGCGATCCCGACAAGCCCATCTATGAGTTTTCACACGCCGCCGAGCGCGTTGCAGCTGCTGCTGAAGCCGCGCGCGCGCTCAAGCACGATTTCGTCTTCACCGCGCGGGCCGAGAATTTCCTTTGGGGCAAACCGGATCTCGACGACACGATCAAGCGGCTGCAGGCCTTCGAAAAGGCCGGCGCCGACGTGCTCTATGCGCCGGGCCTCAAAGATGTCGAGACCATCCGGAACGTCTGCTCGGCAGTGAGCAGGCCGGTCAATGTCATGGCACTCCCGGCCTTCACCATCGCCGACCTCGCCATGGCCGGGGTCAAGCGCATCTCGCTTGGACCGTGGCTGACCAATTTCGCCTTCGGCATGCTGGAAACCGCGGCGCGGGAGATCCAGCAGGACGGCACGTTCGGCTTCACCCGGGCCGCCATGCCGTTCGGCAAATTGCAGGCGCTGTTTTCCAAATCCTCAGGCTAGGGTTCCCGGCGCATGACGCTCACCGTCGTCGACATGCATACCGGCGGCGAGCCGCTCAGGATCGTCACCGACGGCTATCCAGACATTCCCAAAGGCACGATCCTGGAAAAGCGCGCCTATGTGCGCGACCACCTCGACCATTTGCGCAAGCTGCTGATCTTCGAGCCGCGCGGCCACTACGACATGTATGGCGCGCTGCTGGTGGAGCCCGACCTGCCCGGCGCCGAGCTGGCCGTGCTGTTCATGCACAATGAGGGCTATTCGACGATGTGCGGCCACGCCATCATTGCGCTTGGCCGCTACGCCGTCGACGAAGGGCTGGTGGTCAAGCAGGAGCCAATCACCACCGTCAACATCGAGGCGCCGTGCGGCATGGTCGTCGCCTCGGTCGAGGTCAGGGACGGCAAAGCGGGATCGGTGTCGTTCGAAAGCGTGCCGGCCTTTCTGTTTGCCCATGACCAACAAATCGAATTGGGGGGATACGGCAAGATTGCGTTCGACATCGCCTATGGCGGCGCCTTCTACGCGCTGGCCGACTGCCATCAATTCGGCCTGGAGTTCGGCCGCAGCCGGGTGCGCGATTTCGTCGACGCGGCAACCGCGCTGACCGAGCGGCTGAAGGCGGCGTTCCCTCTATCGCATCCCGACCATGCCGATCTCGCTTTCCTCTACGGCACCATCCTCACCGATGGACACGATGCGTTCTCCGGCGAGGCAACAAAAAACATCTGCGTCTTTGCCGATGCCGAGGTCGACCGCTCGCCGACCGGCTCCGGCGTCACCGCGCGGCTGGCGGCAATGCATGCCAAGGGTGAGATCAACCCTGGTCAGGAGCGGTCCTTCGAAAGCATCGCCGGCTCGCGCTTTTCCGGAGCGGTGGCGCGCACGACCATGGCCGGCCCGCATGATGCGATCATCGCCCGCGTCGGCGGCCGCGCCTACTATTCGGGCCGGGCGGAATTCACCGTCGAGCCGGATGACGAATTGGGACGCGGTTTTCTTCTGCGTTGATAGGCCTATCGCCCGGCGCTCTCCCGCGCGCCGACCGCCTTGTGCAGATGCACCATCATGGCGGCGGCAAAGAGCGGCGTCAGCAGGTTGAGCAGGGGCACGGCGAGGAAGGCAGCGATGAGCAGCCCGGCCAGAAAGACGGTGCCGGCATATTTCCGGCGCAACGCCCTCGCCTCATCTTTCGGGCGGAAGCGCATGGCGGCGAATTCGAAGAATTCACGTCCGAGCAGATAGCCGTTGACGATGAAGAAGGCGGCGATGTTGACGCCTGGAACCAACAGAAGGAGCAAGGCGACGATGTTGCCCAGGATGACGACGCCGAAGAATTTCACCGACAACACGAGCGAGCGCAGCGCCGGCATGGCGCGTCCGACGGGATCGGCCGGATAGTCGGTGCGCTCGACCACTTCGGCGATGTCGTCGAGAAACAGGCCGGCCACGATTGCCGTCACCGGCGCGATCAGCAGCGCCATCCCGAAGGCAAGCGCGATGGCAGCGATGATGCCGCTCAGCCATCCGGCCCATGACGGCAGGCCGGGCAGCAAGGAGTGAACCCATGGCAGCGCCAGCCAATCGACAAGCCCGGTCAAGACGAACCACAACGCGACCAGCGCCAGCACGGTCAAGCCCAGCGTCTTCAGGAAAACCGCGCGGAATTCGGGAGAAAACAGCCGGCTGAAGGCGGCGCGGGCAGCGTTGAAGATCACGGCGTTTCACCCCCAGGAACGAACGGATATCTCCGACATAGGCTGAGACCCTGTCAGCCGCAAGCCTGCCGGAGCGGGCGCAATTCCGGACGGGAACTAGAGCATGATCCCAAAAAGTGGGTACCGGTTTTTGGAAAAGATCATACTCCAACAAAGGGTTAGATCATGATGAGATTTCAACCAAATCTCATCATGATCTAGCGCGCCAGCGCCCGGGAGCGGGCTGGGATGGTCATTGCCGCAACGCCGGCGACGACGCAGCCCATGCCCCAGAGCGCCGTCGGCCCGATGCTTTCGCCGAGAAACACGACGCCGATGCCGACGCCGATCGGCACGCGCAGATAGGCCTGCGACGTCGTGCCGACCGAACCCAGCGTGTGGATGAGGCGGAAAAAGATGCAGAAGGCCAGCGCCGTGGAGAACACCGACAATGCGAACAAGGCCAGTATCGACGCCATTGAAGGCGACAGCGTCCACGGGCGGTCGAAGGCCAGGCTCAAGGGGACGAGGATGACCGCGCCGCACAGCATCGAGCCGGCGGCCGGCAGCATCGGGTCGAGTCCCCTAAAGCCGCGGCCAAAGATGGCGGCGCCGGCATAGCAGACCGTGGCGGCAACGACGGCAAGTTGCGCCCACAATTGATGGCCGAGCCCGCCAAGCGCCTGGGTGCCGACGATCAGGCAAATGCCGGCAATGCCGGCACCGACACCGAACAGCTTGCGTGCGGTCACGGATTCGTGGCGGGTGATGAGCGCGGTCAGCAGGAAGGTGAAGATCGGCGAGGTCGCGTTGAGAATGGTGGCGAGGCCGGCGTCGATGGAGCGCTCGGCGGCGGCGATCAGCGTGAATGGCACGACGCTGTTGAGACAGGCCTGGACCATGAACCGCCACCAGGTCGCGCCGTCCTTGGGCATGGAAAGGCCGCGCCAGCGGATCAGCGCGAGCAGGATGGCGCCGGCGATCAGGGTGCGAGCAGCGATGAAGGTTATCGGCGGGATCGTCTCGACACCGATCTTGATGAAGGTATAGGACGCGCCCCACAGGGCGGCCAGCACGCCAAGCAGCGCCAGTTCGGTGGTCATGTCGGTCTTTGCTTGCATGCAGGGTGCTTCCAGCGCTTGATTTGAGGCCAAGCTTGTAGGCGACCCGGCGGTCAGATGCTTCGGCCACGGTCGAACTGTGATGGAGCCTCGTCCCAGGCGCGCGCGCCGGCTTGGGCCGGCAAAGGATGGAAATCGGTTGCCATTTTTCGGGGTGATGCTGTAGACCCGCCCGGGCGCGGCAGAAAGCCGGCAGGTTCCAGGCGGAGACATTGATGCCCGATTATGACGTGCTTTGCATCGGCAATGCCATTGTCGACATCATCGCCCAGTGCGACGACGCTTTTCTCGAGACCAACGGCATCATCAAGGGTGCGATGAACCTCATCGACACCAAGCGCGCCGAGCTGCTCTACAGCCGCATGGGCCCCGCGATCGAGGCCTCCGGCGGCAGCGCCGGCAACACGGCGGCGGGCATTGCCAGCTTCGGCGGCCGCGCCGCCTTCTTCGGCAAGGTGTCGAACGACCCGCTCGGCGAAATCTATGCCCACGACATTCATGCCCAGGGCGTCGCCTTCGACACCAGGCCGCTCGAGGGACAGCCGCCGACGGCGCGCTCGATGATCTTCGTCACCCCCGACGGCGAGCGCTCGATGAACACCTATCTCGGCGCCTGCATCGAGCTCGGCCCGGAAGACGTCGAGGCCGACAAGGCATCCGGCGCCAAGGTTACCTATTTCGAGGGCTATCTGTGGGATCCGCCGCGCGCCAAGGAGGCGATCCGGCAGACGGCGAAGCTCGCACACGAGGCCGGACGCGAAGTGTCGATGACGTTGTCGGATTCGTTCTGCGTCGACCGCTACCGGGACGAATTCCTCGAGCTGATGCGCTCGGGCACTGTCGACATCGTCTTTGCCAACAGCCACGAGATCAAGTCGCTCTACCAGACAAAATCCTTCGACGAGGCGCTGGCGGCTATCCGCAAGGACTGCAAGATTGCCGCTGTCACCCGCTCCGAAAAAGGCTCGGTGATCGTGCGTGGCGAGGAGACCGTCACCATCCAGGCGACGACGATCCGCGAACTGGTCGACACCACCGGCGCCGGCGACCTCTACGCCGCCGGTTTCCTCTACGGCTACACCTCGGGGCGCAGCCTGCAGGATTGCGGCGATCTCGGCTCACTCGCAGCCGGGCTGGTGATCCAGCAGCTCGGACCGCGGCCACGGCAGAATCTGCGCAGCGCTGCCCAACTGGCGGGGTTGCTGTAGGACCGTCTTTCGGCCTGCAGCGCCCAGCCAGATGAGGGGTGCCCGCCGGTTCAGGCTGTCGGGCGCTCCGCTCAGGCGGTGCGGCGAAGGTCGTCGGACGTAGGCCCGGGTTCCAAAGCCCCGGCGGTGACCAGCCGGTTGCGGCCGCTCTTTTTGCCGATGTACATCAGTTGGTCGGCGAGCGTTATCAGCGCCTCCGAATCGGACGCTTCCGCCGGGTAGATGGCGACGCCAACGGTGCAACCAACATGGATGGCACCATTCGGCGTCGGCACCTTGATCCGCAGCTTTTCCAGGATACGTTCGGCGACGCCCACGGCCTTCTGTCGGGCCCGGCTAGCCTCTCCTGAAAACAGGAATGCGAACTCGTCTCCACCGAGCCGCGCCACGAAATCAGCGCTGCGCAGGACGGTGCGAAGCTGACCCGCCACCTCCTGCAGCAGCGCGTCGCCGGCCTCGTGGCCGAGCGTGTCGTTGACCTTCTTGAACCTATCGAGGTCGATGAACAGCAGGCCGGCTGCCTGGCCGGTGCTGTCGCAGCGGTCGATCACCGACCTCAGCTCGTTGTGAAAGGCGCGCCGGTTGGGCAGGCCGGTCAATGCATCGTGGTTGGCCGAGTGGTCGCTGTGCTGCTTGGCCAGCTCGATCTCGCGCTTTTGTACGGAGAGTTCCTCATTGGCGGCCTTGAGTTCGAGCAGCAGCTCGGCGTTGAGATCCTCGACGACCTTGCGGTCGCTGATGTCGACGACGAAACCTTCCAGGAATTCCAGTTCGCCGGCCTCGTCCCAGACGCCGCCGCCGATCTCGCGGACCCAGAGCGGCTCGCCGACCTGCGGCACGATGCGGTAGTCAACGTTCCAGTTGCAGCGCGCCTCGAGCGCGGTATCGACGGCGGCATAGACCGCAGCGAGATCATCCGGGTGGATCGCCGAGACATAGTCGCGCACGGCATTTTGAATGAAGTCGCTCGGCCGATAACCGCTGACGGTTAAAATGCCGTCGCTGATGTAGAGCATGGTGTAGGACGCATCGTTGCGGCAACGGTAGAGATAACCGTCCATGCGGCCGGTGATGCTCAGCAGCGCATCCAGGCGCTCGTCGTGATAGACCCCCTGGCCGACCACAGATGCCGTGTCATGCTTCATGGCCGCACCCCCGTTTTGGCGGTCTGAGCGCGCCGCCAATGCCATAAGGCCATAGGGGGCGAGAACGTTCCCTATAGCAGCCGAATATTATCAATCTCTTATGCGTTGGCGATTTTGCCGCCAATCAGGCTCCCGCGCTATAGGCCGCGATCGCAGCCATGTTGACGATGTCCGAATCCTTGGCGTTGAGCGAGACGATCTGGACCGGTTTGTTCAAGCCGACCAGCAGCGGGCCGATGACGGTGGAGCCGCCGAGTTCCTGCAGCATCTTGGTCGAGATCGAGGCCGAGTGGAACGCCGGCATGATCAGCACGTTGGCCGGGCCGGTCAGCCGGATGAACGGATACTGCGCCATGGCACGGGCGTTCAACGCAACGTCGGCGGCCATCTCGCCGTCATATTCGAAATCGACGCGGCGCTTGTCGAGGATACGCACCGCTTCCTGCACCCGCTCGGAGCGTTCGCCCTGCGGGTGGCCGAAGGTCGAATAGGCAAGCATGGCGAGCCTCGGCTCGTAGCCCATGCGGCGGGCAAATCCCGCCGCCTCTTCGGCGATGTCGGCGATCTGTTCGGCATTGGGCATGTCGTGCACGGCGGTATCGGCGACGAGGACTGTTTTGCCCCGCGCGAGCACGATGGAGACGCCGATGACGCGGTGGCCGGGCTTGGCGTCGATGATGCGGCGGATGTCATCGAGCGCCGTCGAATAGTTTCGGGTCACGCCGGTGACGATGCCGTCGGCATCGCCCAGCGCCACCATGCAGGCGGCGAAGTGGTTGCGGTCGTTGTTGATCAGGCGCTGGCAGTCGCGGAACAGGAAGCCTTTGCGCTGCATGCGCTCGTAGAGATAATCGGTATAGATGCCGTTGCGGCGCGACAGCCTGGCATTGATGATCTCGATGCCTTGCTTGTTGAGGTCGATGCCGGCGTGCCTGGCGTTTTCCTTGATGACATCGTCGCGGCCGAGCAGGATCGCGGTGCCGAGCTTCTGGTTCACATAGGAGACGGCGGCGCGCATCACCTGTTCTTCCTCGCCCTCGGCAAAGACGATGCGCTTGGGCTGGCGGCGGACGCGATCGTAGATGCGCTGCAAGGTCGAGGCGATCGGGTCGCGGCGGGCCGACAGCTCCTGCGCGTAGCGGTCGAGGTCGAGGATAGGCTTGCGGGCGACGCCTGACTCCATCGCCGCCTTGGCCACCGCGAGCGGGATGGCCGAGATCAGGCGCGGATCGAACGGCACCGGGATGATGTAGTTCGGGCCGAATTTCGGCCGGTTGCCCTGATAGGCGGCGGCGACATCGTCGGGCACGTCCTTGCGCGCCAGGTCGGCCAGCGCTCTCGCTGCGGCGATCTTCATGTGGTCATTGATGGTGGTGGCCCTGACATCCAGCGCACCGCGGAAGATGTAGGGGAAGCCCAGCACATTGTTGACCTGGTTGGGGTAGTCGGAACGCCCGGTGGCCATGATGGCGTCGGTGCGGATTTCGGCCACTTCCTCCGGCGTGATCTCCGGGTCGGGATTGGCCATGGCGAAGATGATCGGGTTCTTGGCCATCGACTGCACCATCCTGGTGGTCAATGCGCCCTTGGCCGACAGGCCGAGGAAGACGTCGGCGCCGTCCAGCGCCTCGGCCAGGCTGCGCGTGTCGGTCTTGACCGCATGCGCCGACTTCCACTGGTTCATGCCTTCGGTGCGGCCCTGGTAGACGACGCCCTTGGTGTCGCACAGGATGATGTTCTCGGGGGCAAAGCCCATCGCCTTCATCAGTTCGATGCAGGCGATACCGGCGGCGCCGGCGCCGTTGCAGACCATTTTCGTGGTCTTCATGTCGCGGCCGGTGATCTCCAGCGCGTTGATCAGCCCGGCGGCCGAGATGATGGCGGTGCCGTGCTGGTCGTCATGGAAGACCGGGATGTCCATCAATTCACGCAGCCGCTGCTCGATGATGAAGCATTCCGGCGCCTTGATGTCTTCCAGGTTGATGCCGCCGAAAGACGGCCCAAGAAAGCGCACGCAATTGATGAACTCGTCGGCATCCTCGGTGTCGACTTCGAGGTCGATGGAGTCGACATCGGCGAAACGCTTGAACAGCACCGCCTTGCCTTCCATAACCGGCTTGGAGGCCAGCGCGCCGAGATTGCCGAGGCCGAGAATGGCGGTGCCGTTGGATATGACGGCGACCATGTTGCCGCGCGTCGTGTAGTCGAAAGCGCGGCTGGGGTCTTCGGCAATGGCCAGCACAGGAACCGCGACACCCGGCGAATAGGCGAGGCTCAGATCGCGCTGCGTCGCCATCGGCTTGGTGGCGACGATCTCCAGCTTGCCGGGGCGGCCCATGGCGTGGAATTCCAGCGCCTCCTCGGCGCTGACGGAGGGGCCGCTGTTTTCGGTTTTCTTGGCCATGATGCTTTTGATTTCCTCGCCGGTGCCGCACCCTTGAGACGGGTGCGTGTTTTTGAAACTTCTGAATCAAGGCTACACGCCACCGCTGTAAACCGCCAAGCAATCTTCACGCCCGCAGCGAAATCTCCCGAGGTCGAACGGCGTCACGTCGGCTCTGGCTCGCTGACGAAGGCAGCGATTTCGCGCACCGTTCCCCGACGCATCATGCCGTCTGTGCCGGGGAAAGGCCAAGTCTCGATGGGTGGCGCACGGCTTCCCTTGCGCCGCAGCAATGCAGTCAGGAACGCCATGAGTTCGATGCGCTGGGCGTGAACCTTCTCCAGCGTGCGGCGGCGGATGTGCTGACGCGGTATGGCACGATCTCGCAGCGTCTCGACGGCGCGGCGAATGGCAGCCGGTTCCGGATCGGCGACGATGCAATAATCCGGATCGAAATAGACGTCGCGACCGCCAAGGCTCGGCGTACTGACGATCGGAAGGCCGGCCATCAGATATTCCATCGAGGAGTACATCGCTCCTTCCACGGCCGACAGGCACAGCCCGACGGCGGCCTGGTTGTAGACGTGGTTGACCTGTTGCGCCGTCAGCTTGCCCGGCCAGCCGTCGACGAGCGGATTGGCGATCTGGTGCAGCAGCGATTGCGCCTGCAGTCGCCGGACAAAGGCGCGGGCGGCAACCGGCGGCAATTCGCCGATCGAATAGGTGATGTGGGCCAGCCGCTCTATGTCGAAGGCCAGGTGATGGCGTTTGATCGGCGAGATGCGGCCATTGTAGACGGCGTCGAATTCGACCGGCACGTCCGGCAGCGGCCGGAAGATATCCTCCGATACCATCAGATTGTGGTTGGAGAAGATGGCATTGCCGCCCGCAGCCGCGACGAGACGGCGCTCTTCCTCGGTGTTGCACAGGAAGATGATCTCGTGCAGCGGAAAGCGGCCGGCGTACCAGGCGAGGTCGCGGCCCATCCGGGAGATGACCGCCGGCCGCTCCATGGTCCAGGTCTGCATCGTCAGGAAGGTGACGCGCCGTCCCGCCAGGCGCCGGCCAAGGGCCGCCAGCGGATAGAGCGGACGGGCTCCGCCAATCGGGACATAGAGCACCAGCGGGTCGCGGCTGAGCACATGCAGCGACATCTCGATGCCGCCATCGACATCGGACAGCGGTCCGTGTTTCGGCAGGAGGAAGGGGACGCGCTTGCGCACTGTCCCCCTAAGCTTGCTTTTGGTGCGGTGGACGCGCCGCGCCGCCAACAGCAGCAGGCGCTCAAGCGCCGATCCAGCCGGACCGACCAGCTCTTCGAACGCCTCCTGTTTGTCCTGATCCATGCCGCTTATCCCCGCCATGGCGATCATAGGGTCTGGTTGGCGCCCGAAGCAACCAACGGCTTCACCCGGCGTAGAGGGAGCACAAGCCGCCGTCGAGGCCGGTCGTCCCCTGCTTTTCGGGCCGCCGGCATTAAACCCCGCACCCACATCTGCTAGCGTGCGGGCATGAACATGCACACTTCAGCAGAAACCGACGCCCCCGAGGTGACACCGCCTGCGCCCGTCGGCAGCGTCACGCCGATGATGGAGCAGTTTATCGAGATCAAGGCGGCGAACCCGGATTCTCTGCTGTTCTACCGCATGGGCGATTTTTACGAGCTGTTCTTCGACGACGCCGAAAAGGCGAGCAAGGCGCTGGGCATCGTCCTGACCAAGCGCGGCAAGCACCAGGGTAACGACATTCCGATGTGCGGCGTGCCGGTGCATGCGGCCGACGACTATCTGCAAAAGCTGATCGGCCAAGGTTTTCGCGTTGCCGTCTGCGAGCAGATCGAGGACCCGGCGGAAGCCAGGAAGCGCGGCGGCAAATCGGTCGTACGCCGTGACGTGGTGCGCCTGGTGACGCCAGGCACCATCACCGAGGATAAATTGCTGGCGCCGTCGGAATCGAGCTTCCTGATGGCGCTAGGGCGGGTGAAGGGCGGCAACAGCGGTGACGCCTTCGCCCTGGCCTGGATCGAGATCTCGACCGGCGTCTTCCGCGTCGCCGAAACCACGACCGACCGCCTGCTGGCCGATGTCTTCCGCGTCGACCCGCGCGAGCTGATCGTCGCCGAGCCGGTGTTTTACGATCCCGAGTTGAAGCCGGTGTTCGACGTCATCGGCCGCGTCGCCAGCCCGCAGCCGCCGTCGCTTTTCGATTCGGCTTCGGCAGCGGGGCGGATCGCGCGCTTCTTCGAAGTGGCGACGCCTGACAGTTTCGGTGCCTTCTCGCGCGCCGAATTGTCGGCGATCTCGGGCGCCATCGCCTATGTCGAAAAGACGCAGAAGGCCGAGCGGCCGCCTTTGTCGCGTCCCGAACGCGAGGAGCAGGGCTCGACGCTGTTCATCGATCCTGCGACACGCGGCAATCTGGAACTGTTGCGCACGCTGTCGGGCAGCCGCGACGGCTCGCTGTTCAAGGCTATAGACCGCACGGTCACCGGCGGCGGCGCCAGGCTGTTCGCCGACCGGCTGATGGCGCCGCTAACTGACCCGGCGGCGATCGGCGCCAGGCTCGATTCTGTGTCGTTCTTCCGTGCGGAGACGCAGCTTTGCCAGGCGGTGCGGTCAGGCCTGAAGAGCGTCGCCGACATGCCGCGGGCGCTGTCGCGGCTGGCGCTCAACCGCGGCGGCCCGCGCGATCTCGGCGCGCTGCGTGCCGGCTTCGAAGCGGCGGCCACCATTGCCGAACTGTTCGGAACGGCCGTCCTGCCCGCGGAGCTGACAGCGGCACTTGCCGCGATAAAGGCGCTGCCGCGTGCGCTGGCCAAGCATCTGGCCCAGGCTCTTGGCGAGGAACTGCCGCTGCTCAGGCGCGACGGCGGCTTCGTGCGCGGCGGCTACCATGCCGAGCTCGACGAAATGCGGGCGCTGCGCGACGAATCGCGCAAGGTGATCGCCGGACTGGAGCGCTCGCTGATCGAGGAGACCGGCATCCGCTCGCTGAAAATCCGCCACAACAATGTGCTGGGCTATTACATCGAGGTGACGGCCAACCACCATTCAATCATGACCGGAAGCGACGGCGCCAAGGCGCGCTTCATCCACCGCCAGACCATGGCCAACGCCATGCGTTTCACCACGACCGAACTTGCCGAACTCGAGACCAAAATCGCCAATGCCGCCGACCGGGCGCTGAGCATCGAGCTTGCCGCTTTCGACACGCTGACGACAGAGGCGGTCGCCGAGGCGCAGAAGATCCGCGCCGGCGCCGATGCGCTTGCCGTACTCGACGTGTCGGCGGCGCTCGCGCTGTTGTCGGAGAGTGAAGCCTGGTGCCGGCCGCTGGTCGATTCCAGCCTCGCCTTCGATATCTCGGGCGGACGCCATCCGGTGGTGGAACAGGCGCTGCGGCGCTCGGGCGAAGGGCCGTTCGTCGCCAATGATTGCGATCTGTCGCCGCAAGACGGGGCCAAGGCCGGCGCGATCTGGCTGCTCACCGGTCCGAATATGGGCGGTAAGTCGACCTTCCTGCGGCAAAACGCACTGATCGCCATCCTCGCCCAAACCGGTTCCTTCGTGCCGGCGACATCGGCCCATATCGGCGTCGTCGACCGGTTGTTCTCGCGGGTCGGCGCCTCGGACGATCTGGCGCGTGGCCGCTCCACCTTTATGGTCGAGATGGTCGAGACGGCGGCGATCCTCAACCAGGCCGGTGAGCGGGCGCTGGTGATCCTCGACGAAATCGGCCGCGGCACCGCCACTTTCGATGGCCTGTCGATCGCCTGGGCGGCGGTCGAGTATCTGCACGAGAAGAACCGCTGCCGGGCGATCTTCGCCACTCATTTCCACGAAATGACGGCACTCTCCGGCAAGCTGCCGCGACTGCACAATGTCACGATGCGGGTCAAGGAGTGGGAAGGCGACGTCGTCTTCCTGCACGAGGTCGGCAAGGGTGCCGCCGATCGCTCCTATGGCGTTCAGGTCGCTCGCCTTGCCGGTCTGCCGGAAGCGGTGGTCGGCCGCGCCAAAGAGGTGCTGCATCAGCTCGAGGAAGGCGATGTCTCCGGCAAGGCGAACCGACTGGTCGACGATCTGCCGCTGTTTTCGGTGGCAATGAAGCGGGAAGCGGCAAAGCCTGCGGAGAGCGACGCATTGGGCGCAGCGCTGGGTGAGATCAATCCAGACGAGATGACGCCGCGCGAGGCGCTGGAAGCGCTCTACCGGCTGAAGGGGCTGGCGGGGAAAACCTAGCCCGATTTCGGCCTTGACCAATTGTACCGATTGGTACAATGCTCGCCATCGCCTTTGCCGATGGGAGAATGACATGAGCCGTCCGCCGCTGCCGCCCTTCACCGCCGAGACCGCCGCGCAGAAGGCTCGGCTTGCCGAAGACGCCTGGAACAGCCGCGATCCCGAACGGGTTTCGCTCGCCTATACGCGGGACAGCACCTGGCGCAACCGCGCCGAGTTCGTCTCGGGCAGAAATGAGATCGTCTCCTTCCTCACGCGCAAATGGGCTCGCGAGCTCGACTACCGCCTGATCAAGGAGGTCTGGACCTGGAACGACAACCGCATCGCGGTGCGCTTTGCCTATGAATGGCGCGACGACAGTGGCCACTGGTTCCGCTCCTACGGCAATGAGAATTGGGAATTCGACGCGGCCGGGCTGATGCGTAGGCGCGTCGCCAGCATCAACGACCTGCCGATCGCCGAGGGTGAGCGCAAATATCACTGGCCGCTCGGCCGCCGACCGGACGACCATCCCGGCCTGTCCGAACTCGGATTTTAGAATATGATCCCTAGAGCTGTGTCGCGGTTTTCGGCAAAGATCATGCTCAAGCGGAAAAACTAGCGCATGCGCAGGATCGCGCCCGATCGCGCCGATTTGCTCTCCATCATCGGCGAGGTTTTCCGCGAACACGGCTATGAAGGGGCGAGCCTGGCGCGGATCGGTGCGGCGACCGGCCTAGGCAAAGGCAGCCTTTACCACTTCTTCCCCGGCGGCAAGGAAGAGATGGCGGCGGCTGTCATTGCCCATATAAATGGCTGGTTCGAGGAGAATGTCTTCGTGCCGTTGCAGGACAGGGCCTACCCTCGCACGGGTATCGATCGGATGTTCGAAGCGACCGACAGCTATTTCCGCTCGGGACGCCGGGTGTGCCTGATCGGCGCCTTCGCGCTGGACGAATCCCGCGACCTCTTCGCCATTGCGATCAAAAGCTATTTCGGCCGCTGGGTGGCGCATCTTGCCGAAGCGCTGACCCGAAGCGGGCACAGCGCTGCCAGGGCGGACGAACTCGCCGAAGAAACGGTCGGCGCCATCCAGGGCGCGCTCACGCTGGCGCGCGCCTTCGACGACACCGCAGTGTTTTCGCGCGCGTTGCGACGGGCGCGGGCGGCGCTCGGCTAGAGTGCTACAAGGGCTCGAAGCGGAAAGCCGTCTCGGTTCGAAAAACCCGGCCGACGCCGGGCGAATCAAGATGCGCGCCGGCGACGTAGCAGTCGTTGTTGGCCGCAAGCGCCAGCATTTGCAACCGGCTTGCCCTCGCCTGCTGCTGGTCTGCGTCGAATTCCCACGTGATCTCGGGTCGAGCGAATTGAAGCGACGGCACATGTACGATGTCGCCCCAGATCAACAGTGTTTCGCCTGCGCTCACAACGCGAAAGCAAGTGTGGCCGGCTTCATGGCCAGCGGAGCCGATCGTATCGATGTCAGCGCTGACGCGCTGTCCAGCATCGAGAGGCTGGGCGCGATCGTGGAAGCATTCCAGCCTCGCCACGTCGCGAAACATGCCGAGCTCAGCGCGCGGGACAAGCAGGCGAGAGAGCTGCGGGAAGCCGTCGCCACCATCGGCAAGGATGAGCCCGTGTATATGGTCGAGATGGGTGTGGGTGAAAGCAACAGTCCGAATCCGGTCGGTGGCGATCTTCGCCTCGCGCAGCGCCTCGGGCAGGTGCCCCATTGTCGGGTGCCAGGCGTTCGAAGCCCCTGTGTCGATCAGCGTGATGTCGTCGCCGTCATCGATGGCGAAGGCGTTGACCGACAGCCTGAGCGCACCGTCGACGAGCGGTACATGCGAGGGCAGGTTGTCACCGAATGTCCGGTCTCCGGGCTGGCGCAGCCGCCTGATTGGCATGTCGACGTAACCGTCGCGCAGCGACGTGACCGTCATGGCTCCGACTCTATACGCCGTATGATGATACCCGGTCGAAACCCGTTCCAATCTAGATCATCTCCAGCCCGCGCTTGCGCGTCGGCGGTGGAAAGGCGCGGTCGAGTTCGGCGAGGTCTTCGGCCGTCAGCTCGATGTCGAGCGCGGCAACATTCTGGCGGACATGCTCCTGGCTGCTCGCCTTCGGGATGGCGATGACACCGGGCTGCGCCATCACCCAGGCAAGCGCGATCTGTGCTGCCGTGGCGTTGTGGCGGGCGGCGATGGTTTCCAGCCTGGAATTGCGCGCCAGCGCGCCCTGCTCGACCGGCGAATAGGCCATCAGCGGGATGCCGCGCTGCCGGCTCCACGGTGCGAGATCGAATTCGGGGCCGCGCCGCGACAGATTGTAGAGCACCTGGTTGGTCTGGACATGATTGCCAGACGACAGGCCGGTCAGCTCCTCCATTTCGTCGGTGTCGAAATTGCTGACACCCCAGTGGCGTATCTTGCCGGCCTCCTTCAGCGCCTCGAAAGCCTCGACGGTTTCAGATAGAGGCACACTGCCCGGCCAGTGCAGGAGATAGAGATCGATGCGGTCGGTGCGCAGGCGCTTCAAGCTGTTTTCGCAGGCCCGCGCCACGCCGGCGCGCGAGGCATTGGACGGCAATACCTTGGAGACAAGAAAGAGTTCGTCGCGGCGCCCGGCAATGGCTTCCGCTACCACCTCCTCGGCGCCGCCGCTGGCATACATTTCAGCGGTGTCGATCAACGTGATGCCGAGGTCCAGCCCGAGCTTCAGGGCATTGACCTCGCCGGCGCGGCGGCGGGAATCCTCGCCCATCTTCCATGTGCCCTGTCCCAGCACCTGGACGGCCTCGCCCGAAGGCAGTGTGGTGGCTCTTATCGTCGATGGCATGTGGGCTCCTGGCGCCGTGTAATCGATGCGAATGGCATCACAAGCACGGAGAGAAATCCAGAATGAATCTCTCCGGCATGGCCGTTGCTGCCTTACTTCGCCGGATGGGCGGCGAGCCAGGCCTGCATCTTGGCGATCTCGGCTTCCTGCGCGGCGATGACATCTTCGGCCAGCTTGCGGATTTCGGGATCCTTGCCATTGGCGAGTTCCACCTTGGCCATGTCGATCGCGCCCCGATGATGCGGGATCATGCCGCGCACGAAATCGACATCGGCATTGCCGGAATATTCGATCATCATGTCGGTGTGCATCTTGTCCATCGCCGCCTTGTAGCCGTCGGTCGAAGGACCTTGCGCGCCCATCGCGCCCATGTCGTGTTTCATCTCTTCGGATTGCGCCGGGACGCTTTCGAGGAAAACGGCAAGCAGCATTCCCGCCGCCATCATCAAAAGCACGATCTTCTTAGCCAAGGTCATCCATGATCTCCTGTTGATTGATATTCGTATCTGGGGGCTTTGCTCAGAGTTTCAACGTCCGCAGCCGCAATGCGTTGGCGATGACCGAAACCGAAGACAGGCTCATGGCCGCCGCCGCCAGCATCGGCGACAAAAGCGTGCCGGTGAGCGGATAGAGCACGCCGGCGGCAACCGGCACGCCAAGCACATTGTAGAGGAAGGCGAAAAACAGATTCTGGCGGATGTTGCGGATCGTCCCCTGGGCGAGCGTTCGGGCCCTGACGATGCCGTTGAGATCGCCCTTGACCAGCGTAATGCCGGCGCTCTCGACAGCGACATCGGCGCCGGTGCCCATGGCGATGCCGACATCGGCGCTGGCCAGGGCCGGCGCATCGTTGACGCCGTCGCCGGCCATGGCTACGCCGGCACCTTTCGCACGCAACTCCTCGACAAGGGCTGCCTTTTGTTCCGGCAGCAGGCCGGCGCGCACCTCGTCAATGCCAAGGCTTTTGGCGATGGCGCGCGCCGTGCATTCATTGTCGCCGGTCGCCATGATGATCCGCAAGCCTCTGTCGTGCAGCGCCCTGATCGCCTCGGCTGTCGTTGCCTTGACCGGATCGGCGACCGCGACAATGCCGGCCAGTTTTTTGTCCACCGCAACGAACATCGCCGTCTTGCCTTCTGCCTGCAGCGCCTCGGCCCTGGCCGACAGGGAAGCGGTGTCGATGCCGACATCGGCCATCATGGCGGCGTTGCCGAGCGAAACCTTCCTGCCAGACACCGTGCCGGATACGCCCTTGCCGGTGACGGCGTCGAAGCCGCCGGCCTCAACGAGCGTCAGGCCGCGTTCGCCGGCGCCGCCGACAATGGCCTCGGCCAGCGGATGCTCCGAGCCTTTTTCCAGGCCGGCGGCGAGCGCCAGCAATTCATTCTCAGACAGGCCTTCGGCAGCGACGACATCGGTCAAGCGAGGCTTGCCTTCGGTCAAGGTGCCGGTCTTGTCGACGATCAACGTGTCGACCGAAGCGAAGCGCTCGAGCGCGGCCGCGTCCTTGATCAGCACGCCCGCGTGCGCCCCGCGCCCGGTGGCAGTCATGATCGACATCGGCGTCGCCAGGCCGAGCGCGCAGGGGCAGGCGATGATCAGCACCGAGACCGCCGAGACGATGGCAAAGATCAAGCTGGGTTCGGGACCGAAGATCGCCCAGGCGGCAAAGGCCATGAGCGCGACCAGCACGACGGCCGGCACGAAGTAGAAGGAGACGCGATCGGCTAAACCTTGAATCGGCGCGCGCGAACGCTGCGCCTTTGCGACCAGCTCGACGATGCGCGAAAGCGTCGTTTCGGAGCCGACCTTTTCGGCGCGCATGATCAGCGAACCGTTCTTGTTGAGCGTGCCGCCGGTCAAGGCATCGCCTTTCGTTTTTTCGACCGGCAGCGGCTCGCCCGAGATCATCGATTCGTCGATGGAGGAACGGCCTTCCGTTACAGTGCCGTCGACCGGCACGGCGTCGCCCGGACGGAGGCGTAGGTGGTCGCCGGCCTTGACCGCAACGAGCGGCACGTCGGTGTCGGAGCCGTCCTCCCCGATCAGCCGTGCCGTCTTCGGCGCCAGGTCGAGCAGCGCACGGATGGCCGAGCCGGTCTTTTCGCGCGCCCGCAATTCGAGCACCTGACCGAGGAATACCAGCGCGACGATGACGGCGGCTGCCTCGAAATAGACCGGCACTGTGCCGCCATGACCGCGGAACTGGTGTGGAAAAATGTCCGGGAACAGAGTGGCCGCCACGCTGTAGAGATAGGCAGCGCCGACACCGAGCGAAATCAGCGTCCACATATTGGGGCTGCGGTTGACCAGCGACTCCCAGCCTCGGTGGAAGAACGGGAAGGCCGCCCACAGCACGACGGGGCTGGCCAGCGCCAATTCCAGCCAGACCATCGTTCGCCCGTCGACAAACGCCTGGAACGTCAGGCCGAGCATCGGCGCCATGGCAACGATCAGCAGCGGCAGGGACAGCACCGCGCTGACCCAGAACCGTCTGGTGAAGTCTACCAGTTCGGGGTTCGGGCCCTCATCGCCAGTGGGAACGCCCATCGGCTCAAGCGCCATGCCGCAGATCGGGCAGGAGCCGGGCTTGTCTCTTATCACTTCGGGATGCATCGGGCAGGTGTATTGCGTGCCTTTCCGCACTGGCGACGGCGTCGGCCTGTCACCGAGATAGTTTTGCGGCTCGGCCTCGAACTTCGCCCGGCAGCCGGCCGAGCAGAAATAGAAACCCTGGCCTTCGTGGCGGAAAAAATGCCTGGCGGTAGCGCGGTCGACACTCATGCCACAGACGGGGTCGGTGGCGGTCAGGTATTTTTCGGGCCCGGCGACGAATTTCGTACGGCAACCCTCGCTGCAGAAGTGAAAGAGACGGCCGCCATGCTCGGCCGTCGGCTTACCGGCTGCCGGATCGACGCTCATGCCGCAGACCGGATCGCGCACCACTGCTTCGGCGGCCGGCTCAGCAGCCTTTGCCGTACAGCAGTTGCCATCGGCCGCGTGCGCGTGGTGGTGATGCTCGGAATGCGCCATCGAAAAGTGCCTTATATCTGTCTGGGTGAGGAGGTAGTGCTTCCAGTAACTGGAAGGTCAAGGGGCGATTTCCACTTTTCGATCGTGGCCGTCATCGCGCACATCGAGGGAAAATCGCTTACGCAACTTTGTTCCCATGCTATGGACGCGCGTCCCACTGCATCGATCCCACCCAAATGAAATGCCTGATTATCAATCTCGATCGGTCCCGCGATCGCCTCGCCCATGTAACGGCGGAGTTCGCGCGCATCGGCATCGCCTTCGAGCGGGTCGCCGCCATCGATGCGCGAGATCGGCCGGATCTGGCCGAAATGCCGCAGGGCAAGAAGCATTTGCGCCTGGCCGACGCCGAGATTGCCTGCCTGCTCAGCCACCAACAGTGTTGGTCGACGATCGCTGCAGGTGAGGATGCTTACGCGGCGATTTTCGAGGACGATGTCGTTTTCCCGGACAAAGCCGGCGCTTTGCTTGCCGATGCGGGCTGGATTCCCGCCGATGCGGACATCGTCAAGTTGGAAACGTTCTTCAACCGGACCGTAATTTCACGCAAGCAAGTTGCCTGCGGCCACGGTTTTTCTGCGAGCAGACTGCACGGGCTCCATATCGGTACGGCGGGATACATCCTGTCCAGACAGGCCGCGCGGGACCTTCTTGCGGCAACGAATGAGATCAGCATTCCCGTCGATCACCTCATCTTCAATCCGCGTTTTGCTACCTCGTCCGACAAGGTCATTTACCAACTCGTCCCAGCATTGTGCCTGCAGGCACAATTCCTCGGCGACAGTCCGGTGAGATTGCCAAGCCTGCTCAAGCAGGAGCGAACAGAGGAATGGGTGGCAAGCGGGATAGGTAAACGGCGCCCCAGGCCAATCACCGCCAAGGTAAGGATCGAGACCAGGCGGTTGACGCGGCAGATCGCCGATCTCTTCCGGCTCCGGCGCGAGATGATCATCCCTTTCTGGTATCGCGGCCGACGCGTCCGTCCGCCCCATACACAGCGCCGTGAAAACGCGCTATAGACGCCGCGCAAAGGCGAGGCCCACCGGCAATCCATGGCAAAAATCTCCCTCAAGCTCGACGCGCTGATCGACAGCGAGGCTTTGCGCCGCGACATGACGGCGCTGATCTCGGCGGCCAGCGGCATCGAGCCCGGCGCGCGCGTCGGTGCGCTCCGGCTGCTGAAGGATCGGCTGACCGAGGGCCGCAAGGTTGCCGAGCGCATGCTGATGGACGATGGCAGCGGCACGGCCTGCGCCGCCCGGCTGTCGCATCTGATGGACGAGATCATCCGCGCCCTCTACGAGTTCGCCGCGACCCACGTCTACCGGGTGAAAAGCCCCTCGACCGCAGAGCGCATGGCGGTCGTCGCCGTCGGCGGCTATGGCCGCGGCACGCTGGCGCCGGGCTCCGACATCGACCTGTTGTTCCTGCTGCCCTACAAGCAGACGCCGTGGGGCGAACAGATCGTCGAATATATGCTCTATATGCTGTGGGACCTCGGGTTGAAGGTTGGCCACGCCACCCGCAACATCGACGAGTGTCTCAGGCTGTCGCGCAGCGATATCACCATCCGCACCACGATCCTGGAAGCGCGGTTCCTGTGGGGCGAACAGAAGCTCTTCGACGAATTGCTCGCTCGCTTCGACCATGAAGTGGTGCGCACCACCGGACCGGAATATGTGCAGGCCAAGCTCGCCGAACGCGACGATCGCCATGCCAAGGCCGGCGAAAGCCGCTATCTGGTCGAGCCCAACGTCAAGGACGGCAAGGGCGGCCTGCGCGATTTGCAGACGCTGTTCTGGATCGCCAAATACTTCTATCGCGTGCGCACCGGCGAGGAATTGGTCGAGAAAGGTGTCTTCACCGAGGCCGAGTACCGCGAATTCCAGAAGGCCGAAGACTTCCTGTGGGCGGTGCGCTGCCACATGCATTTCCTCACCGGCAAGCCAGAGGAACGGCTGCATTTCGATATCCAGCGCGAGATCGCCGAACGGCTGGGCTACACCACCCATCCCGGTCTGTCGGCGGTCGAGCGCTTCATGAAGCATTACTTCCTCGTCGCCAAGGATGTCGGCGACCTCACCCGCATCTTCTGCGCCGCGCTCGAGGAAGAGCAGGCCAAGCATGTGCCCGGCTTCAACCGCATCTTCCTCACCTTCCAGCGCCGCAAGCGCAAGCTGGCAGGCACGTCGGACTTCATTGTCGACAATCACCGCATCAACGTCGCCGACGACAGCGTGTTCGAGCGCGACCCGGTCAATCTGCTCAGGCTGTTCTGGTTCGCCGACAAGCACGGGCTGGAGTTCCATCCCGATGCGCTGAAGCTGCTCACCCGCTCGCTCGGTCTGGTCAACAAGTCGCTGCGGCGCGACGAGGAGGCCAACCGGCTGTTCCTCGACATCCTGACCTCGGACCGCAATGCCGAGCTTAATTTGCGGCGCATGAACGAGGCCGGCCTGCTCGGCAGGCTGATCCCCGATTTCGGCAGAATAGTCGCCATGATGCAGTTCTCGATGTACCACCACTATACGGTGGACGAGCACCTGATCCGCTGCATCGGCGTCTTGGCCGAGATCGAGCGCGGCGACGGCGAAAAGGTGCATCCGCTCTCGCACACGCTGATGCCGGGGCTAGAGAAGAGCCGCGAGGCGCTCTATGTCGCGGTGCTGCTGCACGACATCGCCAAGGGCCGGCCGGAGGATCACTCAGAGGCCGGCGCCCGGATCGCGCGCCGCATCTGCCCGCATATGGGGCTGTCGGCGGCCGACACCGAGACAGTCGCCTGGCTGGTCGAGAACCATCTGGTGATGTCGATGACGGCGCAGACGCGCGACCTCAACGACCGCAAGACGATCGAGGATTTCGCCTCGATCGTGCAATCGGTCGAGCGGCTAAAAATGCTGTTGATCCTGACCGTCTGCGACATCAGGGGTGTCGGGCCGGGCGTGTGGAACGGCTGGAAGGGCCAGCTCCTGCGCACGCTCTACTACGAGACCGAACTGCTTTTGACCGGCGGCTTCTCGGAAGTGTCGCGCGCCAAGCGGACGGCGGCGGCGCGCGAGCGGCTGGCCGAGGCGCTGGCCGATTGGCCGGACAAGGCCCGCAAGCGCTATGTCGGCCTGCATTACGAGAACTATCTGCTGACGGTCGACCTCCCCGATCAGCTGCGCCATGCCGAATTCATTCGCGAAGCCGACGCGGCAGGCAAGAAGCTCGCCACCGTGGTCAGGACCCACCAATTCGAGGCGGTGACCGAGATCACCGTGCTGGCGCAGGACCATCCGCGCCTGCTTTCGGTCATTGCCGGCGCCTGTGCCGGCGCCGGCGGCAACATCGTCGACGCGCAGATCTTCACCACGTCCGACGGCCGCGCGCTGGACATCATCCTGATCTCACGGGAATTCGACCGCGACGAGGATGAGCGCCGTCGCGCCGAGCGCGTCGGCCGGCTGATCGAGGACGTGCTGTCGGGCAAGAGCTGGCTGCCGGAGATGATCGAGAAGCGCACCCGGCCGCGGCGCGGCGCCAAGGTGTTCAAGATTCCGCCGCGCGCCGAAATCCGCAACACGCTGTCGAACCGGTTTTCGGTGATCGAGGTCGAGGGACTGGACCGGCCTGGGCTGTTGTCGGAAATCACCAGTGCGTTGTCCGATCTCTCGCTCGACATCGCCTCGGCTCACATCACCACCTTCGGCGAGAAGGTGATCGACACTTTCTATGTCACCGACCTTACGGGGCAGAAGATCGACAACCCGGCACGCACCGCCACCATCCACGCCAGGCTGATCGCGGCGCTTGAAGGCGTTGTCCCAGAGCGCGGCGGCAAGGCCAAGGCGGCGGCCGAGTGACCATCACTTTGTCCCAATCATCCCCTTTGTCCCGATCATCCAGGCAATCTCCCCGCGCATGAGCCTCGTCAAAAAATTCGCCACGGTTGCGTCCGGCACGCTGATGAGCCGCGCCCTTGGCTTTGGCCGCGAAATGCTGATGGCGGCCGCACTCGGCACCGGGCCGGTGGCGGACGCCTTCAACGCCGCCTTCCAGTTTCCCAACACGTTTCGCCGGCTGTTTGCCGAAGGCGCCTTCAACGCCGCTTTCGTGCCGCTGTTTGCCAAGGAGATCGAGACCCACGGCACCGACGGCGCCAAGCGCTTTTCGGAGGAAGTGTTCGGCGTCCTGTTCACCGCACTTCTGGCGCTGACCATCGTCATGGAATTGGCGATGCCGCTGATCGTGCGCTATCTCGTGGCGCCGGGCTTTGCCGACACGCCGGGCAAATTCGAGACGACCGTCCTGCTGGCGACGATCATGTTCCCGTATCTCATCTGCATGTCGCTCGCAGCCATGATGGCCGGCATGCTGAATTCGCTGCGCCGCTATTTCGCGGCTGCCGTGGCGCCCGCATTCCTCAACATCATCCTGATTAGCGTGCTCGGCTACGCCTGGTACCACGGCATGGATGCCCGTGAGGTTGGTTTCAGCCTGTCCTGGGGCGTGCTGGCGGCGGGGCTGGTACAGCTTGCCATCGTCTGGGTGGCGGTGCGCAATGCCGGCATCGCCATCGGCTTTCGCCGGCCGAAGATGACGCCCAACGTCAAGCGCCTGCTGATCCTGGCGCTGCCGGCGGCGATCACCGGCGGCATCACCCAGATCAACCAGCTGATCGGCACGGCGATCGCGTCGGCGCAGGACAGCGCCGTGTCGTCGCTCGCTTACGCTGACCGCATCTACCAGCTGCCGCTTGGCGTCGTCGGCGTTGCCGTTGCCATCGTGCTGCTGCCGGAGCTGTCGCGAGCGCTGAAATCGGGCAATCTGGTCGAGGCGGCCAATCTGCAGAACCGCTCGGTCGAGTTCACCCTGTTCATGACCTTGCCGGCGGCGGCGGCACTGTGGGTGATGGCGGAGCCGATCGTGCGGCTGGTCTATGAGCGCGGCGCCTTCGCCGCCAACGGCTCGACGCCGACGGTGGCCGCAATCCTGGCGATCTTTGGCCTCGGCCTGCCGGCCTTCGTGCTGATCAAGGCTTTCACTCCCGGCTATTTCGCCCGCGAGGACACGCGCACGCCGATGATGTTCGCCGCCATCTCGGTCGGCGTGAACGTGATCACCGCGCTGACGCTGTTCCCCAAAATGGGCGCGCCCGGCATTGCGGTGGCCTCGGCCGTCGCCGGCTGGGTCAACGCGGTGATGCTGCTTGCGGTGCTGATCCGACGTGGCCATTGGGGCCGCGACGTGCCGCTGTTGAAGCGCATTCCGCGCCTGGTGCTGTCGGCTGCGGTGATGGCGGTGGCGCTCTATTTCGCCGAGCACTGGCTGGCCGTCAGGCTCGGCCCCGGCTCGCCACTGGTGATCAAGGCCGTGACGCTTCTCTCATTGGTAGCCGGTGGCGCTCTGCTCTACTTCATCACGGCCTTTGCCACCGGCGGCGCCGATTTCGGCATGATCCGGCGCAATGTGAAACGCGGCTCGGGCAAGGCAGCGGCGCCAGCGCCAAAGGCCGATCTGGACGAATAGTCCGGGCGAGCTAACAGCAACACCGGTCTTGATCCTCTCCGCCCCTTCGTCCATAAGCGCGCCGTCGCAAGACTTTCGCCGCGCGTGGTTTCCCAGCCGCGTGATTGGCTCCGAAAGGTCTGCAACTTTTCGGAAACACGCTTAATCGGCCCTCCACAAGCCCATGAGGAACCCATGACCGCCTTCAAACAGCTCGTCTTTTCCGGGGTACAGCCGACCGGCAATCTGCATCTCGGCAACTATCTCGGCGCCATCAAGAAATTCGTTGCGCTTCAGGACACGTCAGACTGCATCTATTGCGTCGTCGACCTGCATTCGCTGACCGCGCAGCTCGTCCATGACGACCTTGCCGACCAAACCCGCTCGATCACCGCTGCCTTCCTCGCCTCCGGCATCGACCCGAAGAAGCACATCGTCTTCAACCAGTCGCGGGTGATGCAGCATGCCGAGCTTGCCTGGATCTTCAACTGCGTGGCGCGCATCGGCTGGATGAACAAGATGACGCAGTTCAAGGACAAGGCCGGCAAGGACCGCGAGAACGCCTCGCTGGGCCTGCTTGCGTATCCCTCGCTGATGGCGGCCGACATCCTGCTCTACCGCGCGACCCATGTGCCGGTGGGCGAGGACCAAAAGCAGCATCTGGAGCTGACCCGCGACATCGCGCAAAAGTTCAATAATGATTTTTCGAGCCGCATCGCCAGTCTTGGCGTCGGCGTCGAGATGCAGGTTGGCGAAGAGACGGTAAACGGGTTCTTCCCGATAACCGAACCGGTGATCGGCGGGCCGGCGGCGCGCATCATGAGCCTGCGCGACGGTTCGAAGAAAATGTCGAAGTCGGACCCGTCCGACCTGTCGCGCATCAATTTGACCGACGATGCCGACACCATCTCGAAGAAGATCCGCAAGGCCAAGACCGACCCGGAAGCGTTGCCAAGCGAAGTCGACGGCCTGGAAAGCCGCCCGGAAGCGGAAAACCTGGTCGGCATCTATGCAGGGCTGGCCGAGATGTCGAAGGCGGACGTGCTGAAGGAGTTCGGCGGCCAGCAGTTTTCCGTGTTCAAGCCGGCGCTCGCCGACCTTGCCGTGGAAAAACTGGCGCCGATCGCCGGCGAGATGCGCCGCATCGAAGGCGACCGCGCCTATGTCGACGCGGTGCTGAGAGACGGCGGCGAACGCGCCGGCGCGCTGGCTGAGACCACCATGAAGACGGTACGCGACATTATAGGCCTGTTGCAGGGCTGATCCTACCGTCAGTGCACCGCACCATTCTGGCCCAAGGCCGGCGGCTTGCCGCCGGTCTGCCGCGGTGGCAGATTGCGGCCGAAAACATCGAGTAGATAGACATGGTCTCCAAACGCCTCAGTCGCGAAGCCGGCCATCGCAGGAAATTCCTGACGATCATCGACGACACGCCGGAGTGCGAGCGCGCCGTCGCCTACGCCTCCAAGCGGGCGCAGAGCACCAGCGGCACGCTGGTGCTGCTCTACATCATCACACCGGACGACTTTCAGCACTGGCTGGGCGTCGAGAAGATCATGCGCGAGGAAGCCAATGCCACGGCACGCGCGGCACTCGACGGCTACGCCAACAAGGTGCGCCAGAAGCTTGGCATCGAGCCCGAGATGGTGGTGCGCGAAGGCAAGCCGACCGAAGAGATCCACAAGCTGATCGAGGAAGACCAGGACATCGCCATCCTGGTGCTGGCGGCAGGTGCCGGCAAGGAAGGACCCGGGCCGCTGGTCGGGGCTGTTGCCGGCAAGGGCGCCGCCTTCCCTATTCCGGTCACAGTGGTGCCGCAGAACCTGTCTGACGAGGAGATCGACAGCCTCGCATAGAGAGTGATGCCGGAAGTGTGAAGCGGTTTCGGATAACATCACGATCCTGGATTTATAGCCCGCGCGGGATTCATTCCCAGCCAGCAAAAACATTCCGCCAGCCAGCCGTTTTGAGCGACGCGTTTCGCTTGAATGTCCAGCCGATTGAGCCTATTTAGAACTATTCCAAACTAGCTGCCCGACTGGGGCACGGAGACGGCCATGTTCATCCAGACCGAATCGACGCCGAACCCGGCAACGCTGAAGTTCCTGCCCGGCAAGGAAGTCCTTGTTGAAGGCACCGCCGATTTCCGCGACGCCGACAGTGCAGCCAGCGCCTCGCCGCTGGCCGGCCGGCTGTTCGAGATCCCCGGCGTGACCGGCGTCTTCTTCGGCTATGACTTCATCACCGTGACCAAGGACGGCCCGGACTGGCAGCACCTGAAGCCGGCGATCCTGGGCGCCATCATGGAGCATTTCATGTCGGGCGCGCCCGTGATGATCAACGCCGGCCCCGCCGCCGAGACCAGCCAGACCGGCGAATTCTACGACAAGGCCGATGAGCAACTGGTCATCACCATCAAGGAACTGCTCGACACCAGGGTGCGCCCGGCGGTTGCCCAGGATGGCGGCGACATCACCTTCCGCGGCTTCGAGAACGGCACCGTGTTCCTGCACATGAAGGGCGCCTGCGCCGGCTGCCCGTCCTCGACGGCGACGCTGAAGCACGGCATCCAGAACCTGCTCCGCCACTTCGTGCCGGAAGTACAGCAGGTCGAGCAGGTCTCCTAAGACCCCTTCACGCATTCGAGCGAGCAACAAAAAACCGGGCCAGATTGCCCGGTTTTCTGTTTTGGACGTCCGTTGTTGCCTAGACGGTCCGCGTACGAAGGGTAACGCCTATTTTGACCATGATCTTCCCGAAAACCGGTTCCACTTTTCGCTTTCGTGGACCTCGGTTCCGGATCATGGTCCCTACATCACGATGACCTTGGCACCGACCGACGTGCGGTCGTAGAGGTCGATGATGTCCTGGTTCATCAGCCGGATGCAGCCTGACGACATCGCCTTGCCGATCGAATTCCATTCCGGACTGCCGTGCAGGCGGTAGCCCATGTCGCCGCCCTTGTTGAACAGATACATGGCGCGCGCGCCGAGCGGGTTCTTCAAGCCCGGCTCCATGCCGCTCGCGAACTTCGCTAGCTCCGGCTGGCGCTGGATCATCTGCCGCGGCGGCGTCCAGGTCGGCCATTCGCGCTTCAGCGCGATATGGGCGGTGCCGTGCCATTCAAAGCCTTCGCGGCCGACGCCGATGCCGTAGCGGATCGCCCGGCCGTCGCCTTCGACGAAGTAGAGAAACTTGTTCTGGGTATCGACGACGATGGTGCCCGGCTTTTCCGAGGTGTCGTAGTTCACCTCTTGCCGGTGGTACTTCAGCGGCACCCTCTCGATCGGGATGCGCGGCAGTTGGTAGCCTGCATCGTTCACCGAACCGTAGTTGTTGGTGAACAGTTGCGAGCCGATCGTGCTGCAACCCGAGATCGCGGCCGACAACGCAAGTGCGGCGACGATTGCAAATGACTTCATGCGCATGAAATGGTCCGATGCCCCGCCAAGATGTCGCGACACGTTACGGCCGCTTTTCCTGAAATCATTCATGCTGGCATTTGCTTTGCTTGCCAAGCGCGCGATGCCTATATGCAGGAGCTTACGTGCCGGTAAGCCGTCAACTATGGCATTTCGGCAACAGGACTCACGGGATTGTGAAGGAAAAACAATGGGCGGCCCTGTCGGATAGCCTAGAATCAGGGAACCACATCGAGGAATCACAATGAATGTAGGCGATGCCGCGGCGCGGTCCGGCCTGCCGGCCAAGACCATCCGCTACTATGAAGAGATCGGCCTGATCGCGCCGGCGCGCGCCGGCAATGGCTATCGCGATTATTCCAGCGACGACATCCATCGGCTGGCCTTCCTGCGCCGTGCCCGCAACCTCGGCTTTTCAATCGACGATTGCCGCCAGCTGATGGCGCTCTACCGCGATCGCAGCCGCGCCAGCCACGATGTGCGCGAGATTGCCGCCGCCCATGTGAGCGCCATCGAGGAAAAGGTGCGCGAGCTGCAGTCGATGCGCACGACCTTGCAGACGCTGATCCAGGCCTGCCATGGTGACGACCGGCCGGATTGCCCGATTTTGGATGACATTGCGGGGGCTGCGCTACTCGAGAACAGGCCGGCTTCGGCCATATAGGTAGTATCTCGACTGACTAAAATACGGGAACGTCCAAGGGACAAGAACGGAACCAAAGCGGTTACATCAGACCTTTGCGTTCACGGCGCAAGACTTTAGTCCGGCCGCCTTATAGCTAAGAACGGAAGTTGATCGGCGGACGCAGGGGCGTTCCGGAGCAATACCAGACCGCGCCGATACAGATATGGTGCGATCGCAGAAGGCGCTCGGATCAAGTCGCAGCCTCAGTTCTGTCAACCGTATAATCGCCGCCATTCCCCTACGGCTGGGTAGCGCTCGTGAGCAGTGGGTCATCTAGCTCTGCCTTTGTCTTCAGGACGGCATCAACGAGGGAACCGAACTCCTCGACGCTGAATGTGCAACTATCCTGGACCGCTCCCATATGGCTGAGGCGGAAGCGTACGAATTTCCGGTTTTCGGCTGGGATGCGCTTCACCAGAAACATGAATGAATAGGGACCCGCGATCGCTGAGTACCGGCGCAACTCTTCGGTCGCGGGGAAAAGCCGGTTGATGAATCCCAAAAACCCCATGGTGTCTCCCCTCGTGCCAAGGACTGTGCTTCTTATCATTGCGAGAGAAAATTCGCCTATGGTTTGTCAATCATACATCGCCATGGCACAGGCGATTATCCGGTTGACAAACCCAAAGTGATTACGTGGGGTAAGGGCATAGGAGATTTCCATGTCCGTTCTGTCCCGCCCCGAGTTCCACGACGAAGCCAAGGCTTTCGAGCATGTGGAAGGCATCCTTTGGCCGAATGGTCCGGTCTGCCCAAAGTGCGGCTCTGTTGATCGCCACTACTCGTTGAAGGGCGTTCGCACCAAGCCCTCCAAGAAGCTTTTTTCTGTACAACGTATTGAACGCCGATAGGAAAAATGTCATATTTGGGATGGCAGGCAAGCGCCGGAGCTACCCCGAGTTGCCCTAGGGCAGCAGCATCCTAGCGATGTGCATCAGGGGTCCGGGGGCCTGTCACCTTGATTAATTCGGCGATAAATGCTCCCTGCTCTTTACTGAGCGGGGAGCGCCCTATCGGCGGGATCAATGTCAGGCCGCAGTTCAATATGCGCTTCCGTTCCTTCAAGTAGCGGGCCTTCAGCGATAGCGCATAGCGCGGTTCTACATTCCCGTATTCGTTTGGCTCCAAGCCAGCGCACGTTGCGCTCGTCACTACATCGGCAATCTGCAATCCGGCTCGCACAGCGTGATTTTCCACCCTTATGTTGGCAGGATCAAAAACGCTCCAATCTATTGAGCGGACCGGTTTCAATAGCTCTCGCCCATCCCTCATGAATTCGAAGTAGTCCCGCATCACTTGGTAGTCGGTGCCAGATCGTCGGGAGAAGGTGACAAAGAGGCTTGCCGGACCATTGCCATCGACGCGAGCCTTTTCCCGGCAAGCCGCTGTGAGGCGCTCAAGAAGCCAGCGAACAAGATAGTTGTAGAGATGCTGCTTTCGCTTGAATACCTCTAGTTCCTGGCTGTCGAGGATCGTTTCCTTGTTTGAGGCTATGACGCAAATGCCTAGGGGCTTCTCACGAAGGATATTGCAAGCAGCTACACGTTGGCTGTGATTGAGGTGTCGGAAATGTAGATCCCGTGGATTCTTTTTCTTCGGGAAAAGTGATACGATCTCGTCGCGCCAAGACGGCATAAAGCGGTCATTCCTCTCGGAGACGAGAACAGCGCCAACGCCAAGCCAATGGGATTGGCCCGTAGTTCCGGGGAGCCGAAGTTTTCCGAAACCTTCGTCTCCTGCTTCGTCAACATAGGCTGAGAAAGAACAAGGCATCCATCATGGGAATCAAGGAAAAGTCCAAGAGTCAACTCGACAAGTTCAAAGAAGCCGCCAACGAGTTGAAAACGGATAAATCCGACGCCGCTTTTGAGGCTATCGTCAACAAGATCGCCCACGCGCCGAAGCTCACCAATGAGCAGATAAGGGAATTGGTGCGGCGGAAGCGCGGTGAGGCACAGGGCTGAAGCTCCTAGGTCTTCGGCTTTCCTGCATTGTAGGGATCGCTAAATTCCCAGTCTGGCGGCGCAAGTTCGGCCATATCGCGCATGATGCCCTGAAACATCCATTCGTCCATTGATCCGTCGAACTCACATGACACGTTGAAGGGCGGGCCGCCCCAAGGCCAGCGCCACCATTCGGCAGTGTTGAGTTTAGTTAGACCGTCAGTGGGACAACAGCCATAGGATCGAAGCCGCTTCTCCCATTCATGCCGCTGAAGCAGCCGAACGGCGATCATTAGGCGGCTATCTTGGCCACGTAGTCAGCGGTTGTCTGCTCAGAAGGCGCATCTGGAAGCGGCAGGCGCGCGCTGGTCATCGTCACTCGAACCGATTTCCCAACCATCTCACTGATGATGGTTTCCAGCGCAGGTATGATGTCGGCAGTGACCAAAGCTGGGATGCTATGCGAAAGCCTAAACCCTGGAACGTCAGGGCTGGATACACGAAGCCCGCCGTCTGGCCGCTTCTCGAAGACCACCGATACATGCTCCAAGTGCGAATAGTCGATTTTCTTCATGGCCGCCTCCCCAGAGGTTCAACGGGATCGTAAAGTGATTTGCCATGAAAAGCCATACCAGCCCTCTTGACTCGAATCAGTTAACGAGTCCTCGCATTTCTGGTTCCTGTTAGGAGAGCCATGCCCCTACGGCTGGGTAGCTTTCGGAAATTGCGCACGGTATGGTTCGCGTTCCATATTCTTTGAGGCGCTCCGTGCCACTTCCGATGTTTCTTTTTGCTGCAACGCCAGTCTTGATATTTATATATTTCAGTCTTTTAGATAACAGAGCAAATAGGTGGGAAAAGAGCGAGAGGAACCCCCTGCTATACGTCTACATGGCACTTCATCTCGCCGTAATTATTGGAATAATTGTGTCCTTTTTTGAGTTATATATTAAAGATTGATAGCGGGGCCTGAAGCTTCCCCTGTGCCGCCCTGTCAGGCATGTAATCCTATTTGACTTTGGGTTTGTCAACCGGATAATCGCCGTCCAAGCACGGGTTCAAACCATGAACAAAATCTGGCATGGTGGCTGCCATGCCGATCATCTCCCCGATTCTCCTCAATCCTCTCATCGACGGCCGCCAGTCCGAACGCGCCATGCTGGTGCGGCGTGGCGTGCAGCGGCTGCTGACGCAAATGGGCATGCATGTGCTGCCCGAACTGTCGCTGGCCACCGGGCGGCGCGCCGACCTTGTGGCGCTGACCCGGCAGGGCGGCATCTGGATCATCGAGATCAAATCCTCGATCGAGGATTTTCGCGTCGACCGCAAATGGCCGGATTATCGGCTGCACTCCGACCGCTTCTTCTTCGCCACCCATCCGGGCGTGCCCTCGGAGATCTTCCCGGAGGAATGCGGCTTCATCCTTTCCGACGGCTACGGCGCCGAGATTTTGCGCGATGCGCCCGAGCACCGGATGGCGGCGGCAACGCGCAAGGCGCTGATGCTGCGCATCGCACGGGCGGGTGCGGCGCGGCTGCTGGCGGCGGAACTGGCGGGTGTGGCGGTGCCGGCGCTGGCGGGAGAGAGCGAGTAGACGAAGCTCAAGTTCCTCGCCCCGCTTTGCGGGGGCGAGGAACCCAAGAACACCTACTCCACCACCTCCTCCACCCCTGCCGCCGGCGCCATCAGGAGCACGGCGGCACCCAGCAGCGCTGCAACGAAGGACCCCGCCAGGATGCCGACCTTGACGGCGTCCTGCAGCGCCATGTCGTTGGCGAAGGCGAGCAGGCCGATGAACAGGCTCATGGTGAAGCCGATGCCGCAGAGCAGCGAAATGCCGATCATGTGCAGCCAGCCGGCATTGACCGGCAGGTCGGCGAAGCCGAGCCGGATCGCCAGCGCCGAGGAGCCGAAGACGCCGGCCAGCTTGCCCAGCACCAGGCCGGCGGCAACGCCGAGCGTCAGCGGCTCGACCAGGGCAGAGGCGCTGAGGCCGGCCAGCGACACGCCGGCATTGGCAAAGCCGAAAATCGGGATGACGAAGAACGGCACGATCTTGTGCAGGCCGTGCTCCAACCGGTGCAGCGGCGAATGGTCGAGATCGTGCCCGCTGCCGGGAGAAGTTTTCAGCGGAATGGTGAGCGCCAGCGCCACGCCGGCCAGCGTCGCATGCACACCCGATTTCAGCACGAGCACCCACAGCACGGCGCCGAGCACGAGGTAAGGCGTCAGCCTCGTCACCCGCATGCGGTTGAGCACGATGAGCACCGCGATGACGGCGAAGGCCGCACCGAGATAGGCCAGCGACAGGCCGCTTGTGTAGAAGATGGCGATGATGATGACGGCGCCGAGATCGTCGATGATGGCGAGCGCGGTGAGAAAGATCTTGAGCGACGCCGGCACGCGGTTGCCGAGCAGCGACAGTACGCCGAGCGCAAAGGCGATGTCGGTGGCGGTCGGGATCGCCCAGCCGGAGAGCGCGGCGGCGTTGTTGCGGTTGATGGCGACATAGACGAGTGCGGGAACCAGCATGCCGCCGGCGGCGGCGACGCCCGGCAGCACGCGGCGCGGCCAGGTCGAGAGCTGACCGTCGAGCATCTCGCGCTTGATCTCGAGGCCGACCAGCAGGAAGAACACCGCCATCAGCCCATCATTGATCCAGTGCGACACGCTGAGCGGGCCGAGATAGGCGTGGAGAGCGGCGAAATAGGTTTCGGCCAATGGTGAATTGGCGACGATCAGCGCAAGGGCTGCCGCAACCATCAGGATGATGCCGCCCGCCGCCTCGCCGTCGAGGAATTCGCGAAGGATGGATTTCGGCTGCTTGTCGCGCATCTGTGCTCCGTTGCCGGGTTTTCCGGCGGCGTTATTGCCGATGATGGGCAAAGGTCGATGGCACGGCAAGCGCAACTGTTTCCAGCGTTGGCGCCGCCCCTCATTGTCCTGCCGGACGTTCGTCATTCGAAAAGCCAAGCAGTTGGCTTTTCGTCCGCTTCGCGGACCATTCCTCAACTCCCCACATAGCGACGGGGAGAAAGAGGCAGCTTCAGCCTCGCCGTCGTCTCCTGCAACGCCGGCGATTGGCGAAACCGGCGATGAGAGCGCCCCTCTCCCCCGTCTCTATACCGGGGAGAGGATGCCGGCAGGCAGGTGAGGGGCAGCGCTGAGGTTCGGCAATTGGCGGCCGGCGCCGCCGGCGCGTGAACCTCAGCGTGGTGCGCGCTTGGCGAGTATCCGCTGCAGCGTGCGGCGATGCATGTTGAGCCGGCGCGCGGTTTCCGACACGTTGCGGTCGCACATTTCGTAGACGCGCTGGATGTGTTCCCAGCGCACGCGGTCGGCCGACATCGGATTTTCCGGGGGGGCGGCGCGCTCTCCGGCGGTGCGGGTGAGCGCTGCAAACACGTCGTCGGCGTCAGCCGGCTTCGACAGATAGTCGATGGCGCCGAGCTTCACCGCGGTCACCGCGGTGGCGATGTTGCCGTAGCCGGTGAGGATGACGGTGCGGGCATCGTCGCGCTTCTCGCGGATGGCGGCGACGACGTCGAGGCCGTTGCCGTCGCCAAGCCGCATGTCGACCACCGCATAGGCCGGCGGGTGGGCGCGCGCCTTGGCCACTGCCTCCTCGACGCTCTCGGCCGTCTCGACCACGAAACCCCTGGTTTCCATGGCGCGGGCCAGCCGCGTCAGGAACGGCTTGTCGTCGTCGACGATGAGCAGCGAGGTGTCCTCGCCTTCGACCATTGCGCCAATTGCTTCTTCGCCAGTCATTATCTCAAAAAATCCTGCTGCCTTAATTTTACGCAGATATAGTTCCTGAACGCCATTGTCCAATTTTGCCGCCTCCGCCAAGGCTTTTACGCGGTGTCGAACATCGAGATCCCCACCGATTCCGGGTTGAGGAAGACCGTGCGCGGCCACGATATCTGCACGATCGCGCCTTCGCCCAGTCCGCTCGAATTGCGGAAATCGAGCGTGGCGCCGGAGCGTTCGAGCAAGGTCTTGGCGATGAACAGCCCGAGACCCAGGCCACCGCCAGCCTCGTTGCCCTGGCGTGTCGACATATAGGGCTCGCCGATGCGATCGATGATTTCGGGGGGAAAGCCCGGCCCGTCGTCGATGATCGAGAAGGTGACGTCGAGCTCGTCCCAGCTCCATCGCACCGTCACACTGTTGCGGGCGAAGTCGACGGCGTTCTCGACCAGATTGCCGAGGCCGTAGATGACGCCGGGGTTGCGCCGTCCCACCGGTTCGGGGCCGACGCGCTCGCCCGGCCGAAGCTTGATCGAGATGCCGAAATCGCGGTGCGGCGCGGTCACCTCCTCGACCAGCGAGGTCAGCGGCAGACGCGACAGATGCGCCTCGCCCTCGGAGGACAGGCTGGTCAGCCGCTTCAGGATCTCGCGGCAGCGCTCGCTCTGCGACCGCAACAGCTTCACATCCTCACCATATTTCGGATCGTTACCCAGCGCCTTCTCCATTTCCTTGGAGACAAGGGCGATGGTGGCGAGCGGCGTGCCGAGTTCGTGCGCGGCGGCGGCGGCGAGGCCATCGAGCGCCGACAGATGCTGCTCGCGCTGCAACACCAGTTCGGTGGCGGCAAGCGCATTGGCGAGCAGGCGGGCTTCCTCGGCGACGCGGAAGGCATAGATGGCGGTGAAGGCGATCGAGGAAAACACCGCCATCCATATGCCGGCGACATAGATGAATGGCATGGGCAGCGGCGCGCCCTCATACCATGGCAGCGGCTGGTGGAAGAAGACCAGCAACGTGGCCGCCGCCATGACCAGCGCGCCGAGCACCGCAGTCAGCCGCAGCGGCAGCGACGCCGCCGAGATGACGACGGGCACGGTCATCAGCACCGAGAACGGGTTGGTGAGGCCGCCAGTCAAATAGAGCAGGCCGGCAAGCTGCAGGCTGTCGAAGGTCAGGATGAAAAAGGCTGAGAACGGGGTCAGCCGGTGCGCCGCCGGATAGCGGAAGGTCAGCACCAGGTTAAGCCAGGCCGAGCAGGCGACCAGCGCGAAGCAGAGGCTGACCGGCAGCGGGAATTTGAGCCCATAGGCGACGACCAGCACCGCCAGGCTCTGGCCCACGATGGCCAGCCAGCGCAGCCGGATCAGCGTGTTGAGGCGCAGCCGCTGGCTTTGCTGGAAGTCTGGCGCGTGCACGATGTTGATCATGGCCAAGGATTATAGCCGGGAAAGGACGAGCGCTAGGTCCCTCGCGGTTTGGCGCGGGCGGTGGCCGCAGCGAGCAGCGGATTTTCCGGCCAGACATGGCGGGGATAGCGGCCGCGCATGTCGGTGCGCACATCGGCCCAGGAGCCGCGCCAGAAGCCGGGCAGGTCGCGCGTCGTCTGGATCGGCCGGTGCGCCGGCGACAACAGCTCGAGCGTCAGCGGCACGGTGCCGTTGGCGATTGCCGGATGGCGGTCAAGGCCGAACAGTTCCTGCACGCGGATGGCCAGCACCGGCCATTCGCCGTCATAGCGGATCGGCACATGGCTGCCGGACGGCGCGTCGAAATGGGTCGGCGCCAGTGTGCCGATCTTGCGCTGCAAATCATGCGGCACCAGCGCCATCAGGCCCGACGACAGCGTGCCGGGGTCGATGGCGGCGAAGGACGCCTTGCCCGACAGGAACGGCAGCAGCCAGTCGTCGAGGCGTTCGAGCAGGGCGGCTTCCGAAACATCGGGCCAAGGCGCGCCGAGGCCGCGATGCAGCCAGCCAAGCCGTTGGCGCAGCGTCTCGCCGTCCTTGCCCCATTCCAGCAGCGACAGGCCGTGCTCGCGCAAGGCATCCAGGATGGCGCGGTCGGCGTCTGTTCCAGTTGGTGCGGGCAGCATGCGCTCCGACAAAGTGATGGCGCCGAGCCTGGCGGTCTCGCGCACGCGCACCGCGCGCCGCTCGCGGTCGAAGCTCGTCTCGCGGCGCGTTACGATCCTGTCTGACAGTGCGGCGCGGATATCGGCCTCGTCGACCGCTGCTGCCGCCGTAATGCGGGCGTTCTGCGCCTTGCCCTGCAGATCGGCGACGACCAGCCAGGTCTCGCCGGCCAGCGGATCGGCGGCGTCGACCATTGCACCGGAGCCGTTGGCGAGCACGAAACGGCCACGCTCGCCGCGCGCCCTGGCGACGCGGTCCGGCCAGGCGTGGATGAGCAAAAGACCGGCAGAAGCGGCTTCGCTGCTCTTGGCGCCGCCCGCCTGCTTCGCCAGCCGCTCGGCCAGCTGCCTTGCCCCGACGGCGCGCGGCGACTTCTCAGTGCGAAAACGGATGAGCCGCCGTTCGAGATCGGCGCCATCGCCGCCGAGGCCACGCTCGGTGAGCAGCACGGCTAGCATCGCAGCCTCCAGCGCGTGGCCGGTGCCTGCCGCCTCGGCGACCATGTGCGCCAGCCTTACCGGCAGCGCCAGCTTGCGCATCGCGCCGCCCTGCTCCGTCAGCCGTCCGGCCGCGTCGATGGCGTGCAGCGCCATGAGCAGCGCCCTCGCCTCGTTGAGCGCCGGGGCCGGCGGCGGGTCGAGGAAGGACAGGCTCGCCGGATCGGCGACGCCGAAGGCGGCGCAATCGAGCAGCAGGCCGGACAGGTCGGCTTCCAGAATCTCGGGCGGGGTGAACGCGGGAAGGGCCGCCGTCTGCTCGGCCCGCCAGAGGCGGATGGTGACGCCTGGCTGCGTGCGCCCGGCGCGGCCGGCGCGCTGGTCGGCGGACGCCCTGGAAACGCGCACCGTCTCCAGCCGGGTCAGGCCGCTTGCCGGCTCGTAGCGCGGCAGCCGCGACAGGCCGGAATCGATGACGACGCGCACGCCGTCGATGGTGATCGAGGTCTCGGCGATCGACGTCGCCAGCACCACCTTGCGGCGGCCCGGCAGCGCCGGTTTGATGGCTGCATCCTGCGCCCTGTTGTCGAGCTGGCCGTAGAGCGGCACGATGTCGGTGTCGGCGCCGAGGCGGCCCTGCAGCCGCTCGGCCGTGCGCTCGATCTCGCGCTGGCCGGGCAGGAAGGCGAGCACGCTGCCGCTCTCGCCGGCAAGAGCGGAGCGGATCGCCTTGGCCATGGCGTCTTCGATGGGAACGCCGGCTGGCCGCTCGTCGTATCTGACATCTACGGGGAACGCACGGCCTTGGCTTTCGATCACCGGGGCGCCGGACAGGAGTTTCGCGACGCGCGCGCCATCGAGCGTTGCCGACATCACCAGCAGCCGCAAATCCGGCCGCAGCGCGCCCTGCACGTCGAGCGCCAGCGCCAGGCCGAAATCGCCGTCGAGCGAGCGCTCGTGGAATTCGTCGAAAATCACCGCCGAGACGCCGGGCAGCTCGGGATCGTCTAGGATCATGCGCGCCAGGACGCCTTCGGTGACGACCAGGATTTTTGTCCGGGCCGATGTGCGGTTTTCCATGCGCATGGCATAGCCGACGGTGGCGCCAGGCTCTTCATCAAGCAATTCGGCCATGCGGCGGGCGGCGGCGCGGGCGGCGAGCCGGCGCGGTTCGAGCAGGACGATCTTGCCGGCGACCAGCCAGGGCGCATCGAGCAGCGCCAGCGGCACCAGCGTCGTCTTGCCGGCGCCGGGCGGCGCCACCAGAACGGCGCTGTTGCCGGAGCCGAGCGCCTGGCTCAGGGCCGGCAGCACGGCGGATACCGGAAGCTCCGGCAAGGATCTCGTCGTCATTGCGTCCGCATATCAGCGGTCACCACAACCGTGCAACGGCTCAAAGCCTCGTGCGCGCAAACGGGTTCCAGCGCACCGTGCCCAGCCGCACCTCCTCGCGCACCATGGTGAGCAGGCCGGACGCGCCGACGACGGCCAAGCCGACCAGCGATATCCAGTCCGGATACTCCTGGAAGAACAACGCACCGAGGATCACCGCCCAGACGATCTGCGAATAATGCGTCGGCGCGATGCGGTTGGCCGGTGCGTATTTGGCGGCCAGCAGCTGCAGCAATTGGCCGCCGGCGGTAAAGGCGCCGCCCAGCACCAGCCACAGCAGCTGCATGGCGTTGGGGAGGGTGAACGATGTGGCGATGGTGCCGGCCCCGTTGAACAGCAGCCCGTAACCGATGAGCACGCCGAGCATGGTGGTGCGCTTTTCCTGCTGGGCGAGCGACCGCATCAGGATGACGCTGACCGCGGCAAGGAAGGCCACCGTGAAGGCGGCAAGGTGTCCGAGATGCAACTCGCGAAAACCTGGCCGCACCACCAGCATGACACCTGCAAAGCCGGCAACCACCGCCAGCCAGCGCCATGGACCGACCTTTTCTTTCAGGATGACGGTCGAGAGAATGGTAACGCAAAGCGGCGCCAGGAAGATCAGTGCATAGGTCTCGGCCAGCGGAATGGTGGTGAAGGCGTAGACGCTGAGCACGCCCGAGGCGATGCCGGCCCAGGCGCGGGCCTGCACCGCCCATGGCCGCCCGGTGCGCCAGAAGTCGCGCCAGCGCTCATCGACTGGGCGGCTGAAAAACAGGAAGCAGCCGGCAAACAGCGTGATGAAGAAGCCGATCTCGAAGACGGTGAACTGTCCGCCAAGGCTCTTGATAACGGCATCGCTGCACGAATAGCTTGCATAGGCGATGAGGGCGAGCAGGATTCCGTTCGTCACGTTTTTCCATTTCCGGGGAGAGTGCAGTGAAGGTATTGGCGCTCGGCGCGCATCCCGACGACATCGAGATATTCATGTTCGGTACGCTGGCTGCCTATGCCACGCAAGGCGCAGAACTGACTTTTGCCGTGGCCACGGATGGCGCCAGGGGCGGCATGGGCGACCCGAGCGTTTTGGCTCGTGTCCGCCGCGACGAGGCGGCGGCCGCTGCGGCGCTGCTCGGCGCAACCCTTCGCTTTCTCGACTTTCCCGACGGCGAACTGGTGGCTGATGCGGCACTGATCGCTTCGCTGAAAGCGCTGATACGCGAGACCGCGGCGGATCTGGTTATCACGCATGCCCCCAACGACTATCACGCCGACCATCGTGCTTTGTCGGACGGCGTGCGCATCGCGGCCTCGTTCGGCGTCCCCGTGCTGCATGCCGACACGATGGGCGGCACCGGCTTTGCGCCGACGCATTACGTCGACATTTCCGCCTACGGCGATATCAAGACGCAGGCGATCCGAGCGCACCAGTCGCAGTGGCCGGAGCAATATGTCGACAGAGCGCGCGTCCAGAATGAGTTTCGCGCCGGGCAATGCAACAGCGTTCCCGGCTCCCTGGCCGAGGCCTTCCGATTCGAGCCGACTTTTCCCTTCGCCGACATCCGCGCGCTGCTGCCGCCCGCGCCCCCTGTTCGGCCGGTGACGCCGCAGACGAAAATTATAGGCGACCCCGGCTAAGCAACTTCCGGGCGAGCCGTCCGGCAATCATTTCCCAACGATTTCAATCGCCGTTTCGCCATGTTGCGGCGCAGCGACGAATTCGCTTGCCTTGTTTAGTAAAAATTGCATCACTAAACAAATTACTAAACATCTGCGGCGCACCGCGCCGCCCTGGCGACGCATAGCGCGCCGTGTTTAGCCCCTCGGAGGAGCGAGGGTTGAGGGGTTCTTGAAACGGCCATCCGGGCGCGTTTCGCAAATGGGAGGAAGGCATGAAATCGAGCTTGAAACTGGCGTTGGGGCTGGCCTCGGCGATTACCGCGTCGACAGCCGTCTCGAACGCCGCGCACGCTGAAGACCTGACGCTTTGCTGGGCCGCCTGGGATCCGGCAAACGCGCTGGTCGAACTGTCCAAGGATTTTACCAAGGAAACCGGCATCGGCATGAAATTCGAATTCGTGCCGTGGACCAACTATGCCGACCGCTTCCTCAACGAGCTCAACTCGCACGGCAAACTGTGCGACCTGATCATCGGCGACAGCCAGTGGATCGGCGGCTCGGCCGAGAACGGCCACTACGTCAAGCTGAACGACTTCTTCGACAAGGAGAAGATCAGCATGGACGACTTCGTGCCGGCAACAGTCGTCGGCTATTCCGAATGGCCGAAGAACACGCCGAACTACTGGGCGCTGCCGGCCATGGGCGACGTCGTCGGCTGGACCTACCGTAAGGATTGGTTCTCCAAGCCGGAGCTGCAGAAGGAATTCAAGGAAAAATATGGCTGGGATCTCGGCCCGCCGACCACCTTCGACCAACTGAAGCAGGTCGCCGAGTTCTTCCAGAAGCGCGAGATCGACGGCAAGACCGTCTATGGCGCTTCGATCTACACCGAGCGTGGCTCGGAAGGCATCACCATGGGCGCCATGGACGTGCTCTACAGCTACGGCTTCCAGTATGAAAACCCCAAGAAGCCCTACGAGATGGAAGGCTTCGTCAATTCGCCAGACGCGGTCAAAGGCCTGGAGTTCTACAAGTCGCTCTACGATTGCTGCACGCCTCCGGGTGCCTCGAACAGCTATATGGGCGAAGGCGTCGACGCCTTCAAATCCGGTCAGGTGGCCATGCACATGAACTTCGCCTTCACCTGGCCCGGCCTGCAGAAGGACGAGAATGTCGGCGGTGACAAGATCGGCTACTTCGTCAATCCGAAGGGTCCCGGCAGCGCCCAGTTTGCGCAGCTTGGCGGCCAGGGCATTTCGGTCGTGTCCTATTCAGACAAGCAGGAATCGGCGCTGAAATACATCAAGTGGTTCGCCAACAAGGATGTGCAGGCCAAATGGTGGTCGCTCGGCGGCTATTCCTGCCTGAACGCGGTGGTCAAGGACCCGGCCTTCCCGTCCAGCCAGCCCTATGCACAGACCTTCCTCGACTCGATGGCGATCGTGAAGGACTTCTGGGCCGAGCCGAGCTACGCACCGCTGCTGCAGGCGTCGCAGAAGCGCTTCCACGACTATGTCGTAGCCGGCCAGGGTTCGGCCAAGGACGCGCTTGACGGCCTGGTCAAGGACTGGACGCAAGTGTTCCAGGACGACGGCAAGATGTAACCGGACCAACGGCTCCTCCCGAGCCTGACCCCAGAGGCGGATGATTTTCAGGCCGAATCGATCAGAAATCATCCGCCTCAGGGCTAAAAAGAGAGAGAGCATGATGTGGTCCGAAAACCGCTTCACACTTTTCGGCATCATGCTCTTGGTCCCGTGCTGCCCTTGGCACGGGACGCAGTTCAGATAAATTCCAGTGTCGAGACTTGACGTGACCGAAGCAGGACTCACCATGCTCAATCGGACTGCGGAGAACGTTGCCCGGGCGACCCCGGAGCCGTTGGCCCGCAAGGTCCGGGGGATCAGCGACAAGGGCCTCGCCTGGCTGTTCATCTCGCCGACGATCCTGTTGCTCTTGGCCATCAACATCTTCCCGCTGTTCTGGGCGATCTACCTGTCCTTCACCAACTTCCGCGCGAACCGCCCGAACGAGGTGGTGAAAAACCTCGGCTTCGCCAACTACCAGCGCATCCTCGGCGACCAGGACATCTGGATCGCCATGCAGACGACGGCGCATTTCGTGTTCTTGACGATCCTGCTGCAGACGCTGATCGGTTTCACGCTGGCGTGGCTGATCGACAGGAAGTTTCGCGGCCACGCCTTCTGGACGACCATCATCCTGGTGCCGATGATGCTGTCGCCGGCGGTGGTCGGCAATTTCTGGCGTTTCCTCTACGAGCCGCAGATCGGCCTGTTCGCCTACGCCATCTCGTTCGTCACCCGGATACCACCGACCGACATCCAGATGCTGTCCAACGTGTCGCTGGCGCCGTGGTCGATCATCATCGTCGACACCTGGATGTGGACGCCCTATGTCATGCTGATCTGTCTCGCCGGCCTGCGCTCCATCCCCGAATACATCTATGAAGCCGCCGAGGTCGACCGCGCGTCCAACTGGCGGCAGTTCTGGTCGATCACGCTGCCCATGGCGCTGCCCTTCATCATGCTGGCGGTGCTGTTTCGAGGCATCGAGAACTTCAAGATGTTCGACATGGTCAACCTGCTGACCGGTGGCGGGCCGGGCTCGACCACCGAGGTCGCCTCGATCACGCTGAAGCGGCAGGCGTTCGAGAGCTGGCGCACCGGATATTCCTCGGCCTTCGCCATCATCCTGTTCGTCGCGGTGTTTGGGCTGGCCAACATCTACGTCAAGGCGCTGAACAAGGTGAAGCAGAGATGAGCCTGACCACCGCCCACTCCGTCGTCGCCCCCTCAGCCAATTCGAAGCGGATCGCCGGCACGATCATCGTGCTCTACGCGCTGATCTCGATCGTGCCGCTGCTGTGGATCTTCGCCACCAGCTTCAAGACGCCGCCGGATTCGATCGCCTATCCGCCCAAGATTCTGTTCCAGCCGAGCATCGAGGGCTATTGCAACCTGTTCACGACGCGCACCAGGCAAACGCCCGAGTACATCAACTCGCTCGGACCCGCGACCGGTTTCTGCGACGAGACCTCGCGCAAGCGCAACATGGTGATTGCCGGCCCGTCCAATTTCCTGCCGCGCTTCGTCAATTCGCTGATAATCGCCTTCGGCTCGACCTTCTGCGCGGTCTTCCTCGGCACGCTGTCTGCCTATGGTTTCTCGCGCTTCAAGGTGCCGCTGGCCGATGACCTTCTGTTCTTCATCCTGTCGACGCGCTTCATGCCGCCGATCGCGGTCGCGATTCCCATCTACCTGATGTACCGCGAGCTCGGCCTGTCCGACACCGCGCTGGGCATGATCCTGCTCTACACGGCGGTAAACGTGTCGCTGGCGGTGTGGCTGCTGAAAGGCTTCATCGACGAGATCCCGCGCGAGTATGAGGAAGCGGCGATGATCGACGGCTACACCAGGCTGCAGGCCTTCTGGCGCACCGTGCTGCCGCAAGCCACCACCGGCATCGCCGCGACCGCCATCTTCTGCCTGATCTTCGCCTGGAACGAATATGCCTTCGCGGCACTGCTCACCTCCGGCACGGCGCAAACCGCACCGCCCTTCATCCCGACTATCATCGGCGAAGGCGGCCAGGACTGGCCGGCGGTGGCGGCCGGCACGACGATCTTCCTGGTGCCGATCCTGGTCTTCACCATCCTGCTTCGCAAACAATTGCTGCGCGGCATCACCTTCGGCGCGGTACGCAAATGATTGGTGTGTCAAGTCGACCCCCCCACCCTAGCGCGTAGCGCCACACCACACCCCCCCACCACGGGGGAGAGGGAGGACGCGAACATCAATAAGGCAGGCTGCCTAACA